>NZ_JH980292.1:4360421-4666497 GCF_000314005.1 Spirulina subsalsa PCC 9445
ATAATGCCCACAATTTGATCTTTAGACTCCCCCTGTACGGGAATCCGAGAATACCCCGTTTCTAAACAAAGGTTGATTAAATCCTCTAAGCTGGCTTCTTGGGAAATGGTGCGCATTTCGATGCGCGGTTTGACCACATCTCTAGCATCGAGTTGATCCAACATTAAGGCTTTATTGAGTAAGTCATGCTTGTAATAGTCTAATTTTCCTTTACCCCCCAACACTTCAATCATGAGTTGTAAATCCGTGAGGGATTCCCCAGATTGGGGGTTTTTCCCGGTTTTGCCTTGGAAGATACGGATCATTTTTTGGGTGATGGTTTCGAGAATGTAAATAATCCCCAAACTGGAGAGAAGACGGGAAAGCCAATAAATTGGGCGCACGACGACCATGAAAACGGGCATGACGTAGAGGATAGCCATGGATTTAGGGGTAATTTCACCGAAAATGAGGACGAGGATGGTTAACAGGGCGGTGGCTAGCCCTAATCCGGCACTGCCTAACCAGAGGGCGAAGAGGTTACTGGTGAGGACGGTGGAGAAAATATTCACCAAGTTGTTCCCGACTAATAACGTGGTGATAAAGCGCGATCGCCGTTGCAAGACTAACCGGAATAAACCTGTAGGATCGCCTTGTTCTTTAATCAGTCCTCGGAGTTTGAGGTCATCTAGGGCGGTGATGGCCGTTTCTGAGCCAGAAAAGCAGGCTGAGAGGGTCAACATTAAAACAATCACGGCCAGATCCAGCCAGATTGATCCTAAAAGGGGACGCGCTTCAGTCGTGGCTAGGATGAACGATGAGACGGGTAGCAAAATGGCTGACAGGGAAATAAGGGGAATAGGAAAATTGAGTTGGGCAAGGATGGGGCTTCGCCAGGAACGGGGGCTAGAATGCAGGTAGTTGATTCTATCTTTCCTCTAACCTTAGACCTACTCCGTGACGAAGCGACATCCAACCAGCATTACAAGGTATAAGCACTTTGTAATGCCCAGAAAATGAGAAATACTATACTACCTAAGACAAGAACGGCTGAAGTAACCACCACAATGGGTTTATCGGCGTTCTTGAATTTCATGATGCCACGATTCAGGTCAGACATAGTGGATCTATCCTCTTGGTGTTTAACCTTGTTTATTGTACAAGCAGACAAGATGGCTATTCATTTGCTACTTTAGCAAAAAGTTTGGATGGCATATTATGGAGATTTGGCTCATTGTTTTGCTGGGGGGCGGTGTCTTTCTTGGCCTGCTGGAAGCGGCGTTACGGTTACTGTTTGGGTTTGGCGACCCCTTGGTTTATCTCCCGGATGAGGACATTGGCTATCTATTAGCGCCTAATCAACGCGTGAGACGGATGGGAAACCGGGTAGAGATTAATCAGTTTTCTATGCGTGGCCAAGGGATTGATGGGGATGGCCTAGTGGGGGGAAAACGGGTCTTATTGTTGGGGGATTCGGTGGCTAATGGGGGATGGTGGACGGATCAAGAACAGATTATTTCGCGCTGTTTGGAACGAGTGTTAGAGGACAAATTAGGGGGACTCCCGGTGCAGGTGTTGAATGCCTCGGCTAATTCTTGGGGGCCGCGTAATGAGTTGGCCTATATTCAACGGTTTGGTCTGTTTGGGGCGCAGGTGGTGGTGGTTGTGATTAATACCGATGACCTGTTTGGGGTGGCGCCGAGTCCTCTGTTGGTGGGGCGCGATCGCAATTATCCCGACCGCAAACCCTTCTCTGCCCTCACCGAAGTTTACAGTCGTTATCTGGTCCCAGCGCGACCTGTACCAGAATGGGAAGCCCATCAAAACGAGCCGGGGGACCGAGTAGGCTTTAATTTGGCGGCTTTAGAGGGGATTAGTGCGATCGCCCAAGCCCAAAACGCCCACCTGATTATTGCCCTCACCCCCCTATTACGGGAACTCGACCCCACCGGCCCCAAAGACTACGAAATAAAAGCCAGAAACAGGCTCCAGTCCTTCACCGAAGCCCATCCTCTGACCTATATAGACTTTCTCCCGCTCTTTGCCCAACACCCCCAACCCGAGGCCTTGTATCGGGATCACATTCATCTCAGTCCCCAAGGCAATCAAGAGGTGAGTCAAACCCTGATCCCACCCCTCCTCGCCGCCCTTAAAGGACCCTAGCCATAGACAGAGGAGCATGAGGACGGCGGATCTCTCCGCTTTCCCACGCTTGACCATCCAACGCCATTTGCTCAATAGAACTCGCCAAACGCAACGCCTTCAGCGCCTGTTCCCCGCCCACCGAGGGCTGATCTCCCCCCCGTACACAGTGAACAAAATGCTCTAACTCCGCATGAAGCGGTTCAATATTACTCGTATAAACCTTTTCAATTAACCCGTCCTGACGATACAACACCTGACCATAATCCGTCATACAATTCGCCGTTGTTTGGCGATGGATCAAAATCTCATGATTGAGAAAATCCGCCTCAGTCAGAGAATTTTTACAATGGGCAGCAATGCGGCGGATTTTGCGGTGCGTCACCTTACTCGCCGTTAAAGTCGCCACCATCCCATTAGCAAAATTCAACGTCGCCGTCACATAATCCAAATAACCAGAATCCGCCGTGCGATTCCCGCTTGCCGTCGCCCGAATCACCGGAGAATCCGCCAACTCCAACAACAGATCAATATCGTGAATCATCAAATCCAGCACCACAGAAACATCATTAGCCCGGTCAGAATAGGGACTCATGCGGTGCGCTTCAATCGCCAACAACTCCTCCGTTTTCAGAACCTTACTCAGTTCTTGGAACGCCGGATTAAACCGCTCAATATGACCCACCTGTAAAATACAATTAGCCTCTGCCGCCGCATTGACCAAAGATTCCGCCTCAGCAATACTCGCCGCAATGGGTTTTTCTATCAGGACATGAACGCCCGCTTCCAAGCAATTCATCCCCACCTGATGATGGAGGCGTGTTGGTACAGCAATACAGACAGCATCCACATAGGGTAAGAGGTCATGATAGTCCTCAAAAAAGCGAACGCGGTGTTTACTGGCGGTATCGAGTCCCCGTTCCACATTAATATCAGACACTCCCACCAACTCCACGTCCTTCATCAAGCTCAGAACGCGAGTGTGATGCTGTCCCATATTACCAACACCAATCACACCAATGCGGATGGGTTGTAAAGCGGGGCGCTGTACTTTAACCTCTTGGTGTCCTTCTGACATCCTTTCTTGCACTCCTATCGACTCCTCTACCACTAGGGCTTAGTCATGATTTAGTCCTGCTGAACCATCCCGATAGTACCATAGCCACTCCTACTGTGAAGAAAGTCTAAGTTCCTTTCTCTTTTTCGAGATATGTGATAGTGACAGCGAGATTTGAACTATTGTTTCATTATGGGTAAAGAATCGTAAAGTTGAGCAGGGAGTGTGTCACTTTTTTGGCTGTCCTGTTAATCCAAGCGGGTAAGGATTTCTACGCCATCCTGAGTAACGGCGATGGTATGTTCAAATTGGGCCGATAGTTTCCGGTCTTTAGTGAGTGCCGTCCAGCCATCCGCCTGCACCTCAGCCTCATAAGTGCCTTCGTTAATCATAGGTTCAATCGTGAAAACCATCCCCGGCCGTAAGCGTTTCCCCTTGCCTTTAGTGCCGTAGTGGGGGATTTGGGGGGCCGTGTGGAAGACGCGACTAATACCATGACCGACAAAATCCCGCACTACCGAAAAATTATGAGCCTCGGCGTATTCCTGAATAGCCGCCCCAATATCACCAATTTTCCCCCCCGGTTTAACCGCCGCAATCCCCCGATAAAGGCACTCCTCAGTCACTTCGACCAATTTCTGCGCCACTGGGGAAGGGGTACCGACAAAAAAGGTTTTCGAGGTGTCCCCATAGTAGCCATCGACAATCGGGGTCACGTCAATATTGATGATGTCGCCCTCTTGTAGAATATGTGTGGGACTGGGGATGCCGTGACAGATCACATCATTCACACTGGTACAAATCGACTTAGGAAAGCCATGATAACCGAGGGGAGCGCTGATGGCTCCGTGAGCTTGAGTCCAGCGTTCGGCTTCATTGTTTAATTCTTCTGTACTAACTCCCGGTTTAACCATCTGGCCTAAGTGTTTGAGTAGTTGGGCGGCCAAACGTCCCGCAACACGCATTTTGTCAATTTCCCGACTGGATAAGAGGATAATTTGTTCGCTTCCCATGAGTTTTGGTGCTTGGATCTGAATCTATAAAAAAAGAGGAGGTGCTTCCTATATTGGAGTTTAGACTAACGGCAAAATAGATCAAGGGCAAGTTGAGTCAAACCGTTGCTTAACCCGTCCGTCTTCTCTCGGAAAATCCACAAGGTTTTTGGGGATAGTGATTCAGAAAGATAACTGGCTAATCACAATCCCCTCGAAGGTGTCGAGAGATTCTACTGTAATGGATTGTCGAAGGAGAGAGGACAGTATTGCTTTCTCCTGAACTTGATTGAGTAACTCTACAAGGGTTTCAGGAACCGAGCTAAAACGGACTTCTAACACCTCTAGAATGTCTTCTCGACCCTTTTGGAGAACTCCCTGTTGTAATCCCTGTTGTAATCCCTCTTCACGGGCGAAACGCTCAATACTGGTGATATAGGGCATTTTACTTTCCTCTTCAAAACGAACTATTTCTCTTTGAAATCCTGACTGAAACTGTTCCGGTAAGCTCATCATCCAGTACAAGGTTAATCTACAGCATCCCCTCTCATTCCTCGAAGTTGTCCGCTCACAGGAGAATCAGGCAGAAAACTGTTCTCTAACCATTCCCTCGAAGGTGTCGAGAGATTCTACTGTAATGGATTGTCGAAGGAGAGAGGACAGTATTGCTTTCTCCTGAACTTGATTGAGTAACTCTACAAGGGTTTCAGAAACTGAGCTAAAACGGACTTCTAACACCTCTAGAATGGCTTCTCGACCCTTTTGGAGAACTCCTTGTTGTAATCCTTGTTCAATTCCCTGTTGTAATCCCTCTTCACGGGCGAAACGCTCAATACTGGTGATATAGGGCATTTTACTTTCCTCTTCAAAACGAACTATTTCTCTTTGAAATCCTGACTGAAACTGTTCCGGTAAGCTCATCATCCAGTCAATCAGTCGGAATAACTCTAGTATATCTGCTCGCTCATAACCTCGTTGATATAAACTTTTGGCTATTCTTAATTTCTCCCGATACCGACGATTGGGGTCTTTCGCACTGGCTTGAGTCTCTCGGTGCGCTAGCACTATCACGGCAAAGGGATTAGAACTGGCTTCTAAGGTTTCTGTACTATAGTCTAGGAGCTTGGCTATGGGGAATTCTAAGGTAAGTCTACCCCCTAAAAACCCGTAGCTGTAGTTATCCGGTCGCCAGCTTTCTTGCTCATCGGCTAAAACGGCTAAACTTAACACCGGACAACGATGTACGTCGTAAATCCGGCTATTGTAAATGTAGATGCGTTCGGGAAAGGAAATCTGGACTTGACTCTGTACTTCAATATGAATCAGAATCCACAGTTCTCGACCGTTTTTGAGCCAAACTTTAACCAGTTTATCCGCATCCCTCCGCCCGGTTTCGGTTTGCCGGATGATTTGCTGGAATTCTTTGTCGAGAAATGTGTAGTCTTTGCTCCAGTCAATGCCTTGATAAACCTCGGGAAAAAAGAATTTTAAAAAGTCAGGAAAGTAGAGGGAAATGGCTTCTTTCCAAGGGGAATCGTAATCGGCACGTTGTTCTGGGTTACTCATGGGGGGAGTTGTGAAAACTTGAGTTTGCTCAATAGTGTTAACTAATGATGAATCTCTAAACTCAAGATATAATGACCCATCTGTAGGTGTTCTGCCCATAACTCATACTCAATGCGCAGGGTATGGGGTAAGGGATAACCGACTAGGTGCAAACTGCGGGTATAGTTCCGCAAGCGTAAGGCGCTGGTGCTGCCGATACTATCCCCATATAACCAGTAACGGCTCGTGCCATAAACCCCCTGTTCCCAAAAATGACGATAGCCGAGTTGACCATTGCCCTGCATGGTCATGATGACTCGGTAGGGGGATAATTCTAGCCATAATAACCCCTCTTTTTTTACTGGGTCAGGAGCAAAGGGGCTTGAGGGTAGGGTTTCTGAGGGGGCGGAGGAGGGAAAGGGAGGTTGTTTGAGGATGATGTGAAAACGCTCTTGATCTTTTTGATATAAGGTTGCGGCGGTTTCTAACATCGACCATAGGGGGAGGTCGGTAGAAATGAGAGAGAGGCAAACTGGGCGGCGATGATGCGTTAGCATGGGTTCTCAATCCCAGAGAAGTACACTGTTATACGATAACTTGTATTTCGGGCGGTCGGGGGCAATTTGTGACCAGAGTTTACAGTTGGCTGAACCGCAAAAAAAAATTTTGCTCAAGGCCTTGCAAAACTCCTGAAGGTTAATCTATAATCAAATACTGTTGCTGAATAAACGAGCAAGTTCAGTGGTATCAATCCTCAGTAGCTCAGTGGTAGAGCGGTCGGCTGTTAACCGATTGGTCGTAGGTTCGAATCCTACCTGGGGAGTTTTAAGCGTATGTCGAAAAGAATTCCTTATTCCTCTATAGGATGGGGAGTTCTTTTCGACAGACTTTAATTAACTTTCATCATTAATTAACTTTCATCAGTCCTCGGGATTCCCTAAAATCTCGACCTGTCCAGTTTCCCCATCTAAACGCACCCATTGTCCATCTTGTAACTGTTCTGTCGCGTGGGGAATATCCATCACGGCTGGAATGCCATATTCCCGGGCGACAATGGCCCCGTGGGAGAGAATGCCCCCGACTTCCGAGATCAGGCCGGACACTTGCGCTAGCAGGGGGGACCATCCGGCATCGGTATAGGGAACCACCAGAATGGTTTTTTCGGCTAAGGATAGATTCTGGGGTAAACTGCGTAGGATTTTGACAGATCCTTCAATTTGACCGGGACTGGCGGCAATGCCTTGCAGGATTTGCTGGGGGGTGAGGGGGGAAATAAGGGGTAGGGGGTCTAGTTTTTGGGGTTTGCCGTAGACAATATAGGGAACGGCACTGAGGGCTTGATCTTGTTGCCAGTGCGATCGCCTTTGTTCAATTAAAGTCCCTAGCTGCTCATGCAGGGGAGCGTTTTCCTCTTCAATCAGGGTGCGAATTTCTTCTAACTCTAAAAAGAAAATATCTCCCCCCTCTCTCAATTGGCTCTGATTTAACCAACGCTGTTCTAGGGCTACAATAGTCCAGCGTAAATGGGCGAGCAGTTTGGCATAAATTTGAGCCACTTGGTTCTGTAAATTAACCCGTTGTTGGACTAAACGGGCGCGCATTCCGGGATTTTTGATGGGTTGAATCTGTTCCACTTGGGCGCGGCGCTGGTCATTGAGCAGACATTGCGTGAATAATTCTCGCATGGGGCGGGGTTCTTCTCGCCAACGGGGACAAGCAATATCGGTGATCACTTCGCTTAAATAACCATAACGCTCTAACCACTGTTGAAACTGGGCGAGAACATTTTCTCCGTCGGGCATTTCGGCGAGATAAGCAAAGAGGGAGGGACAACTGTCAAAGTGCAGTTGACTCATGGGCAGTAGGTTACGGGTTTTGAGGGCGAGTTGCGCTAAAGCCCGGGCGGAGGCAATTTCCGGGGCTTGACTATTATCCAACTGTCGCACCTTGACTCGAAACAGGGCGCGGCGCAGGGCAACACTCAGGGGGGCGAGAATACTGTAGTAGGTCGCCCGTTTGAGGGTGGAGAGGATTAAGTCCACTCGCGCCAGTAACTCCTCGTCAGAAAGGGCGTGATCGGGGTATTGTAGCTGATTTAAGGTGGGGAGAAAACGCTTTTTGAGATCCACCTCAAAATCTTTTTCTAACTGCTGTTCTCGTCCCCAGAGTGCCCACAGACCGGGGAGATTGCGTAGGGTGGCGGTGAGGGGAGGGCGAGAAAATTTCGCCCCTCGGGTGAGAAATTCTAGACTTTCGGCCGGGAGTCCCATGCGGCGGAAAATTTGACCTAACAGACTGGCGTTAAAGTAGGCGCGGGAGTAATGTAGGGTGGCGGTTTCGCTGAAATCAATGTCTTGAGCGCGTTCTCCTAAGACCACTTGGAAAATATCTCCCCAGACCCCACAGGTCAGGGGGCGATTAATCGACCAAGTGAGGGGTCGAATCGCCCCCGGAATCACTTCGGCGGCAATTTTCCGGGTCCAGATGGGTTGTAAGTTGGTGATGGGGCGACTTTGGAGAATCCAGAGTTGTTGACCGTCATAACTCCATTCCATATCTTGGGGGATGCCAAAAAACCGATCTTCCAGTTCTCGCACCCGGGCGGCGACTTCTCGCAGTAAGGCGGGGGGTATATTACCTGTTCCCTCTATCGCAGCTTCTAGGAGGGTTTCTGGGCTACTGGAGGGTGTTTCTGGCAGGTGGAGACGGTAGCGTTCGGGGGTGCGACGACCAGACACTACGGCCTCGGCATCCCCGGGCAGGGCTTCAATCACGACGGCGGGGTCATAACGACGGACGGGATCCCGACTGAAGGCGACTCCGGAAAAAACGCCGGAAATCTGTTTCTGGACAATCACGGCGAGGGATCCTTCTTCCGTCAGGCGATCGCGTAGCGTCTCGGAACGAGAATCGCGTCTATACTGTACGGCATGGGGTCGATTATAGGAACTTTGGCATTGCAGAATGGCTTCTTCTAACTCTTGACTGTTGGTAATATTGCCAATGGAGAGATATTGACCCGCCGCCGATGCGATTTCGGTATCTTCTCCTAGGGCTGAAGACCGGACAATGAGGGGGTTGGTGGGGGAGGGGTCGAGGGATAAAATTAGGGGTTGTGGGTCGTCTCCCGCCGGAATGACCCAGCCTTCTGGCACCGTATAGCCCCAGCGTTTTAATTGGGCGAGGGTGGCGGCCTTTTTCCCCACTTTGCGGGGGTCTAGGGGGTCTTGGAGGGTGAGGATGGCATGATCTCCCCGAAAGAAACGAAACATAGTTTGAGACTCCTGGGCGGCTTTTTGCTGGGGTAGGTCTAGGTCATCTGGGATTTTATAGTAAATCCAGGCGAGGAGGAGGGCTAGGGCGATCGCGGCTAAAATGCGCGAACCGTCTTGAGGGTATAATAGACCGAGGACGAGGGGCAACAGGAAGAGAAAGGCAAATCGTCCGGATTGGCGATCGCGAAAAATCGTAAAACTCACCACACCCAACAACAGAATAAACAGGGACGCTTGCCAACTGTGAACAATCATCCCCCAGCCCACATTCGTAGTCCCGGCCCCCTTCCCCACCCAATAGCGTCCCATGACTAGGGCGAATAAGGCCACCAACTCTAAAGCGGGTTGCTGGGGGAAAAAATAGCGCGCCAACAAAACCGCCATGATTCCCTTCAGCGCCTCCGACAACACCGCCAACAAGCCCATCCCCACCCCACCATGATAAAAGGCCGCCGAAACTGACACATTCCCCGTCCCCATCTTCTCTAAATCCTGACGGGTTAACCGTTTGGTTAACCAACCAATCACTGGCAGTCCTCCCAACAGAGGACAGAGAATAAAAATGGTGAGTAAACCCCAAATTGGTTGTAACATCGCCCTTTGACTAGACCGCTAGAAATTGACAAACGGGATTAGCGTGTTAATCGCTTTTCGTAAGCGTAACAGGAAAATCAACTCTCGAATTTTAGGATCTAGCTTGACCACAGAAACCCCTTCCCTTAAATAGGCTTCCAATTCCGCATATTCCGCCGCCGTTAGGGGTTCTCCGTCTAAGCGAGAGCGCCCTTCTAGAATAATTTCTGTGCGTAACACTTCTTCGGGAATATCCTCCGGAGGAGGTAAAGCCTGAGCCGAATTCCCCCCTGTTAGCACCCCCCACAGCAAAAGGGGGGCAAAAACCCGTTGTCCTAGTTGATTCATCATTAGTGATCAGTCCACAGTACACTGTTTACTGTAGCTCATTTTTTTGGCGTTGTATTTGTTGCCGTTCTATCGCTTTAAAGAGGGCTTTAAAATTTCCTTCTCCAAACCCTTGCGCCTGATTTCGCCGTTCGATTAACTCAAAAAAGAACGTCGGTTCTCTGAAAATAGGTTCTGTGAAAATTTGCAAAAGTAAAGCATCCCCTTGATTGGGCAGGCAAGAGGGTTGATGTTCTACTAAAATCTGCCATTGTTCAAGGTCTTGCCATTGGAAAGGAGAAAGAGGCAAAGGGGGAGTTCGCCCTTTTAAATCCTGATAGTATTGGTTAGGGGTCTGTAAAAAACGTACCCCAGATAAACTTAAATATTTTGTGGCCTTGATAATGTTTTCTACCTTTAAAGCAATATGTTGAATGCCCGCCTTGCCGTTATAGTCTAAAAATTCCTGAATTTGTGAGTTCCGAGAGGTCGGTTCATTAATGGCTAATTGAAATCCGGTTTGGGGATGGACTAAAACCTGCGAATATAACCCCGATTGTTCCGTTTGAATTTTAAACTGTTGTTGAGGAATTAAATCAAATACATC
Organism: Spirulina subsalsa PCC 9445; assembly: GCF_000314005.1. Lineage (NCBI taxonomy): Bacteria > Bacillati > Cyanobacteriota > Cyanophyceae > Spirulinales > Spirulinaceae > Spirulina > Spirulina subsalsa. Next base: position 4,370,919 of record NZ_JH980292.1, read on the forward strand.
GCTATACCATTTTACCACAGATTCAAGTTTTCCTTGGGGGACATTGAGAACAATATGATCAATGGCATTAATGCCTGTTACTGTGTTATTGTTTCCTGGAGATAACCGATGGCTATCCTCTTCAATTAAAGTCTGGGTTAAGCCGTCAATGACCTCAATAGTAATTCCCCGTTTGTGATAGCCCTGCAGAACACAATACATCCAATTGTGTTGGGCTAATCGCTCAAGAATGGGATCTAGGTTTTCTACATGAAAAACTAAATTAACGACCCCGGGGGGATGACGTTGGAGATAGTCAAAAACTGGGCTTTGAGGGTGAGAAGCCGAGGAAAGTTTGATGTGAATTTCCCCACTCCTGAGACAATGAGAGATGGTCTGGGTATCTTCTACCGTGGACTGCCATTGAAAGCCCATTTTTTGTTCAAACCAATGCCGCCATTCTTGGGCATTTTGTACAAAAAACTCAATTTGCTCAATCTTCATTGCGGAATGGGGACTAAATTCGATCTACCGGGCTATTCTATAGATTGTAGGCTGTGATGTGCTAACGAGAAAGAATGGGATATCCTGTGAGACAACGTTTCCACCACATCCCTTTAGGGTGGGATTTTTTGGTTGATTGGATGATGGCAACACTCCTCGGTTATGGGGTGAGTCTGTTGGTGGTGGAGGTGGGGGAAACCTCTGATATATCCCTATTTTCTGGGGCTTTGGGGGGGCTGTTTGTGGGCATTGCCCAGTTTTTCATCCTGCGGAAAGAACTTCCCCAAGCGCGGGGATGGCTGATTATGACGGCTTTGGGCTGGTTTGTGATTACGGGGGGAGGATTGGGGGCGATTGGTTGGAGTATCCCCCATACGAATTTTATCGGTTTTCGTTTGCTCTATGGGGTGGCCTACGGGGTGACAACGGGGTTAATCTTGGGAACCGTGCAATGGATTTTTTTACGGCAGTTTATCCCGTTGGCGCAGTGGTGGATTATTTTGAATTCTCTGGGCTGGGGATTGGCCTTGGCGGTAGGATGGTTAGTGGGGGGAGGATTGCGATCGCTCACTCAAGTCTTTTTTAGTGAGATTATTGGCTTAGGCGTAACCTGGTTAACCATCGGTGGCATTACAGGACTAGCCATGATTGCCCTCCTCAATCAACGCATCCCCCCAGAATCCCGGACTTGGCAACTCCAACCCCAAAAAACTCGCGCCAGCACCCATTAAGGAGATTTCCCCCCCAAACCGGATAAAATCTTGGTGTTCATCCTGTTTGTAAAATCAGAAGAAAATACATGAGTTTACCGGAAATATTCGCGAACAATAAAAACAGGTTGAGCCTTGCCAGATTGATTTTTTTTCAGAACTCGAAGCAAACGGTTTTTCAGGGTTTGTTGGGTTATCAAGTAATCCTGTAACACATTGACTAAACCTTGCTGATCTGGATCGTCCTTACAAATAATTATGCCCCCATGAACTACCCCACTTCGATGCAATTTCAGAAAATCATCTCGGTTAAATGTCACCACACAACGATCCGCCTCTGTTGCTGTCCCTAAAACCTGCTCATCAGGAATTCCTTGATTGGCATTACCTGCTTCATAAGATGTCAGGATATCATAACCTAACTGTCGTAACCCATTGACCACTTGGAACGCTAAATTCTCGTTGCCATAAAACCTAAACATCCCAATCGTCCTCACTATGATGAGAGACAATGAGCGCATCAATTTCTCCGGTGTTGGCTCGATAATAAGCCCGTGCCGCTAAGAGGTCAAACGGGGTTAAGCCGGGAAAATTATGGAGTAATGCGTCTTCATCCATCCCTTGCTGTGTCAGTGAAATTAATGTCCAGACTGCAATACGAGTATTGCGAATTCGAGCATGACCGCCACAAATTCCTTCAGCTTTTTGAATGGTTTTGGTGATTAAAGTGGACTGAAACAGAGCATAATCATCGGGGGCTAGGGCGTTGATGGCTTCTGCTAGAGATTCAACTAACTTAGGATTCACTTTGATAATGGAAAATGGATAATAGAGAATGGGGTTGAGGAAGGTTTTTCTTCTACTTTGATTGTGACGTTTTACCAGAGGAGGAGGACTTATTAGCAAGTTTTTCACTTGGGAACAATCCAATGGATTATTTTGAATTCTCTGGGCTGGGGATTGGCCTTGGCGGTAGGATGGTTAGTTGGGGGGGGATTGCGATCGCTCACTCAAGTCTTTTTTAGTGAGATTATTGGCTTAGGCGTAACCTGGTTAACCATCGGTGGCATTACAGGACTAGCCATGATTGCCCTCCTCAATCAACGCATCCCCCCAGAATCCCGGACTTGGCAACTCCAACCCCAAAAAACTCGCGCCAGCACCCATTAAGGGGATTTGCCCCCAAACCGGATAAAATCTTGGTGTTCATCCTGTTTGTAAAATCAGAAGAAAATACGGAGAGTATGTCAAGTGAGGAACAGGATGTTGTCTGGGAACCCTTTGGTGGACTTTTCAGCGCATCTTTAGCGGCTAATATGCTCAATCGAAAAGCTTTTGCTTGTGAAATTGACGACACATATTTTTATTATGGGGTCAAAAGATTTAGTCAAGTAGCTCATCAATATTCCCTTTTTTTGACTCAACTTGCCGTTGAGCCATTTTCTCGTTAGCGTGAACTTTAGTTGTGATGATGTGATGTGGAGCAATAGACCCAATGAGACTCAAGATGATTCAACCGCTTATGGTTAGTAGCTTACTGGGGGTCTTTTTCTTAATGGCCTGTGCTACCCCACCGGAGAACCTCGGCAACGCTACCAATGGGGGAGCGCCAGAAAATACCCTCGCCACGGATTCTGAGTCCTCCCCTATCTCCCTCAATCGGGACTGGCAAAGAACAACCGTTGTTGAAAATTTAGAGCATCCTTGGGGATTGGCTTGGCTACCCGATGGGACAATGCTGATTACTGAGCGCCCAGGACGCTTGCGGATAGTGCGGGATGGGGTTCTTGACCCGACTCCAGTGGCGGGACTGCCGGAGATGTTCCCCTTCCGTCAGGGGGGATTATTGGATATTGTGGTTCATCCTCGCTTTGCGGAAAATTCCCTAATTTATTTTACCTATTCCCACGGAACGCAGGAGGCGAATGGGGTTCGAGTGGCGCGAGGGGAATTGAGGGGGAATACTTTAGAAAATGTAGAGGTGATTTTTCAAGCTTCACCCTTAAAGTCAGGAGGCCAGCATTTTGGCTCCCGTATGCTTTGGCTGCCCGATGAGACGCTGCTAGTCAGCATTGGAGATGGGGGTAATCCTCCCTTACAACTTGATGGGGAACTCATTCGCCTACAGGCGCAAAATCGAGGGAGTCATCTGGGAACTATTGTCCGGATTAATGATGATGGTTCGATTCCGAGTGATAATCCTTGGGTGGAGGATTCCGACAGTGACCCAGCCGTTTGGAGTTATGGCCATCGCAATATTCAGGGATTGGCGATTGATGCTCAAAGGGGTCAGGTGTGGTCTACGGAACATGGATCTCGGGGGGGAGATGAGTTAAACCCTATGGCAGAGGGTGAGAATTATGGCTGGCCGTTAGTCACCCATAGTCGGGAATATACGGGGGGGCGGATTTCTGACCTGCAATCCCATCCGGATATGGTTGACCCGGAAATTGTTTGGACTCCGGCGATCGCACCTTCGGGATTAGCGGTACATCAAGGGGATTTGTTTGCCGGAGGATTGGTGTCTGAAGCGGTGCATCATATCCAACTCAATGATTCCGGTGAGGTGGTGGATCAACGAGCGATTCCCATTGGTCAGCGAGTGCGGGATGTGCGGGAAAGTCCCGATGGTTCTCTCTATGTCTTAACCGATTCCCCCCAAGGTCAGTTAATTCGACTCGAGTGAACCACCCCACCCTGCCGAGGCGCGAGTAAGGGGAATTCCGCAACATTTTTGTTAAAAATCCGGCTTTTTCGGGGTATAATAGAAGACTGTGCAAAATTCCATCAGGAGGGTAAATTATGGCAGGCAGTGAACTAAAAGCGGATGCTTGGATTAAGGAATATATCACCCCTTGGGATGTCTATGAACATGGGATTACTCAGGTTTTTGCCTACAAAAAAACCCAGTATCAAGAAATGTTCATTGTGGAAACGGGAGTCTATGGTAAGGCTTTAGTTTTAGATGGCAAATGGCAAACCTGCACCGGGGATGAGTTTCTCTATCATGAACCCTTAATTCACCCCGCTTTCATCTGTCATGGTTCCCCGAAAAAAGCTTTAGTTTTGGGGGGAGGAGATGGTGCAGCCGTGCGGGAAATTCTGCGCTGGAATACCATTGAACGAGTGGTTATGGTGGATATTGATGGGGATGTAGTTAATGCCTGTAAGGAACACTTGGTAGACCTTCATCAAAATTCTTTTTCTGACCCCCGTTTAGAGTTAATTATTGGCGATGCGGTGGCCTATTTAGAGAATTGTTCGGAACAGTGGGATGTGGTGGTTTCTGACCTATCGGATGCCATTGAAGATGGGCCGTCTTTTGCTTTATTTACTCAGGAGTATTTCGAGAAGATTAAAAATGTCTTAGCTCCGAACGGTTATTTTGTCATCCAAGCGGGTGCGGTTTCGGTGGGTGAATTAGGCTTTCATGCTAATTTAGTCAACACCGTTAAGACTATTTTTAGTAGTGTGGTGTCTTATTGTTCTCCGGTGCCAACCTATGGGGCGCCTTGGGGGTTTGCTTTAGCGTCCAATCAACCGATTAATACTCGTCCTGAACCGGAAGAAGTGGATCGTTTATTAGCGGAAAAAACTAAGGGAGGTTTTCGTTTAATTGATGGAATTACGCTGTTAGGATTGATGCAAACTCCTTCTTATATTCGACGTGCTATTACAGACGCAACGGAGGTGTTTACATTAAAAAACCCCCCAAAGTGGTTTGGTAAAGGAGTAACGAAATAACTACGAACCAGTGGCTGTGTTTTTTCCCCGATCTCTGCCGAGTACATTTTACCAAGGGGGCAGCCTCTTAGTCATTCGGGCGGGTCAGCGACCATCTTTATTGTACAAAAAGTTTGCTTTCTGATGGTCGGGCTATCCATCCCCTCCCTGTAAACGAGGAAGGGGAATTCCGCAATATTTGTGTTAAAATGACGGGCCACGGTAACGATTTGAGGTAGCTGGTTCATCCGAATTCGGGGGGCGTCTTCTCCCTAAGTTGTTCAGCATTTAAAAGGGATGTTTTCCATGACCAAGACTTTGACAGAAAGCGGTTTTCATGGTTTCTAGCAATGTCGTTTAAATGACAAGCAGCTTAGGAGCGAGAAACTACAAGGTTTTAGGGATAAATCATTAAAAAGGCTTGCCTTTTTCCGACTCCCCCTTCCTGTTCCCCACCCGGAGCAAAGTTATTCAGCAAGCCCTAAATAGGCCGGATTGAGATAAAAAATAATGCCCCCTTGTTCAGGATAAATCACTTGTTCAATGGCCTTTAGTTCTTGTTGGGTGTCATAGGAGGGAGGAAGGGGGGCAAATTGAGGCCGGGGGATGTCTAAAACTTTGGGCATTTCAGTTAGGGGGATGCCGATATAATCCGGGGTAGTTTGACGGTGGGACCTTTGACAAATCAGGAGGTAAGGCGTAGCTGTCGGGGGGGGAACTTGGGGAAAAAGGGTCTGAAGATTGAGGAGGGTGATCACATCGTTTTGATACTTGACTAAACTATGGCCGTTGTTCAGTTGTCCGTGGGGGGTAAAGTCGGTGACGATGCGCAAGACTTGTTCAATGGCGATCGCATATTGTTCAAAACCCCAGCCGAAAACCAGCACTTTCTGGGTCGGGATAGGGGTTTGTTGCTTTTTGGCTTGGAAGCGCCGCTTAAAGTCCGTCATGGCTGAGAATTTCGCTCAAGGTGGCTAATAATTGCGCCTCATTATAGGGCTTCGTGAAGTAGTGAACCGCCCCCAATTCGGTCGCCCGTTGTCGATGTTTGATGCCACTGCGAGAGGTCAACATAGCCACGGGAATCCGTCGGAATTGGGGGTGAGTTTTAAGCTGTTCGAGTAATTCAAAACCATCTAAACGGGGCATTTCAATATCTGCAATCATTAAATCACAGGCAACCCCCCCTTGTAGTTTTTCCCAAGCCTCTTGGCCGTCTTTCGCTAACTCTACCTGATAGCGCGCCCGCTTTAAGGTCAGGGCGAGGAGTTGGCGGATGGTATAGGAATCATCCACCACGAGGATATGAGGGGCGCTGGGGGTGATGCGGGGGGTGTCGAGGGTAGAGACTTCCTGAATGGCAATTTCGGCCGGATTGTGGGGGTTAAAATCGGCAATCAGTTCATCAATATCCAAAATCAGAATCACGGAACCATCCCCTAAAATAGTCGTGCCGAGGAGGCCGTGGGGTTTCGGTAAGGGGGCGGGGAGGGGTTTGACGACAATTTCCTGTTGTCCGATAATTCGTTCTACGGCAATGGCTAAAATCCCCTCATCACAGGCTAACACCACCACGGGGATTTTATCTTGGGTGAGGGGATCTGGGGAAGGTTCATCACTCAGGGGTAAGGCGTAGTGGATTAAGTCCTGTAAGCGCGTGAGACGGATAAATTCAGAACGCCACCCTAACATCGACTGGGTGCCGGCCATTTGTAAATCCTCGCCGTCAATATAGAGCAATTCTTCCACCGCATCGAGGGGAATGGCGAGGGTGTTGTGTTCCACCCGCACAAGGAGGGCGTTGGTAATGGAGAGGATAAGGGGCAATTTCAGGATGAAGGTGGTGCCTTTACCCTGTCGCGAGTCCAGTTTGACGCTGCCGCGCACTTGACGGAGACTACTCCGCACGATATCTAAACCGACTCCTCGCCCGGATAGGGAGGTGGTGGTGTCGGTGGTGCTGAATCCGGGCCAGAAGAGGAGGTCATAAAGATCCGTGAGGGGGAGGGATGGCGCTTGTTCAGGGGTGATGAATCCCTTGTTTATAGCGGTTTGCCGGATTTTTTCGGGATCAATTCCCCGGCCGTCATCCTGAATGGTAATAATGGTTTGCCCCCCTTGATGATAGGCGGCAATTTCAATCTGTCCGGTGGGGGGTTTACCTAATTTTGTCCGTTCTGGGGGGGGTTCGATCCCATGATCAAAGGCGTTGCGTAAGAGGTGTAACAGGGGCATCCGCAGGGCATCGACGAGACTTTCATCAATTTTGGTGTCTCGCCCTAATAACAGCAGATTTACGTCTTTGTGGTGGAGGCGGCTAAGTTCTCGTAGGGCGCGGGAGAGGTGGTCTACACAGCGACTAAAGGGGACAACGCGCAGTTGAATCACTTTAGCGCGTAATTGTTCGGTAATGCGTCGTAGTTGATCGGTGCTGTGGTCTAGTTGGCTGGCGAGTTCGTCGATTTTTCCGGCGGATTGGGCGATCGCACCTGTGGTTTCAATGACTGACTGAGCGGTACTATGGAACTCGCTGTATTCGTCCATTTCCAAGGGATCGAGGCCATGAATCGGGGCGTTTTTCGGGCGATTTTCCCCCATTTCTCCCCCCGGAGTAACACTCAAACGATCATACTCCTCCCGCAGTTCACTGCCAAACTGATTTAACTCAAAAATACTGCGACGAATCCGTTTCGCTTCGGCTTTCAGTTGGGTTTCTTGGGCTTCTAATTGGGTGCGATTAATCACCAATTCTCCCACTAAATTGACTAACTCGGTTAAGTGTTCTAAATCTACCCGAATAGTGGGGCGTTGCCAAGGGGTAGAAGGGGCAGATTCTTCTAAAATAATGGGGGTCGTTTCTAGGGGTTGAATCGGTTCGGGAGTTGGGCGTTTTACAGTCATTTCAGCCCGGGATTTATGGGGCTTTTGCTCCACCAGTTCCCGGACAGTTACCCGCGCTTGTTCCTGTAAGATGGCTTGTCTGGCTTTTTCCAGTTCCTGGACAATTCTCCAGCCCCGTTGTTGAAATTCATCTAAACTTAAATCGGACTGTTCTAATAAGGCTTCGAGGGGGATTAAGAGTTCACTAAATTTGTCAATTTGCAAAACCCCCGCCATGCCTGATAAGTTGTAGTAAATTTGGTTTAAGGCGCAGAGAGTTTTTTCTAAATCCTCTTCGGTAGCTTGGGAAACTTCGGTTTCAAAGCGGCTCAAAATGGGGACAATTTCTTGAGCAAAAATGGTCTGAACTAAGTCATTATTGAGGGGGCTTTCCCCTAACCAAGATTCCTGTTCTTCTTCGCAAAATTCCTGTTCTAGGTGTTGTTTAATCTGCTCAAAAAGGGTTAGGGTTTGGGAATCGGGGGGTTGATGTTGGCTGGCCTGTTGGAGTAGAATTTTAAGTTGATCAATGCCCTGTAAAAGTTGGGTGAAGAGGTCTAAAGACAAATCGGCTAGATTAGTTTTATCTCGCAATAGGGCAAAGCTATCCTCTAACAAGTGCGCTCCCTCTGAAAGGCAGTCAAAGCCAAACATCGCCGCCCCCCCTTTAATCGAATGAGCCGACCGGAACAGTCTTTTCACAGCCTCTAAGCGTTCCTCTACGGAGTCGCTTTCTTCCATTTTTAATAAGTCTTCTTCCATTCCTTGTAAAAGGTCTTGACTTTCTGCAAGAAATGTGTTTTCAACTGTTTTAAGATCATCCTGGTTCATTGTGTTATTTCGCAGCCAATCTTTAGATAAATTTGTTGGGTTTCGCTATCGCTTCACCCAACCTACAAGAGACTACATTAGGGGGCATTTTGTTATTTCAAACCCAATCTTTAGATAAATTTGTTGGGTTTCGCTATCGCTTCATCCAACCTACAAGAGACTATATTAGGGGGCATTTTGTTATTTTACAGCCAATCTTTAGATGAGTTTGTTGGGTTTCGCTATCGCTTCACCCAACCTACAAGAGACTACACTAGGGGTTATTGAATAAGTCCGGGGGGAGGGGGGAATTTATAATTGATAATTATTCCCCATTTCCTATTCCCTATTCCCTGTTCCCTTTTCCCTATCTAGAGTTAAGATTGAAACTTAGTCACAGACCGTTGTAACTCTTTGACCGCACTCCCCAAACTATCTAAAGAATGGGTGACAGTTTGCACCTTTTGGGTTGTATTTAACGCAATCCGATTTACCCCTCCCATCGTGCCGGAAATTTCCTCCGCAAAAACCACCTGACGACTGGCCGCTTGGGTAATATGTTGAATTAAACCATTCATTTCTCGACTCACCTCAATAATTTGACTTAAATGAGTCTTGGCTTGCGCCGCTAATTGCGTCCCTTCTACCACCTCCTGAGTCCCCGTTTCCATTGCCTCCATTACGCTGCCGATTTCCTTCTGAATCGCCCCCACAATCTCAGAAATCTCCTCCGTCGCTTCAGCAGAACGTTCCGCTAACTTACGCACCTCCTCCGCCACTACCGCAAAGCCTAATCCCTGTTCCCCCGCCCTTGCCGCTTCAATGGTGGCATTCAAGGCCAACAAATTAGTCTGGGAGGCAATTTGAGAAATAGACGTGACAATTTTCCCCACCTGTTGGGAAGACTCCCCGAGGCGCTTCATCATCTTAGCTGTATCAGCAATGGTGCGCCGCAACTCATTAATCCCTTGTACAGCGCGGTCTACCGCCTCTCCCCCTGCTTCGGCGGTGCTGGCCGACTCTTGGGCTACTTCCGAGGCCCGTTGTGCCGCGTTAGAGACTTCCTTAATCGAGGCCACCATCTGTTCTACTTGTTCTAAAGATGCCTCAATTTGCGTGGCTTGAACCGTGGCTTGGTCCACTAACTGGGATGTATTGCTAATAGAATCCGACACCCCTTGATTCACGTCTGCGGCTAATTTTTGAATTCCATTAACCACCTTGCGCAACTCACTAACTAAATAATTAAAGGAGTCAGCCACAGCCCCTAAAATATCATTGGTCACTTGCGCCCGAACGGTTAAGTCCCCTCGCGCTGCCCCTTTAATTTCACCTAATAATTTAACCACTTGTTGGGTTAAAGACTCTGCTTCTGCTTGCCGTTCAGTGGCAATTTTTTCTAAGCGTCTTTCGGCTTCTTTCCGCTCACTCACATCAATTCCCATCACCGCCACTAAAACTGAACCATCACTATCTTGGAAGGGATAGTGATGGATTTGATACTGTTTCTGATTGCTGGGATTTTGCCACTCCCACATCTGGGCTTGTTGGCTGGTTATCACTTGTTGGGTGCGACTTTCGGCGGGCGGTTTATTGGTGCTGCTGCCGAACTCTTCCCGAAACTGCCGATTGGTAAAATTAACCTGATTATCTGCTCCTTCTAAATAAAAAAAGGCGGGTAAACCATCTAGTAAGGAAAAAAGCCGTTCTCGCTCTAGTTTTAAGGCAATTTCTGCTTTTTCCCGTTCCAAAACTTCTTTCTGTAACACCTCATTAAGGGCTTCTAATTCGGCGGGACTTTTAAAGGATAAGGCTTGAGGTAAAAATGGCACCATCTCAAAGGCTGTATAGACGGAAACGAGGGCGCAAAACCCTTTGATGCCTCCCGAAATCCAATAGTTGGGAAACCACAATGTCCAAATCCCCATAACGTGAGTCAGTCCACAGGAGATAATGAAAACTCCGAACAGTAGAATTAAGCGAGAAAAGGGTAAATCTGTGCGTTTTCTCACGAAATAAATTAACAGGATGGGGATGGAAAAATAGGAGAGGGCAATTAGGGCATCTGAGAGAAGGTGTAAACTGATGAGTTGAGGTTTCCAGAGAAAGCACAGTCCATGGGGCATAAATTCCCCACCGAAAAAGGAGTTCACGTTTTCAATCAAATCACTCATTCTGCTTTTAAGGATTAGGTATTGGATAGGAATTTTTGGGCGATCGCTTCAGATTCGAGTATCATCAACAAACGATGATGATGATCATAGAGTCCTCGTAAAATGGGGACTAATGCTTCCCCAACTTCTAAGTGGGAGACGATTTGTTCTGGGTGCAAACTCTGCACTCCCTCGACTTGGGCAACAGCAATCCCCATACGGATTCTGGGCAGTTGCACGTCTTGGGGGTGAGGCAATTCCACCACCAAAATTCGCGCCTCTTCATCCTGACGTTTTACCGCTTCTTCCCCTATAAAGCAACCGAAATCTGTGACTGTAATAATCTCTCCCCGCAAATTAGTTAAACCTAAAACAAAAGTCAGGGTATTGGGAACGGGGGTAATGGTTTGTGCAGAAAGTTTTAAAACTTCGCGGACGGCTTTTAGTTCAATGGCAAAGGCGCTTTGTCCTTGGGTAAACAGGACATACTGTTGCGGAGAACTAACTATAGTCACTTGACCTCACTTACAAGATTTTTGTGTTACTATAGCAAACCTTGCCCAGAAATGCTTTAAGCCATTAACAAGCGATTAACAATTTCCCGTAATTGTTGGGGGTCAAAGGGTTTAGAGACGTAAGCATCTGCTCCTAAATCCATTCCCCAAGTTTTATCAATTTCTGTGTTTTTTTGAGAGCAAAAAACAACCGGAAGTTTTTCCGTTTTTGGATTACTTCGAATCTCACGAATAACCTCAAAACCATTAATTTTAGGCATAATTACATCTAAAATTACTAGATCTGGATTTTCTTGTTCAATTAAACTTAAAGCCTGATCTCCGTCTTTTGCCTGTAAAACATGATAATTTTCAGGGGAAAAAGCTTGAGCTATAGCGGCTAATTCAGCCGTCAAATCATCAACAATTAAAATTTTAGGTTTCATATTCTGGTGGCTTGGGGCATTAATGTTTCAACCGTTTTAAGAAGGTGTTGGGGATCAAAGGGTTTAGTTAAATATTCCGATGCACCCGCCATTTTTCCCTCTAGCTTGTCCGATAAGCTATTCCGCGATGTCACCATAATAATGGGTAAATTTTTATACAAGGCATTCTTCCGAATAATACGGCAAAGTTCTAATCCATCAACCCCCGGCAAAGAAATATCTAATAGCATTAAATTTACTTTCTCGTGGTACAGAATTCCTAGGGCTTCCACTGTATTACTGGCTGTAAAAACCTGATATTTTTTCTTAAGAATCTGTCGGATCAAGTCTTGGATGGCAACACTATCATCAACCGCTAATACTTTATATACCATCAAATCAGAGGATTGCTCAGGGGGTTTTGTCATTGGACTCATAATTTTCTTACCTCTTGATGAGAACTCCTTCAAGGACGGAAAAATACTCACTACATCCCATAAACTCTAGCCTTTTCATCATACAAGACTTTACTATGAATTGTGAATTATATTTAGGCTTTTTTACAAAAATTTAGTATGTTTTTATACTTTATTGAGCATGAAGGGATGAGGAGCAGTCAGGATAGGGAGAGACAATCTGTTACCGTGGCTGAAATAGGGGGGCAATATTAGATGTCTGTAGAGTACACCTTGTTAGATTTGTTGCTAGGATGGGTTTTGAGTCGGTTTAGCTAGTGGGTTGCTGAGTTTTTGTCTAAGCAATATGGGGATTGTGCCTAGGGTGAAGTTTCTTCTAGGGACAGTTATCATAGATTTAAAAATAGCAGTGGGGATGTATTTTCTGCACTCGCAACAGTTCAACTTGTTTGATTCAAGAGGTGAGGGTAGCATCTGCAAATCAGTAGTACAATCGTGGGGAGCTTGTTGGATGGGGAGGAGTCTTTGATGAAATTTGCTACTAATGATTTAGCCCGGAATCAGTCCCTCTTTTCTCGTTTCTCACCAGGAGCGGTTTTGCTAATTACTGGATTATGGTGGGGAGTGCCGTTAAAGAGTGTAAGTTACGGGGCTACGTTTTTCTCTGAAGAGATAGAAAACAATCTGATCAGTAAACCTGTTTTGCAAGCGAAAACGGCGGATCTTTTTCGTCTACAATTGTCACAGCTTCCTACTTTTTCGCAGGGGCAAAATGATAACCAAGACCGTTTTATCCAACCGCCTCCCACTCCTTTAGAACCCCTTGAGCCAGATTCGGAGGGAATTACACCCCAGGAGGATGCTCCGCCCCCCCCCGTCACGACTCCTCAACCGATGGAGGGGGATATTGAGGTGAATTCTATCTCTTTAGAAGGGAGTAGTATTTTCTCCCCGGAGGATTTCGCGGAGAGTTTTCGCCCGTTTATTGGCCAGCGTGTGAGTATGGAGTCCCTGCAACAGTTGGGGGATTTGGTGACGGAACGTTATTTAGAATTGGGTTATATTACGTCTCGGGCGGTTTTGGATTCGGATTCTGTTGCGGGGGGGAATATTCGCTTGCAGGTTGTGGAGGGGGGGATTGAGGAAATCCAAGTGGAGGGACTTCGGCGACTCAAACCTCACTATATTCGCCGTCGTGTGGCTTTGGGGGCGCGAACGCCTCTCAATACGGCCGATTTAGAGAATCAATTACGACTGTTGCGGGCGGATACGCTGTTAGATAATGTGGAGGCGAGTTTACGCACGGGGACGCAAGCGGGGCAGAGTATTTTAGTGGTGCGGGTGACGGAGGCGAGTAATTTTCGGGGGACGGCGTTTAGTGATAATTTTTCTCCGGCTAGTGTGGGGTCGGAACGGATTGGGACGCGGTTGAATTATTATAATTTGTCGGGTTTGGGGGATGTGTTGGGGGTGGAGTTTACGCGCACGGCACAGGGGGGGTCAAATACGTTGGATTGGAATTATCGTATCCCGGTTAATGCGATGAATGGCACGTTTCAGGTGCGCAATTCGTTTAATACGAATCAGGTTATTCTGAGTACGGATATTTTTGATATTCGGGGCAATACACAACTGTATGAGTTGAGTTTTCGCCAACCTTTGGTACGGAGTCCTCGGGAGGAGTTTGCTTTGTCGTTGGGGTTTACTTATCAACAGGGACAGACGTTTACGATTTTTGGTCCGACTCCTATTGGCATTGGGGCTGAGGAGGATGGCCGCACGAGAACCAGTGTGATTAAGTTTGGGCAGGATTACACGCGACGGGATGCTCAGGGGGCTTGGGCGCTGCGATCGCAATTTAGTTTCGGGGTGGATGGGTTGAATGCTACGGTGAACCCCAATCCTATCCCGGATACTCGCTTTGTCAGCTGGTTGGGGCAAATCCAACGGGTTCAAGTGGTTAACCCCAATTACTTTATTATTGCAGGGTTAGATTTACAATGGGCTTCTACTCCCCTGCTACCGTCTCAGCAGTTTGTCGTAGGGGGTGGGCAGTCGGTGCGGGGCTATCGCCAAAATGTCCGCACGGGGGACAATGGTTTGCGTTTTTCGCTGGAGAATCGCTTCACGGTGTTACGGGATGAGGGGGGAGATCCCACGTTAATCCTCGCTCCTTTTGCAGATGTGGGTTATGTCTGGAATAACAGTAATAATCTCATCGGGCCGGTGGATCAAGGGTTTATTGCTGGGGTGGGTGTGAGTTTGTTGTGGCAACCGATCTCGGGGTTAAATATCCGCTTGGATTATGGTTATCCTCTGATTCAACTGCGCGATCGCGGCAATAATGCCCAAGATAGTGGCCTGTACTTTAATGTGATCTTACAGTTTTAAGCCTTAACTCACAATTTAGGGATTTGAGGATGGGGGGTGTTACCCCCTTTCTATAACAAAAGATTTCTGAATTGTCAAGGGCAGAAAGGGGATTGAATCCCCGTGAAATCTCCCTTGGCCAAAAGGGCAAGATCGGTCATTATGGGGGTACCATAATTAAACCCACTCACCTGATTTCTCCTGATCTGAATAGAAATCAGGTGTTTTTATGATCTATAGTTTTGGGTTCATCAATCTTTTAATCAAAAATGTCTATTCTGTCCCAACTTAAAGCATTAACGGAACAAGATATTAAAAGCCGTTGGAGGATTTATCCGGGAGAAGGTGATCCCCTTGCTTTAACGTTTAAGGATTGGGAAAGTTTGCCGATGGCGGAGTTAAACGAAAAGGGTTATATTGTCTGGGAAGCTGGGCATAAAGTGCAATGGTTGGGACAAACTATTATTATTCCTCCTGCTTTAAATGGCTATCCTTTAGATGGGTTAGAATTACGATTAGCTTTAACTTGGTGGTCAGAAGATGCCCAGATTTTTGTCAATGGTCAGCTAATCCAATCTGGGGATTTATTTGACTCTTCAGCGCGGGTTTTACTCACCTCTCAGGCACAGGTGGGGGATAGTTTTTTAGTCTGTCTCCGTTTGGTCAGTCCGGGTCATGATATTGGCGGATTAATGCGTTCTTTTTGTCTGTATGAAAATCCCCAAGGGATTGATCCTAGTTTTGTCGCCCATGAGTTGGAAATTTTACAAAATTATTGGCAAAAGTTCACGCCGGAACGGATGGAGACGTGGCAAGAAGCGGTGAGTTTAATTGATTGGCAAGTGGTGGGAGATCAAGGGGCATTTCATGGGCAGTTAGAAGGGGTGAGAAATGCCTTAAAAGTGTATAGTCAGGAGATGAAGGAACGCTGTTTTTATGTGATGGGTCATGCTCATTTAGATATGGCTTGGCTGTGGGAATTAGGAGAAACTTATGAGGTGGCGAGGCGTACTTTTTCCTCGGTTCTTCAGTTACAGGCAGAGTTTCCAGAGTTGACGTTTTGCCATACTAGCCCGATTTTGTATGAATGGATAGAAAAACACCATCCAGACCTGTTTGCAGGGATTCAAGAGGCTGTGAGGGAGGGGAGATGGGATGTTTTAGGGGGGATGTGGGTTGAACCGGATGTTAATTTGGTGTCTGGGGAGTCGATTCTCCGGCAATTGTTATATGGTCAGGTGTATATTAAAAGTCGCTTTGGGGCAATTAGTCAAGTGGCTTGGTTGACGGATAGTTTTGGGTTTAATGGACAGTTACCTCAGTTATTAAAGGCGGGGGGAATTGAATATTTTGTGACGCAAAAGTTACACTGGAATGATAGCACGGAGTTTCCTTATGGGGCGTTTTGGTGGGAGTCTCCTGATGGAACGCGGGTGTTTACGGTGATGTCTCCTCCTAATGTTACGGGGGTGATGGATACTCACCCTATTACTATGACGAATTATGGGATAAAGTGGGAGGCACAAACGGGGTTAAAAGCGATGTTTTGGTTGCCGGGGGTGGGAGATCATGGGGGAGGCCCGACAAGGGATATGTTGGTGGTTCAAAAACGTTGGCAAGGTTCGCCTTTTTTTCCTCGGATTTGTTTTGTTAGGGCGGCGGATTATTTGGGGGTGATTCGAGAGATGTTGAGTATCCCCCCTAGCCCCCCTTTGGAAGGGGGGGAAATCGGGAGTATTCCCACTTTAGAGGGGGGGGAAATGTTGGGAATTTCTCCTAGTTTGGACGGCGGAAAAATAGGGGAGGGGGATGGGATTCCGGTGTGGAATGATGAGTTGTATCTGGAGTTTCATCGGGGATGTTATACCACCCATGCAGATCAAAAGTGGTTGAATCGGCGCTGTGAGGGGTTATTGTATCAGGGGGAATTGTTGGCGACTCTGGCGAGTTTGTTGGGGGGGGTAGATTTCCCCCGACAGGAGTTAGAAAGGGCTTGGAAGGAGGTATTATTAAATCAGTTTCATGATATCTTGCCGGGGACTTCGATTCCGGAAGTGTTTGATGGGGCGAATTTAGGCTGGGAAAGGGCGATCGCATCTACGGAAAAAATTCTCACCTCCTCCCTCTCTCATCTTACCGCCTCTCTCGCTTTCCCGCCCCCACCCCAACCCGGTGCAAAGCCGTTTGTTGTGTTCAACGGGTTAAACTGGAGGCGATCGCACATTATCCCCCTTTCCTTCGGCCCTGGACAGGTGCTAGACTCTCAGGGCGAGGCGTTACCCTGTCAAGTCGTGGATTCCCAAACCCTCTTATTTTACGCTTCAGATGTGCCGGGGGTGGGGTATCGTCTGTTCTGGTGGGTACAGGCAGCAAAATCAGAAGGGGAAGAGTCTAGTTTTCCCCCTCCCCCAACATCCCCCCCAGTGACTGCTACTTTACCCCTTGTAACCCTGAAAAACTACAGCTTAGAAAATCCTTGGCTACAAGTTAAAATCTCTAGCACAACAGGAGATATTTGTCAAGTATTTGATAAACTTCAACAGCGAGAAATCCTGGGATCTGCTGGGAATCAACTGCAATTTTTCCGAGATGAGGGACAATATTGGGATGCTTGGAATATTGACCCCAACTATGAACAGCATCCCTTACCTGCGGCGGAATTGAAAGCCATTGAGTGGATAGAACAGGGGCCAGTGCGATCGCGTTTAAGAGTTATTCGTCAGTTCAACCAATCCCAATTCACCCAAGACTACATTCTAGAGGCCACATCCCCCATCCTACACATCGAAACCACCGTAGACTGGCAAGAACGCCATGTTTTAGTCAAAGCGGCCTTTCCCCTCAACCTAGAGGCCAACGTTGCCAGCTATGAAATGGCCTGTGGTACCATTGAACGCACCACCCAACCCCGCACCCCCGCAGAAAAAGCGAAATGGGAAGTTCCCGCCCTCAACTGGGCAGATTTAAGCGACAATCAAGGAACATGGGGAGTGAGTTTGCTCAATAACGGCAAATATGGTTATGACGCAAAACCCGACTGTTTACGTCTCACCCTCTTACGCAGTCCCCAATGGCCCCATCCCGATGCAGACCGAGGGATTCATCACTTTACCTACTCCCTCTATCCCCATTCGGGAACTTGGCAAACCGCGAAAACCGTTCATCGTGGGTATGAATTGAATTTACCCCTCTTGGTGTCCCCCCTCCTCTCCCCCTCCTCCTACTCCCCCTCTGGTGCCGAAAGTCACGGTTTCCTGACCTTAGAAGGAGATAACCTAGTGTTAATGGCCTTTAAACCCAGTGAAATCGAGGGAAATGGCTACATTTTGCGCTTTTATGAAGCTTACGGCCAAGCCATAACCACCCCCTGTCATAATACCCTTGCCCTCACCCCCACCCATCGCGTCAATGCTTTAGAAGAGTCTCAGAGTGAGTTAAAAGATGCCGTCTTAACCGTCCATCCTTGGCAGATTGTGACCGTGAAGTTCGCAGGGGACAGGAAACAATAAAATAAACTTGTGGCTTGTTTCCCCTACCATTACCCCCAAGCAAAGATTATGAAACAAACAAAACCCACCATTTTGGTAACAGGAGGCGCTGGTTATATTGGCTCCCATGCCGTGCTAGAACTGAAAAAAGCCGGGTATCCTGTGGTCATTTTAGATAACCTCGTTTACGGCCATCAGGAATTGGTGGAGCAAGTCCTAGGAGTAGAATTAATTGTGGGGGATACCTGCGATCGCACCCTACTAGACCAACTCTTTCAAACCTACCCCATCGGTGCCGTCATGCACTTTGCGGCCTATGCTTATGTGGGGGAATCCGTCACCGACCCCGCTAAATACTACCAGAATAACGTTGTCGGCACCCTCACCCTCTTAGAAGCCATGCGGCAGGCCGGAATCAACAAATTTGTCTTTTCCTCCACCTGTGCCACCTATGGGATGCCAGAAATCCTCCCCATCCCCGAAGATCACCCCCAAGCCCCCATCAACCCCTACGGCACCAGTAAACTGATGGTAGAGCAAATCCTGAGCGATTATAGTCACGCTTACGGGTTTAACTCCGTCCGTTTCCGCTACTTCAACGCCGCCGGAGCCGACCAAAGCGGTACACTGGGGGAAGACCACAACCCCGAAACCCATTTAATCCCCCTCACCCTTTACGCGGCAATGGGAAAACGGGACAGCATTTCCATTTTCGGCACCGACTACCCCACCCCTGATGGGACTTGTATCCGGGACTATATCCACGTCACCGACTTAGCCAGCGCTCACCTCTTGGGGTTAGAATACCTGCTCAAGGGGGGAGAAACGGCCGTGTTCAATCTGGGGAATGGTAATGGTTTCTCGGTGCGAGAAGTGATTGACACCGTGAAGCGCATCACCGGACGAGATTTTAAGGTGGTAGAATGCGATCGCCGTCCCGGAGATCCCCCCGTCTTAGTCGGGAATAGCGAGAAAGCGCGTAAGATCCTGAATTGGACTCCCCAATATGCGGATTTAGATGTCATTATTGCCGATGCTTGGCAATGGCATCAAAAACGACATTACGTTAAATGCAATCAGTGAAGAAGAACTCATAGACATCTTTTCCAACCCGCTTTTAGCTCATCGTCGGGAAGCCCCGCACGGGGATGTCCCTAAAAGACATCTAGAGCCTCCCGTAGAAGCAGGAAAGCCTCATAGTGATATGGGGAAGCCCGCACCGTACCCCTAGGGTCGGTGTCGGGAGGATGTCACGAACAGTAGACTAAGAGTTTCAGCTTAAGATATCGTGTTTATTGACGGTCTGCTGAATAACTCTACTCGTGGGGCTAGGGAACGGGGAACAGGGAGCAGGGGAGCAGGGGAACAGGGGAGCAGGGGAGCAGGGGAATAGTGGCTAGTGAATAGCCAAAACTCTTTTATTTTAGGGAACAGGGAACAGGGAACAGGGGGGGAGAGGGGGGAGAGTTCCCGGACTCCCGACTCCCGATTCCCGACTCCCGATTCCCGACTCCCCAACTCTCGGACTTATTCAGCAAGCCCTATTTACTGGTTGCCCAAAAAGTACCCCAACAAATACAACGAACCACACAAAACTACCGTATTCCTCCCCTGTAACGCTCTCTCCAGCGCAGGGAACAAGTCAGGATAGGTTTCACAGACTAGCAACTCTGGACAGATTTGGCGCGCTAATTGGGCTAACTCCAAAGGGTTGGCCCAACTGTGACCCGGAACAGGGACAAGGTATATTTGATCTTGGGGGTGTAAAAGTGCCTCAAAGATTTTATCGTGTTCCTTGGTACTCAACATTCCCATCACCCAAGTGATTGGTTGAGGAAGAGTTTGTACATAGGCCCCCAATGCTTGGGCAGCGGCCGGATTATGCGCCCCATCCATTAAGAACTCATAATCTCGCCAAGTCATCCATTGCAATCTGCCGGGCCAACGAGTGCGGGAAATCCCTTCAGTGATGGCCTCCTCGGAGATAGACCATCCTTGCTCTTGGAGTTCTTCAATGGCCGCAATGGCGATCGCGGAATTCAACAACTGCACCTCTCCAGCTAAAGGTAACTCATACTCTAAAACCTTCCCCCCCTTGGGATAGATCGCCCTCATTTCCCCCTCCTTCTGTGCCGGATGCACCCACCGCGTCGGACAATTTAACGCGGCCACCTTCTCCTCAATCACCAGACGCGCCTCTGGGGGGATTTGACCTAAAAGCGCCGGACACCCCGCCTTAAGGATACCTGCCTTTTCTGCTGCAATTTTGGGTAAGGTATCCCCCAGAACTTGCCAGTGTTCCCGACTGAGAGATGTAATAATAGTGACTAAAGGGCGATCGCAGACATTCGTCGCATCCAAACGCCCCCCTAATCCCACCTCAATCACCCCAATATCCACCTCCTGTTCCGCCAAAAACAACCAAGTCGCCGCCGTAAACACCTCAAACAGCGTCGGAGTCTCCGTCATCCCTGCAACCACCTCCCCCACCCGTTGCAAAACATCCGTTAATTGTTCCGTCGTAATCGGTTTTTCCTGTAAATAAACCCGTTCCGTCCAATCCACCAAATGGGGAGACGTATAACGCCCCACCCGATACCCCGCCTCCGTTAAAATAGACGACAGATAAGCACAAACAGACCCCTTGCCATTCGTCCCCGCCACATGAACAATCGGTACCCGATCTTGAGGATTATTAAGCATCTCCAGCAGCCTTTTCATCCGCTCTAAACCCAGATTAACCCCAAAGCGTTGATAAGGTTCCAACAGTTGATCAATACTAATAACAGACTTCATAAAATAAGTGAATAATTGGCAGAATTCCACTCTATCAGATTCGGGGGATCAGAAATCACGAATCTATGCTCAACCTTCTGTTCCCCCGTCCCAATCCCCCCGTCCCAATCCCCTATTTCTCAAACACTTCTGACAG
Organism: Spirulina subsalsa PCC 9445; assembly: GCF_000314005.1. Taxonomy (NCBI): domain Bacteria; kingdom Bacillati; phylum Cyanobacteriota; class Cyanophyceae; order Spirulinales; family Spirulinaceae; genus Spirulina; species Spirulina subsalsa. Next base: position 4,391,803 of record NZ_JH980292.1, read on the forward strand.
CACCGATTGAGTCGCCCCATCGTCAACCATCCATCAGGTTTAGGATACCTAGCATATCCCCCCAACCCTTGAAAAAAAAGCAACCTAGCCCGCCGAATATTCATCCGATTTGCAAGAATCTGAGAAAATTGTTATAATAGAACAGAAGTCAAGATGAGGTAAATTAACCCAATGGTTAATCAACTCGACCAAAAACAAGCTTATCGTCAAAAAGTAGCCGCACAACTCGACAAAATCAACGCTCAGATTGACGAACTAAAAGCAAAAGCAAATCAAGTGAAAGCTGACCGAGAAATAGAATTTAACAGCACCATCGAAGAATTAGCCAGCAAGCGAGATGCTGCCCAAAAGAAACTAGAAGAGCTACAAAATTCCAGCGAGGATGCTTGGCAAGAAATTCAAAGCGGTTTTGAAAATGCTTGGAACGATTTAAATAGTGCTTGGCAAAAAGCAACCTCTAAATTTGAGTAAGATTAATTTCTGAAACAATCAACCCCACGAGAATAACACGGGATGCCCTAACCCTTGTCTCTCAAGGGAGGTTTAGGGTAACTCTTGAAGAATCCCCGTCTAGGCAAACGCGGGGAGCATCAAATCCCCGCTAATACTCTTAGCCTTGCCAAACAAAAAGAGTCTAAACAAAAAGAGAAACTGCCATAAGACAGTTTCTCTTTGTAGTATAGCCGTCCTATTTAAGTTATAAGAGTTTGAGAAATTTAACCCACATTTTAGAGGGAATTCATGACTTCCCCCCACGCCACGACTGGACACAATTCTAAATAAACTGCAAATTTTATTTACTTTCCCCCCCGATTTAGGCTATAAAACATTAAGATATTCAAAGCCTGCTCCAAGCCCTTAAAATTCTTCCTTTCGCCTCAGTAATATCCCTTAGATAGAACTCGTAATTTTACCGAATGAAAACTCAGGGATTTTAGGGAGACTAACACCCACCCAAAATCACGATTCCCTCGGATGTGTGACAGGAATCAAACTGGTATCGTGAAGCCAGATATAGGGAGCTAAATTATTATGCTTGATCATGCTTTATACCAGCACCAATCATCACGTTCCCCCGACCTAGTTCGCGCTCCTTCCAACTCGTCCTTCACTCAGCGCGCTCCCAAGGTCGCAGAAACCTCCAGTGATCCACAACTTTGTATTGTACAGCACAACCCAGTTCAAGACAAGATCATACACTTAAGAGATCGTGTCCAAAATGAGAGCCTCACGGAAAGTCAGGTCAAAGAGTACAGTCTCCTTGCTGCACTGCCCGATTTAATCATCCGAGTCGATCAACATGGCACGATTCTGAATTATTTTCCTCCTGCTTCTACCCCCACCCTTGAGCAGGAATATCTAGGTCAACACATCAGCGCTCTCTGGTCAGAAGACATTGTAATCTATACCACCTACCATATCGAGCGCGCCCTTGCCAGCAAAAACGTCCAAACCGGGGAATATGTCCTGCAAGAACAAGAGGAATGGTTTTATTACAAAACCCAGTATGTTCCCTATGGAGAAAATGAAGTTTTAATGGTGATTCGGGATGTTTCCGAAGATAAAAGACTGGAAGCTGACTTACGAGTAGCTCAAGTTAAAGAACGGCAAAACGCCCAGGAATTAAAAAAGACGTTAGACCATTTACAACAAACTCAAGCGCAACTTATCCAAGCGGAAAAAATGTCAGCCTTGGGAACAATGGTGGCTGGCATTGCCCACGAATTAAATAATCCCGTTTGCTTTATTCAAGGGAACTTACAGTATGCCTTGGAATATATCACCCATTTATTAAACCTTGTCCAACTCTATCAAGCTCACGAGACAGTACCCCATCCTGAGATTGCACAATATTGTCAAGAAATCGAATTAGATTTTCTCGAAGAAGATTTACCTCGCTTACTGTTGAGTATGCAAGGAGGGACTGAAAAAATTAGTCAAATTATTCAGTCTCTTTTGAACTTTTCTCGCTTGCAACAATCTGATAAAAAAACCATTGATCTTCATGAAGGGTTAGACAGTACCTTAGTCATTTTAGAACATCGTTGTAAAGCGAAAGATGGCAAGCCCCCCATCCAAATCATCAAAAACTACGGCAATATCCCCCCAGTAGACTGCTATGCTGGACTCTTAAATCAAGTCTTTATGAATTTGATTAGTAATGCCATTGATGCGTTACGAGAAAAGGATGGAGAAGCCACACCAAACATTAGAAAAACGAAAAAGACAAAGGATTTAAAAATCACTATAACCACTGAACAGACAGCTAGTGCTATCCGGGTGAGGATTAAAGATAATGGGGTAGGAATTCCCGATCATATTCGCGACAAAATCTTTAATCCTTTCTTCACTACAAAATCTGTAGGTCATGGGACAGGTTTAGGATTGTCTCTTTCTTATGCCATTGTGGTGGAACGTCATCAAGGTCAACTCACCATGACTTCTGAATTGGGAACAGGGACAGAGTTTTGTGTTGAAATTCCTACTCATTCCCTAAGTTTTACGGCTTTGTCTGCTTAATATAATTTTTCATTACTCAATCATCATGTTACTTTCTGTCTACCTTGAACAAGCTATCCAAAATCAAGAGTTGGTCGCCTATTACCAACCTCAATATTCATCTAAAAACAATCAAATTTCTGGTTTTGAAGCTCTGGTCCGTTGGCAGAATCCAGCGTTGGGCTTAATTAAGCCTTTAGAGTTTCTTCCTTTAGCTCAAGCAACAGGTTGGATTGTTACGATTGACCGTTGGATGTTAAAAAAAACCTGTGAAGAAACCAAACGTCTCCATGATTTGGGTTATCCTATTGTTGCGGCGGTGAATGTGTCGAGTTTACATTTCCACCAGCCGGATTTTGTCGAGTATATTGAGGGGGTGTTAGAGCAAACTGGACTAGATCCGAATTTTCTCGAGTTAGAAATGACAGAAGATGTTGTCATTCTCAACTTAGAAAAAGCACAGGAGATCATGCTACGGTTAATTGATCTAGGGGTTCGTTGGTGTTTGGATGATTTCGGCACAGGGTATTCCAATTTATTTTATTTGTTACAGTTTCCGTTTTTACGAATTAAAATTGATCGCTGTTTTATTCAGGATCTCGACCAAGATCAGAATAAGCGTTATATCGCCCAGTCTATCCTTCAACTTGCCCAAAATTTACGCTTAGAAGTTGTGGCCGAAGGGGTAGAAACTGAGGTTCAAGCTGACTGGTTAAGAGAACAAGGTTGTGACGTGTTGCAGGGGTATTTATTTAGTGAGGCTATTCCGTTGCTTCAGTTGAAGCAAAAGTTATGGATTGATCAATATCAATTTCTGAGCAATGCAGCCGAAAGTGTTGCCTAATTCCTAGCTCTTTTGAGGATTCCTATGAATTCCAATATTTCCCTTCCTCCCGACTTGTCTTGTGATTTATCTCTGGAGAATTTACCCTCCCAGTTGTTCCAGCAAAAGCGGGAACAGATTTTGCGAAATGTGTCGCTTTCTATTCAAAATTCTTTGGAGTTGCGTCTGATTCTCAAGGATTTAGTGACGGAAATCCATCACTGGTTATTGTGCGATCGCGCTTTGATTTACCGTCTGGACACCGAACAGGGGGGATTCGTGATGTCCGAGTCACACACCCCCGACTGTACTTCCCTTTTAGGTTGGAATATTCGTCTTCCCCTCTGGGGGAAGTCTGCCGTCTTAAAACCCGCAGGATTTGAAGCACAAGTGATTCCTGACTTCACTCGAATTCAACTCGACAGTGATGAACGTCAAATCCTCCAGCTTTTTAACATTAAATCTCAAGTGTTAGTTCCTTTGTTGTTAGGACAAAATCCTTGGGGTTTATTAATTCTACATCAGTGTTGTGATGTAAGAATGTGGCAGTCTTGGGAAGTGCAAGGGGTACAAGATTTGGCGGTTTTTTTAAGCATTGCTATTCAACAATCTTATCTGTACCATCAATTGCAATGGATTACGCATCATTGTTTACCATCTAATGGGGCTCATGGGTGATTTTTATGTATTCTTGTCCTTGCTGCGGCACTCAACTCCTGCGTTTTGCGAGTAAAAATCGAGTCTATTGGTTTTGTCGATCTTGTTATCAGGAAATGCCAATTATTGAAGTCCACCCCTTAGCCCATTATCCTGCGGGTAAAGTTGGTTATTTGAATTTATCAACTCCCCCCTTAAAAGCCTCGGCAACTCCCCTGAATTTTAATCCGGATTTAAAAGCGTCTTAAAGCGAATGATCTTGTTGTCGGTCTAGCAAGTTCAATTGTGCTAGGATTTGGGCGTTTTCTGGGTTGATAATTTTTCGCAGTTCTTCCAGTTGATTCAACAGCGAAATTTCTCGTTTAAATTCGGTTTGTAAGATCCGAATATATTCTTTTTGTTGAAATTCTTTGGGGGATTGACTGAGCAGTTCTAACACTATTTTGATGTTAGACAAGGGACGACGAAGTTCTTGATTAAATCCTTGTATCATCCTTTCTTTGGTTTCTAAAAATTGCTTGATTTTATGCAATTCTTCTGTTAACATTGCAAGGTTAGCATCAAAATCTAGCTTCTTTTTTAATTTAGCTTCTATGGCATCCATTAACTCATCCATCGTAAAAGGTTTGGTGATGTAGTCGTCCGCACCTAATGCCATTCCTTTCCGTTGTTCGGAGCGTTCAACTTTGGCGGTCAAAAAAATAAAAGGAATGGTGCGAGTGCTTATGTTATCTTGCAATCTTTCCAAGACTTCATAACCATTGATCTGAGGCATCAAGATATCACAAACAATCAAGTCAGGTTGATGGTCTTGAGCGAGTTGAATGCCCACTTGACCATTTTCTGCGCTGATCACAGCGAACCCTTTAAGGGTTAGAATTTTGGCGATGTTATTTCGGACGGCTTTTTCGTCTTCAATAACCAGAATGGTTTTCATCGACATTCGGTGTTATCCTACGTTACCTCGTCTCCTCTATGGTAGCCAATTTAATTTTATTCGGCGATAATATCCCGTAGATCGTCAAATTAAGGATTAATCTTTACGCCAACTTGCGGTATGGGAAGGCAGGGTAACGATAAAGGTTGTACCTTGTCCGACTTGAGATTCTACGGCTATCTCGCCTCCTTGTAAATCGACGGCTTGTTTAACGATGGCGAGGCCTAAACCTGTGCCGGGGATAGCATTAACATTATTGCCGCGATGGAAGGGAAGGAAAATGTGGGGTAAGTCTTCGGGAGGGATGCCGATGCCAGAATCACTAATGCGAAAGATGACTTTATGTTCTGAACTGGTGAGGCTGAAGCGGATGGGATGATGGGGACGAGAATATTTGAGGGCATTGGATAGCAGATTGGTGAGAATTTGCCGCAAGAGTTTTTCGTCCATTTCAACGTTTAGGGTGGAATGATCTGGGGTTTCAAGGTTAAATTCTGTGCTTTGGATGCTTTTATAGTTGCGTTCGAGTTCCAAGATGAGACGGGAGCAAAAACTAATCAGTTCAATGGGAACGGGACGACATTGGAGTTTCCCTATTTGCCCGTGATTGAAGGTTTTCATTTCTTCGAGGAGTAGGGTGAGATGATGAACGGCTTCTTCAATTTGACTGAAGAGTTCGGTTTCTTCTTCATCGTCCCAATCTCCAGCTTGTAGGAGTTGGGCGGAGGAGAGGATGCTGGTGAGGGGATTGCGGAATTCGTGGGAGGCGATGGAGATGAAGCGGCTTTTGTGTTCGTTGAGTTCTTTTTCCCGCACGAGGGCGTTGAGAATGGCGGCTTCGGCTTTTTTGCGATCGCTCACATCGTGCATTAAGGCAAAATGATAAACCATTTTTCCCTGATCATCTCGGATGGTGTTGATGCGTTGCCAGAGGGGGAAACATCGCCCGGACAAGTCTTGAGCATCAATTTCACCAATCCAATCGTGACCTTGATTGAGTAGGGGATAGACGGCTTTTTCTAGGTAATCTTGGCTTTTAGGGGTCAACAAATCACGATAGTTAAGGGGGCCTTTTTCGAGGGGGGGATTGCCAAAAAGTTTATTGTGGGCGGGATTGGTGTAAATAATATTCCCTTGGGGGTCACTTACGCCAATGGCTTCTTGGGAGTTTTCGACAATCATTTTGAAGAGGTGTAGTTGTTCTTCGGTGGCGTGGCGATCGCTAATATCCACAATGGAGCCGATACATTCCCATAAATTGGCTTGGGGATCGTGAATCATTTTCATTTCATCTCGTAACCAACGGGCTGAACCATCGGGGTGGAGAAAACGGTATTCTAAAATCAAGTGTTGCTGGTGTTCTAGCTGACTGAATGCTTGCAGAACACGCTCCCGATGGGCGGGATCAATCCGTTGCTTCCACAATTCCGTGGAGGCTAAAAAGTCTTGGGAGGAATAGCCTAAGATGTCCTGACAATTATCACTGATAAAGGTGAGAATGTGGGTGTTGGGATGACGAGTATAAATCACTACGGGACTGGATGACAGGAGGTGCTGGAGACGATTTTGAGCCGCTTGTAAGGCTTCTTGCGATCGCTTGGAATCGGTAATATCTTGTCCCACGGCTTGGACAATAATTAACTCGCCTTGCTTGTCAAAAATTCCTCGATTCCGCCAACTTTGATGACGAATTTCACCATGATTGAGGATGACCCGCACTTCACAGGTAAAGACGGGATTCTCTGGGGTTAACAGTTCATACTGTTGATTGAGAATTTGTAGGTCGTCGTGGGGAATGTTGGGAATCCAACAGCGCCCGATTAATTCTGAACGGGATTTCTGGAAATACTTACAGTAGGCATCGTTGACAAATAGAATTGTCCCATCGACTTCATAGCGACAGATTAAGTCAACGTGATCCCGGATAATGGCATAAAAGTTATCATCACTATTTTTCATGGTGGGTGTTGGGGAAGTATTCCCAGAGTTATTCATTGTCAGAAGTGTTGAATGTTAGTAAAAAACTTGACAAAAAGCCCCTATTGTTTTAAAATAGGGGCTTACTTTTTTAAAAAAACTAATCCCTTGATTCTATCCAACTTTCCTCAAATTGTCAAACAATGCCTCGGTCATTTGCCTCAAGATGACTATCCCGTCTTAAATACTTTTAAATTCGTTTCCATTTGGCTTGAATTTGTTCTTGACCAGAGTCAAACCAGTATGAGAAGTCTCTTCAAGAGGCTTAATATTATGGGGGAGTCTGTTGATATTTCCACCTTTTCTAAAGCCAGTAAGTATCGCGATCCTCAAATTTTTTATCAATTGTGGGTTCATCTAACACAACAGTTTCTTAAACAGAATAAGATTCCATCCAATCAGCTACAACTTTTTCCCTTAGATTCAACCATTGTCACTCTCACCAGTAAGTTACTCTGGCATCAAGAAGTTCACCAAGTCAAGCTTTTTGCGGGTCTAAATCTCTTCACCGGAATTCCAGGCGGACTCTTCCTTCATTTTGGTCAAGGTCATGACTATAAATATGGCGATACAACCCTAGAATCAATTCCAGCTAATGGCGTTGGAATAATGGATAGAGGCTTTTTTAGCCTAATTCAAATTGCCCTGTTACAAAAGTTGAAGGATCGCTACTTCGTTCTGAGAATTAGGAACAATGTTCACTTAACTTTCCTAGATAATGGCAATTGTTTACTAGGCCAAGGTCGCGAACAAATTGAAGCTAGAGTCGTAAGTTTTAGCGACTTAGAGAAAAAGACTGAGTTTCGATTAGTAACGAACTTACCCGAGACGGGAGAAGGAGGAGTTAGCTCAGAAGAAATTGCCGAGTTTTATCGTTTGCGTTGGTCAATTGAGTTGCTTTGGAAATTTTTAAAGATGCACCTCAAATTAGATCGCCTCATCCCTAAAAATATCAACGGAATTGAAATCCAGATTTATAGTTGTCTGATTGCCTATTTACTTCTAAATATGCTCAAGATACCGACAGAGTTCGGTAAATCTTTATTGGATAAATTGCGATATTTACAGGCGTTTATGTGTCAAAAAATTAGCTATGTACACTGGTTTAGAGAGCTAGTGCCACCTGGTTAAATTTACCCCTTAACAGGGTTAGTGTGTCCATTTGTACTTAGTTCATAAGTACCGATTCAACACTTCTGATTCATTGTGTATAGTTTTTATAAATTGTAGCGATGTATACTGTTTGTTGGTAAAAAACAGATTTGTAGATCCTCAAATGTCAAGATACCAAAAGCGGATCTTTCTTGTTTATTTTTCCCAGTTTTCTCGATTGGATTAACGGCTTGATGTATCTTTACAAAGACTAGAGTAAGGGATTAAATTTTGGGTTACAAAGCTTTGAAAAGTTGGGGGGAGTAGATGGGCAGAATCTAAGGGCGAAGAGAGTAAACAGGGGAACTGAAGGAACTTAAGATTAATCCCCCTAGGATTAGCCCAAAAACAGCCTTTTCTTTGTACAATGAAAACTTTAAACTAAGTTTAAGAAGATGGTCAAGTCATAACAATGGAATCACAACAAAATCCGGAAGTAATTGGTATTGACTTAGGAGGTACCGCGATTAAATTGGGGCGGTTTTTAGCCGATGGGACTTGTCTGGAGTTCCGCAGGATTCCCACTCCGCAACCGTCAGAACCGAATCGGGTGATTGAGGCGATCGCGCAAACGGTGCAGGAGTTGAATCAAGGTCACGCGATCGCCCTTGGGGTGGGGGTTCCCGGGCCGGCTGATGTGGCGGGAAAAGTGGCTTTAGTCGCGATTAATCTCGCCGAGTGGCAGAATGTTCCTCTAGCCCAAGAATTAGAAGCTAAAACGGGACTCCCGACGGTTATTGCCAACGATGCCAACTGTGCGGGATTAGGGGAAGCTTGGATTGGGGCGGCGGCTAACTTTCGCCATTCTATCCTGCTGACCTTGGGAACGGGGGTGGGGGGTGCGATTATCTTGGAGGGTCAGTTATTCACAGGCTATGATGGAGCGGCCGGGGAGTTGGGGTTAATGACGATTAATCCCGAGGGGCCGCCTTGTAATAGTGGGAATCGTGGTTCTTTGGAGCAACATTTATCAATTGGGGCGATTCGACGAGCAACGGGGCAGGAGCCGATTGAGTTGGGGGAGTTAGCGAAAAAGGGCGATCGCAAGGCCTTAGAATTTTGGCAGGATTACGGACGGCTTTTAGGCATTGGTTTAAGCAATTTACTCTACATTCTCACCCCCGAGGTGGCTGTTATTGGGGGGGGAGTCAGCGCTAGTGCAGAGTTCTTTTTTCCCTCAGCCCTAGCGGAAATTGAACAGCGAGTCCTAGCCACCTCTCGCACCCGTTTTCATCTCCTTGTGGCCGCTTTAGGTAATAATGCCGGAGCCATTGGCGCAGCCCGTTTAGCTTGGCAACAGTTGGGGAGTCGGGAATAGGGAGCGGGGGAGCGGGGAATAGGGAACAGGGGGGGAGAGTTCCCGGACTACCGATTCCCGATTCCCTAAGCCCACCCTCCCACTCATTGCAACACCGACACCCGATCCCGTCCTTCAGCTTTAGCGCGACTTAAAGCCATTTCTACCCCTTCCAACAAGGTCTTCCAAGTCATGCCATTTTCCGGCAGTTTAGCCACCCCAAGGGAGACAGTAATGCTATCTAAAAACTGTTGCTGATGTTCAAATTTTAAGCCCTTAATCCCTTCCCGTAACACTTGGGCCCGATGGTGGAGTTCATCAAGGGATTGATCCGGAATCAACACAATGATCTCCTCTCCCCCGTAACGAGCCGCTAAGTCCGCTTGGTGGAGACTGCGCCGGATAAAACTCCCGAGGCCTTTGAGGACTAAATCCCCGGCCTCATGGCCAAAAGTATTGTTAAAGTTGCGGAAGTGGTCGATATCGAGCAGGATTAAGCCCAGAGAGCGTTTTTGGCGGACGGCGGTATAAACTTCCCGTTCGAGGGACTCTTCTAAATAACGACGGTTAAATAGCCCGGTGAGGGGATCGTGAATGGTATCCAGTTTTAAGTTAACCCGCAGCTTGACATTAGCCAAAGAGAGGGCTAATTGTTCAGCGACAGTGTGGGCAAATTGCTGCTTTGCCTCATTGAGAATCTCTTGATGGGGAGACGTGAGGTATAACAGGCCGAGGGTGTCCCCTTGGGCTACCAGGGGGATACTGAGGGAGAATCCGGGGGGGGGATCTCGGCGAATATGTTTGCTCATCAGACGGGGATGGGAAGCGTCGGACCAGTGGGTGCGGCCTCGTCTGAGCGCCCAACTGTCATCGGGAGAAAAGATGGTTTCGCTGTTGAAATGTTCTCCCCAAGTGGCGATCGCCTCGACCAAATTTCCGGCTTCATTGAGGGCGAAAACCCCCCCAGAACAGTCAGGGAAGAGGGGGGCGATTAATTCGGCAATGGCATCATAGGCATCATTGAGGGTGGCGCTGGCCTGTAAAAAGTCGTTGAGTTCGGCGAGTTTTTCCATTTCTTGGCGGTGGGAATCCAATTCCAACACCGAATGACTCAACTGTTCTTTCGCTCGCCGCAGTTCTTCGGTTTGTCGCCGTCGTTCGGTGATATCTTCCACCATATAGGAGAACCGTTGTTGACCGTCAATGGAGGAAACCGTGGCCGATAACCAACGAATATCGACGCTGTGATCATCGAGATCGGTTTCATAAGCATATTCAAATTGAACAGGTTTCCCCAGACGCGCACTTTCTTGACAGTGATCGATCCAATAGCGGCGGATCTCTTCCGGCACGCCCATTTCACTGGCCAGTAGGCTGGTTTGGGTGAGGGGGGAGAGGCGGAAAAACTCCGTCGTCACGGCATTATCGGAAATGTGGCGAATGTCATTGTCCAGCAATTCAATAATCCCCATCATCATGGAGGTGCTGTTATAAAAGCTCTTGAGGGTGGATTCACTCGCTTGTAGGGCGGTCTGAATGGTCATGCGATCGCTAATATCTTCCACCAAACCCAAGAAATACATCACCTCGCCCATCACATCCCGCACCACAGACCCAGTAATCATCACCCACACTTCTGAGCCATCTTTGCAAATATACCGTTGCTCTAGTACCAGTTCCCCCTGTTCTCCATCCACCAATCGGCGGTACTGATGCACTAAATTACCTAAATCTTCAGGGTGGCTGAGTTCTTGTAAAGTATAGTCTCTTAACTCCATTTCCCCATACTGAATCAGGCGGGAGAATTTGGGGTTCACCTTCAGGAATTCCCCACTGCGGTTACACTGAATCACGCCGATTTCCGACTGTTGGAATAGGGATCTAAAGCGTTTCTCACTGTCTTGGAGGGATTCCTCAGCGTTGTTCCGTTCGGCGATTTCGTGTAACAGTTCCTCATTGAGGTTCATTAACTGGGTAGTGCGTTCTTCCACCCGCAATTCCAGTTCCTCGTTGAGTTTTTTCAGGGCTTCTTCAGCTTGTTTCCGTTCCGTCACATCCCGCACAATCAATAAAAACCGCTTGATTTTCCCTTCCAGTAAGCGAGAAACCGCCAATTCTAGGGGGAAAATACTCCCATCCTGTCGTTGTCCCAAAAATTCCCGTTTTGTGGTGGCAAGGGGATGATGGCTAATCTTTTCTAAACTATTGGGATTCTGGGCGGCCGTATTGACAGGTTGAATGGCCGTAGTTTCGCCAAAGAGGGTACTTTCGACCTCGCCCTCTCCTTCCCCAAAGGCCAGCATGAGGGTTTGAATATGTTGCCCCAACACCTGAGAGGCTTTGTAGCCAAAAATCTGCTCGGCCGCTCGGTTAAAGGACTCAATCACCGCCTTTTCACTCAACAAAATCATACCATCAGCGGCCTGTTCAATCATGGCGCGGTTTTTGGCTTCGCTGCGTTCTAAAGCCTGTTTTGCCCGTCCACTCACTTGGCTATAAATCAAGGAGCCAATAGCATCTAATACAATCAGGGCTACCGCGACAATTACCCCTACCTTTAAGTAGGGGGATTGGAAAGCGGCTAAATCGACTTGAATCACTATGCCCCAGTTGAGGGTGTCGATGGGTTCATAGGCCGCAATCACCTCAATTCCCTCGTAATCGGGGCCAATTTCCGCCCCAGACTCTCCCGTAAGGGCGTTACGCATGGCGCTCGCCCGACTTTGATCGGTCCACTGTACAGGATCGGGAGTAGTGACTTGGTTGTTGCGCTGACTAAGTAGGAACTCAATGCGATCGCCTTGTCGCGTCCCAATCACAAGTTCTCCCGTCCGGTCGGGGAGTTGGGTTTGTTGCAGGCTATTCTGTACGGTTGCCAACAACTCGGTGGGATTCTCTTCCCCTTGAGATAATGAAGTAATCCACTGGCGTTGTTGTTTCGCCATTTGGGCCAACTGTTCTTGCTGCTGCTGTAGGGCGGTTCGATACAACAGATAGATGCCTCCAGATGCCACAATGAGAGACAAGGAAAGGGTCGTCATATTGAGAATCAATAGTCCAAGCCGTTGGCGGTTCTTCATCGATTTTTTGTAGACGTTCAGATTAAATTTTATAGGGTTGGTTCATCTATAGACGGGCCGAAAGCAACCACGCGATCGCGCCCCGTGGCTTTGGCTTGATAGAGCGCTTGATCGGCCGCACGAATCACCGCCTCCCAAGTCAGACCATGTTGGGGAAAACAGGCCACTCCCAACGATAGAGTAATTTTACCGACAGTCTGCCCTTGATGCTCGATTTTCAAGGTTTTAATCCCTTGACGAATTTGGTCAGCCCGTTTCTGGGTATTTTCTAGGCTAGCCTCGGGCAAAATCAAGAGTAATTCTTCCCCGCCATAACGGCAAGCAATATCACTATTGCGGATATTCAGCACTAAAAATTCACTCAGAACTTGTAAAACACGGTCGCCGATCGCATGGCCATAGGTATCATTAAAATTCTTAAAATGATCCACATCCAACATAATCACCCCCACCGGATAGCCCTTGCGCAGTGCCAGATGGATCTCTCGCCCCAGCGCTTCTTCTAGATAACGGCGATTATACAAGCCTGTCAAACCATCCCGAATACTCAATTCATGGAGGGTTTCCCGTAACTGTAAATTCGCCAAGGCTAAGGCAATATTTTCCGCCACAGTTTCGGCTAAATCCTGTTCTGTTTGGTTTAACGATTCCCCGGCGGCGATCTGCCCTTCTAGTAAAAATAACCCCAGTTCTTGGTTTTGGCTATGGAGGGGAAGATAAAAATACTCCTTGGGCAAGGTTGCCAAGAAACGTTTACAGTCACACAGGCCATTCCTCCGTTGTTGTTGACGCAGCCAGTTTTGATAACTCAACGCCACCTGTTCAATCACCAAGGCATCTCCCCAATCACTAAACACCCGCACCTGTTCCTGGTCTGAGATTAAAACGCCTCCAGCCCTTTGGGGAAACAAGGCTTGGACAAAATGACGAATTGCCCCAGCGATCGCACCCCGGGTTAAACTGGCTTGTAGGGCATTGCTCAAATCCCGCAATAAGGTAATCTCTCGGTTACGCTGTTCTAACTCCATCACCCAGCGTTTTAAGTGATCATGGGCTTGATTTAAGGCTTCCTCGGACTGTTTCCGTTCGGTAATATCTTCTACTAAACTGAGGCGATAGAGAGCTTGTCCGTCGTAGTTGCGAATCATGGAAACCGTGACCATTACCCAGAGAACCCCTTGCGTTTTACTACAATAGCGTTTCTCTAGACGGTAAGATTCACAATTCCCTCGGTTCAACTCTTCCAACCAATAGGCAGTTTTTTCGCGATCTAAGGGATGGGTAATTTCTAGGACACTTAACCCGGTTAACTCCTCCTCACCATAACCGACCATCTGACTAAAGCGCCGATTCACCCGAAAAAAACCATGATTTTGGTCAATTAAGGCCATTCCCAAGGGGCCATCCTCGAAAATTTTGGCATAGCGGGCTTCACTTTCCCGTAAGGCTGCCTCAATATGCTGCCGTTGCTGGATTTCCGCTAAGGCCTGATCCCGCATTTTCCGGTAAGCTTGGCTTTGATGGGTTAAATCGGTGACATCTTGAATGGCTAAAACGGCATAGAATTCCTGCCCCCCGGCATTGGGGAGGCCTGTCACCATCACTTGTTGACTGCGTAATTGATCGGGGCCAAAGGGTACCGGAATTAAGTATTTATGGAGTTGGGCGGAAAAAACTATCGGTGGCCCGCCGTTAAAAATTTGTTGTAAACGTCCCTGATATTTTGGCTCTCGGAAATGAGAATAATACTGATCAATGGGGAAGCCGATGATTTCGCGGCGAGGAATTTTCGTCCAACTTTCGAGGGTTTTGTTCCAAAACACCACGACAAAATCACTACGAAGAACACAAACGCCCTCGGGAATCCGATCAAAGAGATCAAAGTTTAAAGATTCGGAGAGTTGGGGATTGGTCATGGAATTTGCAGGGCCTGTAGCAGCGCATTGAGAGAGCCGACCCTAAACACTAGGATAATATTTCCCGTTACTTTTAGTTGTTGAATCTCAAAGCGGGTTTCTGCTAGTAAAATGGCATCATTGGCGCTCACTTGGTTATACAGTAAATGACTAATTGTATCTTCGAGATAAACGGGGATATCATATTCTAGATATTGTTCGAGGGTGTTGGCGATCGCACCCATAACCCCATTAATCACAATATTTCCCACCTCGTTTAAGGTACTGATTTTTAAGGAATCTAAATCGGGACCATCTAGGGGTTCTCCGGTTAAAATAGCGACTAGGGCTAGGGCGCTGGTGGTGGGAAAGACCAATTGGGCTACCCCGGCAAAAGAGCCATTAAAGCCTAACTGCACGGCTGACATGGGTTCTCCGTCGAGTTCCTGTTGTAGTTTTTCCTGTGCTTCTACAACAGATAGGAGTTGCACATGGGGGATTTGTAACGCAATATGGGATTGAACCATCTCGTTTAATGTCCCCGCGGCCTGTCCGACTCCAATATTGACTAACTCTTGGAGTGCATCTTGCTGCATCTCGGTTAACTGAGTCAAGAGTCCCCTCCGTTTATAAGCTGAATATGTTGTAGGATGATTTGTAGCTCTTGGGGTTTGGGGGGTTTATTTAAAACGGCGATCGCACCCAAATTCAAGCAACGTTCCCGTGAGGTATCCTGAATATCTGCCGTCACCACCACCACGGGCAGGCGTATCCCTTGATTCTGCAAGGCTTCTAAGACCTCATAGCCATTCATTTCGGGCATTAATAAATCTAAAAATAAACAATCCGGTTCGTGGTTTTCCAGCATCTCTAGGCAATGTTTGCCGTTGGTGGCCTCGATGACCTCATGACCTTCTTTCTCTAAAGCCCGTCTTAACATAGTTCGAGAGAAACTCGCATCCTCTGCCAGCAGTATTAACCCCACAATTGATTCTCCTTATGCTGATATCGTCGCTTCTCCTATTTTAGGATTTGGCGGGATGAAAGAACGAAGAATCTTTGACCCTCCCCAATCTCAAGAGATGGGGATTCAGCAGGAGTCTAATATTGAAATTGTACAAGCGTATTAAATACTGGGGAGCATCTAATTCAATTTTAACGAATTCACGGGAACATCATCCCACGATTCAACCGTTCTCATCTGGACAATCCAGCCTTGAGATTTTTGTTCGGGTGTTAGATTTTCTTCAAAGGATTTATAACACTCTTGGGCAGTCATTTCATCACAACTGGCAATACAAGCGTGAATCATACCAGAGGGGTCAAGTTGTTCGTTAATCCAAATGGTCATAGCTGTCACTTTCCTCAATTTCTAGGGGTTAGTATAGCGCGAATCGGTGATTGATATTGTCATCCATAGCTCGTCTGAGTGAGACATGAACTCTGGGCTATTGTCTTATCTGGATTCCAGCCGAGCCGTTTTTGCACGACTCAGATAGGTTGGCTATAGATAGGAATTTTAAAAAATCACAAAATTCTCTTTTTTTAATGGGAGAGGACTTCTTTTAAGGCTTTGTCAACGGTGGAATATTCATAAACAAACCCTGTTTTTATTGTGGCTTTTGGTAACACTTGTTGCCCTTCTAAAACCACAATAGCCCCATCCCCTAACAGGGCTTCTAAAACGAAACTGGGAACGGGCAACCAAGAGGGTCGATTCATCAATTGTCCGAGGGTATCGCATAGGGTTTTCATCCGCACTGGATTAGGGGCTGTGGCGTTATAGATTCCGGCAAAATCGGGCTGTTTTAAGGCGGTTATAATCAGGTTGATTAAATCTTCTCGGTGAATCCAAGAAAACCATTGTTTCCCGGAACCAATGGGACCCCCTGCGAAGAGTTTAAAGGGGGGAATCATTTTGGCGATCGCACCCCCATTCCCTAACACGATGCCAAAGCGCAAAATCACGAGACGCACCCCGCTTTTTTTCACCTGTTCTGCTTCCGTTTCCCACGCTTGACAGACCTGAGCGAGAAAATCGTTTCCGGGGGTGCTAGTCTCTTCAAAGATGGCCGTTTCGCTGGTTCCATAGTACCCAATGGCTGAAGGATTAATTAAAACGGCGGGTTTGGGATGGGCTTGGGCGATCGCCTCTACAATCATGCGAGTCCCCAATTGCCGACTCTCAAAGATGTTCTGTTTGCGTTCTTGAGTCCAGCGTCCCTCTGCAATAGACTCCCCGGCTAAATTAATTACGGCATCACACCCAGAAATAGTTTGTTGCCAGTCTCCCGACTGGGTAGGGGTGTAAGGCACAATCTTCAACTGGGGGAAAACTTGGGGAGGGAACACTCGTTTAGCGCGGTTTTCATCCCGGGTCAACAACAGGATAGAATGACCTTCACTGTGTAGTTTTTCCACTAAACGAGTCCCCACAAATCCCGTCCCACCTGTGACCGCAATTTTTAGTTTTTGTTCCGTCATGACTCCACTCACACCACAGTTTAATTGAATTGGATTTTTTCTAATTTTAAGGCTTGCTCATCATTACAAGTTTTAGAAAAAATCGGGGGGGTTAGCTATCTTGATAGCCCATGCCATTGGCTTCGGCGTAACGGTGCATAAAGCGCATAAACCGTTCCCAATGGTCATCTTCATGAATTTCAAATTGACATTCTACTCCATGCAAATCGTCGCCGTCATCTCCCCCAAAACGGATTTTCAGGGAGGAAGGGGTCACTTGAATTTCCCCCTCTTGATCAATGAGATGCAACGCCCCTTTCGATTGGCGAGTGTAACTATTCACTAATTCCAAGGCGCGTAAATTTTCAAAGATCATCAAAACGTTGCGAATGCCCGAAGTTTTCCCCCGGCGCAGTCGCACGTCGGTTAATTCTTCTGGAAGACCAGAAAGAAACTCAATGGTGGGTTTAGTAGACATTTGGATTAAAAAATAAAGGGGTAAATCCAAATTGATAATTGATAATTAAAAGCGACCCATTACCCCTGAGTTATAATTCAGAATTTAGTCCCAGACTTTGGCTCAATTAATCAGCCGCTTTGCCTTGAATTTTCAGGATGAGAAATCCCAGAGATAACCCCACTAAAATCAGGGTGGAAGATAGGACAACAGCGTTAAACAAAATGTCGTTAGCGGTCATTAAAAATGCTCCTTTTATTGTGATATAATGGGATGATAAAGCAAGACGACTGAGCCATCTATCCTTTATTATAAAGCACTGAAGTCTCAAAAAAAATCCCCGGTTGAGTTATGATCTCATCTTCCTCATGCCGTCCTGCCTTAGCCGTTACTATGGGGGATCCGGCCAGTATTGGACCCGAGGTAGTGCTAAAAGCCCTCACAGACCCCTCCTTAACGGAAAAATGTACAATCACCCTTGTGGGGAGTCGTCGGCTGTTTCAGCAGGCTTATCAGCAGTTGCGAGGCTTGGGACTGGAAACCATTGCCAATCCTGAAGCATTTCCGATGATTGATTTATCTGTGGCGGAGACTCAGATTGAACAGGGGGTGGGGAGTGCAGCGAGTGGGAAAGCGAGTTTTATTTATTTAAAAGAGGCGATCGCCCAGACTCTCACCGGACGCTTTCAAGGCATCGTCACAGCCCCCATTGCGAAATCCCTCTGGCAAGCCGCAGGCTATAATTATCCCGGACAAACCGAGGTTTTAGCCCAAGGTGCAGGGGTGGATCGCTATGGGATGTTATTTGTAGCGCGATCGCCTTATACTCAATGGCAACTGATCACCCTCCTAGCCACCACCCACATTCCCCTCCGTCACGTTCCCGACGCCCTCACCCCAGAATTACTCAGCGAAAAACTCGATTTACTCATCCACTGTTTACAAACAGACTTCGGCATTCATGCCCCTAAAATTGTCATTTCTGGTTTAAATCCCCACAGTGGCGAACAGGGAAAACTCGGCACAGAAGAACGGGATATTTTAATCCCTTGGTTAGAACAAGAACGGCTCAAATATCCTAACCTTTCCCTGATTGGCTTAGTCCCACCCGATACCCTGTGGATTCATCCCGCAAAAGCTTGGTACGGTCATGTAGATAAGACCAATCTAGAGTTCAACATCCCTCAACAAAACACCCTGTTAGCAGACGGCTACTTAGCATTGTATCATGATCAAGGGTTAATTCCCGTTAAACTAATGGCTTTTGAACAAGCCATTAATACAACCATTGGTTTACCCTTTATTCGCACCTCCCCCGATCATGGAACGGCCTTTGACATTGCCGGAAAAGGAATCGCTAATGCAGCCAGCATGAAAGCCGCCATTGAATTAGCGGCTGAATTAGCTACGTTTAGGCAATTGAGTAATTTTTAATTACTACTATTTAATAAGTAGTCCTTAAGTCTCCCATAAAGACTCTAACTCAACCCTTAAAATATTAACATTGGCGACCCGACCAATGACCAAACTCTCTTGACCTGCGCGATGTAATTCCTCTTGCCAAAAACGGATACTATCCTCATGTTTGAGCCAAAAATTAACAATGGTACTCAGCATTTGATCCCATTCCCAAGCCCATTTATCTGGCATCTGTTCAGCCGACTGTAAAAAACCATCTAATGTGCAATCTAAACTCCCTAGATACGCTTTCCCTCCTTGTAACGGGTGGGGATTCTGTTCTTGGTAGTGGAAGAACGTCAGGACGGAAGAAACGCCAAGAATATCAAATGTATAGGACATAGCTTCTGGTTTATCGTAAAAACTGCGGTTAAATTGGGGATGCAGCTTCGGGTTCTGGGGTGTGATTCCTGTATTAGCCTTGGCTAATGCACTATTTGGCTAATGCACTATACGGATCACACTTCTCTGGTTTGCCTTTGATTTTTGATGGATTTTAGACTATCCTCCCCCTGATGTTAACCCACTTTGCCTACTTAAGACCATTTTTAAAGGTTTTTTAACAGATTAACCTTAAAACCCTCAGTAAGTTTTCGGCTTCTGTCGTTAGGGGGGGTTAACCCCTCAACTGTCCATCTGGCATAGTAGTTTGTCCAAAAATCGCTTGTTGTTGTTGGGTATCCTCAAAAATGCTCCCCCGTAAGTTTGCCCCGGTTAAATTTGTTCCCTCCAACAGGGCTCCCGTTAAATCTACCCCCCACAAGTAGGCATCCCGCAGGGTAGCCCGTGTTAAATTAGTCGCCGTCAAATTGGCTTGATTTAAATTGGCTCCGGTTAAATTAACCTCAGACAACAGCGCTCCTTGCAAATCGGCTTTACTTAAATCAGCCTCAGCCAGTTCAGCCTTGCGTAAATTAGCTTGCCGTAAGGTCGCCCCGTGGAGTTTGGCCTTTGTCAGAATCGCTGCTCTCAACTGTGCCTCGCTCAAATTCGCCACGGTTAAGTTGGCCTCGCTCAAATTGGCCCCACTCAGTTTAGCTCCGCTAAGATCCACCCCATCTAAATCAACCCCTTGGAGATCCACTGCATTCATATAAGCTGCACTCAGTTTCACCCCGTTGAGGATGGCTCCGCGAAAATTAGCCCCACTCAAACGAGCGCCGGATAGGTTTGCCCAACTAAAATTCACATCTGACAAATTCGCCCAACGGAAATTAATGCCCTGTAAATTAGCTCCACACAAGTTAACGCCTTGTAAGTGGGCTAACTGTAAATTGACATAGCTCAGTGTAGCGCCGCTTAATTTTGCCTCTTTGAGTAAGGATTTGACGAAATAAGCCCCAGATAAATTGGCTTTTGTTAAATCAGCCCGGCACAAATCCGCCTGTGTTACTTTCGCCCAACTGAAGTCTACCCGATATAAAAAAGCGCCATTTAAATTAGCTCGGCTTAAATTGGCTCGTTTGAAGTTGGCGGCTCCTAAGTAGGCTCCTGCTAGATTAATCCCCTCTAACTTGGTGCCAGATAAATCAACACCCATTAAGTTAACGCCTGAGAAATCTCGTTCTCCGTTCTTGTAGCGGGTGAGTAGTTCATGAACGTCCATTGGCCATTCCCACCATTAGTTAAATTTCTAGTTAAATTTCTCTTCCCATGCGCGCATTTTACCGGGATTGAGTAAGCCGTAGGGGTCAACTTGTTCTTTAAAGGCAAGTTGTAGGGGGTCAATCACCTTGCGGCCGCCGTCTTCGAGGATGTAGGTGTGGGGATTGGCGATCGCACACCCTTGAGCCTCATGATACTCAATAATCTCTCCTAGACGCTCTGGGGTGGTATAGCGGACTAATTGTAATCCGGCCGCAATAGCGCGACCTTCGACCCGTAAAAATTCTAAGTGAATCATCACCTCATCTCCAAAATGCTCATACATCGCCGCGACGCGCTCTAAATCGAAATAAAAGGTCTGTAAATAGGTTAAGGAGGGGTCAACAGCGCGGGCGTGGAGGGTGGTATGGTTCCAGGTGAATTCGGCTAAACTGATGCCTTTTTGGGCTTCCTGGGCGGTTTTCTGATAGGTAATGGTGCCGCCATAGTCTTGGACTAAAGCTTGTAAGGGTTCTAAGGAGGATTCCGCTACCATTAATAAAGCACAGGACTGACCGGGGGGAATAAACCCTTGTAGGGCGGTGAAATAGCTCCCAATGGGGTCCGCACAAACGGAGACTAACTTTTTCACGAAACCATCCCCATCACTGAGGGCTTGACCAAACCGGGCGGCCGTGAGAAAGTCCCCAAAAGTGACAATGACTTCCGCCCAAGGATAAGCGGGAGCGAGGGGAATTTCCAGTTGGGTGATAATGCCATTGGTTCCATAGGCATGGTTGACAGATTGTACTTCATCTCCCCGTAGGGTGAGAATTTGGGGGTGATCTTCGAGGGTGACAACTCGGGCGCTGTAGACATTACCGCGATCGCGCAGTTGTCCATAATTAATCGACCCAATGCCCCCACTTCCGCCTCCAATAAACCCCCCGAGGGTGGCCGTGCGGTAAGTAGAGGGATACATCCGCAACTCCCAACCTTGTAAGCGGGCTTGTTTATCAAAGGCCGCCATTTTAACCCCCACTTCCACAGCCGCCACCCCGTCTTTAATCCAGAGAATTTGGTCTAGGCGGCTGGTATCTAAGACTATCCCGCCCATGAGGGGGATACATTGCCCATAATTCCCGGTTCCAGCCCCCCGCACCGTTAGGGGGATTTTATGGCGCACGCAGACTTGAGCCACTTGTTGCACTTGTGCCTCATTCACGGGACGCACCACTAAATCCGCCCGTTTATCAGCCAGTTGAGGCTGCAAAATGGGGCTGAAGTGGTAGTAGTCTAGGGAAAGTTTGGTCAGTTGTTGGGAATCGGTGATGGTTTCAATACCCGTTAATTCTGCGTGAATCGCTTGCCAGTCGAAGGAGAGGGTCATAGGTCAATCCCGGACTTACCATAATTTAGCAGGACTCAGTTGACACTCCCACCGTTAATTGCTGATGCCATCTAACGGAGGATTGTTGTTTCTTTCCAGCCCACATTACGGGTTACTGTTACAACAAGTGTACCACTAGAGAGATTACGATGGCAAGGAGTGACATCCTCCCGACACCGACCCTAGGGGTACGGTGCGGGCTTCCCCATATTACTATGAGGCTTTCCTGCTTCTACGGGAGGCTGAGGCTAGAGTCCTTCGTTCGCTCAAAAGACCATCTGTTCAATCTATTGGTTCTAACGGAAGTTCTCTTTTGACATTTTAGGAATCTCCGCCAGTTACCCCGCGCTCTCCCGTTGGCGCAGCCTGCCTGTAGGGCTTAGAGGACTGTCGAAAGGAAATCCCATAGGCTAGGGAGTACAGCGTATCGCTGCCCTAAAGGGGGAGGTTTTCCCGCGCCATGTTTTGATAACAATTGCGACCTTTAGCTTTCGCTTGATACAAACAACAATCGACAGAAGTCACAAATTCTTGAGGAGACAGATGAGGCTGAGGAATAATCGTAGCTAGTCCCATACTCACTGTTATCCAAGGACTAATTAAAGAAGCACTATGAGGAATCTGTAAAGCGGCTACTTGGGCTTGAATATTTTCAGCAATTTTTTGGGCTTGTTCTAGGGGGGTGTTCGGTAAAATTAGCGCAAATTCTTCTCCCCCATAACGTGCCACTAGATCACTATTTTGACTCACTGAATGGGTTAAAGCTTGGGCAACTTGTCTTAGGGCATCATCTCCCGCTTGATGACCATAGGTATCATTATAGGGCTTAAAAAAGTCAATATCTACTAAGATTAAAGATAAGGGGATAGCCTCTTGTTCTCCCCGATTCCATTGCAGACAAAAGTATTCATCAAATTGCCGACGATTCGCCACGCCTGTTAAACCATCCAGACAGGCTAATTGACTAAGTTCCTGATTCGCTTTTTCCAGTTGGTGATAGAGACAAGATTGTTCAATTGCAATGGCTAAATGATCGGCAATTTCTTGAGCTACTTTGATTTCGTGTGGACTCCAGGCTTGCAATCTCTGGGGAGAACGCATCAAAGTTAAACTTCCCCATAACTGATTATCATAGCTGAGGGGAATTAGTAACCAAGCCCCCCCGAAATTTTGGCTTAGGTTGTAATTGATTGGATCATGGAGATCCATTGTGTCATCAATTTTGACTATTTTTAATGCCTTTAAACGTTCTGCAATAGGGTTATTTTCATCTTCAATTGTATCCCCAATTGAAGAAGCAAGTTCAGACGTTTTTCGGTATTCAGCAACGTGAATCCAGACTTTCTCCTCAGCCCGATATTCAACGATAATCACACGATCCACGAAGAGTAAATCTCCTAGGGAATTGACAACTGTTGAAAAAATTGTATCTAAATTCAGGGAACGACGCATCGCCTTTACGACTTGATGAATGGTTTGTTCCCGTTGGGCTTGATATTGAGTTTTTTCATAGAGTTGGCTGTGTTGAATGGCAATGGCTAATTGATTCGCTAACTCTAATAATAAGTCTATTTCCCACTCCTCCCACTGACGAGGGGCTGTACAATGATGAACCACTAACAAACCCCATAATTCCTGAGCTAAAAAAATGGGGAGGACACAATACGCTTTGACTTGAAGTTGGCGCAATAACTCCAGATGACAAAGACTCAAGTTTCCTTGATCAATGTTGGGATGTTGAATTAAAATTTGTTCCTGTTGAGACAAGTTCTCAAAGGTTTGTTGAATACAAAGATCGGTAAAATATTCCCCTTCAATGGACAGCCAAGGGGGTACAACGGACTCCGCGACGACTTGCCCTTGATGGGGGTTTAAGAAACGAAAAATCGCCACCCGATCGGTGGAGAACAGTTGACAAAGTTCAGCTACTGTGGTAAGCAATATGTCATCTAAATGAAGAGTACGGCGTAAACTTTGGGTGAGGCTGTAACTTAAACGTTGACGGTCCGCTTGTTGCTTGAGTTTTCGTTCAACAATGAGGCGATCGCGAATATCCCGAGCAATGGCATGAATCCAACGCTGTTCGTCAATTTCAATCCAGCCTAAACGTACCTCAACAGGCATTAAAGTGCCATCCTTGCAGCGATAATGATCCATCTGGCGGTACACTTGACCCGTTAACAAGGCGGTTCCGTACTGTTGGGGATGCCAATGGGAGGTAATCAAGTGCATGGGAAGGCGTAATAACTCCTCCCGACTATAACCGAGAAAATCACAGGCGGCTTGATTGGTGTCTAAGACGAACCCCATTTCATCATAAATCAGGAACACATCGGCCGCTTGCTCCACAAACTGCCGAAATCTTGACTCGCTATGCTTTAACGCCTTTTCCGTTGTCACTAAACGACGGGTTGCTAATCGTAAGTCCATCTGTTCCACTACCAATTCCCCCAAGGCGGCCAAAATGGCGCTTTTTTCCCCGTCTAAAGGGTGGGGATGATAATCCATGACGCAGAGGGTGCCTAAACGGTGTCCTGTGGTCGTACAGAGGGGACTGGCCGCATAAAAACGTAATTGTTTCTCCCGGACAAAGGAATGATTAGACCAGAGGGGATGTTCTAGCAAATCAGCTACCCAGTAGACTCCCTGAGCAAACATGGCCTGACCGCACCAACTCCCCTCCCGGTCTACTTCTGGGGTATCAATGCCTTGCCGGGATTTAAAAAAAATGCGATCGCGCTCCACCAGACTGATGAGAGCAATCGGCACATTCAAAATGCGAGTAGCCAAAGCAGTAATGCGGTCAAAAACCGCTTCCGGGGGAGTATCTAAAATCTGATAACGATACAACACCTGGAGACGCTCATGCTCATCCGGCGAGGTAAAATGAACCATAACTCAAGCTCAATCTGTTATCCTCTAGGATAGTCTAAAATTTGACCGGATAGCACCGTAAATCAACCCAATGTATGAACATACAATTTCGTGAATTCAATCCCTTTGATCTGTGGATTTGGCTAGAATTTGAGAATATTCCCTCCCCCCTAGAACAGCAATATGTTGAAGAATTGTTTAATTCTTGGTTCTATTTGGGCAAATTAGGAGGGTTCAATGCAGAAAATTTACAGGTAACAGAAACTGGAGTTGATATTAGTTACATGGAGTATAATTCGGCGACCGCAGAAGCCGCGCTGATGGCTCCCATGCACAATATGAGTGATTTTGAATATACCGGAACTTGGGGCCGTTGTTGGCTAGATTTAGGCACCAGTGATTTAATAGCGGTCGATGTTTTAATTAATGCTCTGACTCAACTGAGTCGAGAATATCTCACCCTGCGTCAGGTTATTATTGGGGGGGTGAATGAAGATTGGCCGGTGGATCGTCGCAGTGCAGCAATTTTTAATTAGCCGGATCCCGAAAGTAGATCCACCTATCCCGGGGTCGAAAGCTTACTGCGACTTTGCCGAAGATTTGAATCTAAAAGCCATGTCTAGAGGGATGTTGTGTAAACCTACCCTTGATGCTGGTTTTGGGGGTTTTCTAGAGGTCTTAAAGCACGTGGCCTGGAAACGAGATGTTTATTTTGAGAAAGTTGATGCTAATTTCACGAGCCAAATTTGTCAGAATTGTGGTGTAGTGACTGGTAAGAAAGACTTGTCTCAACGAGTGCATGTTCACTTCGTGACGCTTTGCTACGCAACGCTTTGCGTTCGCGAAGCGTCACGAAGTGAACGCGAACGGGGATGTCCCTAAAAAGACATCTAGAGCCTCCCGTAGAAGCAGGAAGACCTCATAGTAATATGGGGAAGCCCGCACCGTACCCCTAGGGTCGGTGTCGGGAGGATGTCACGGGGAGTTTTGGGTCAGTGCTGTGTTATCCTACTGTTATAAGAGGATTTACGGGGGCACCTCGGAAGTAACGCCCAAGTTGGCATCAACCAACTAGATTAGCCGCCTAATCTGAAGAACCTAATCTGAAGAACCTAATCTGAAGATACAAGTCAGTAGGGGTGAGTGCCGCTCAATCTGGAAATCCAATTGAATTGGAAAGCAGAGTTAGTAATATCTCCGAAAATCTGGAGCTATAAACTTGACTTATAGCTCTAGATGTTCAAGAACAAATGGTCTTATGGCTAGACGAAAGAAACAGTTTCCTTGCGGTCACAAAGGGTATGGTCAAACCTGCCATCGATGTGCGCAAAAAGAAGAAGATCGGGAACGGAAAAAGCGAGAAAAAAAATCGTGGGAGGCCACTTTTGCCCACGATGCCATTGACCTGAGTGAACTCCCTAAAAATGTGGTGATCAAAGCCAGACATATTATTACCAGCCTGCAACAACAGCAAGATTATCGCCAATTTCGCGGTAAACGACTGCGCCACGACCGTTTTGTAATTAGTATTCCTGTCACCCGAAATTATCGTCTGATCTGTCGAGATCATGGCAATTTAGTTATCCCAGAAGCGGTAATTTCCCATGAAGATTACAATGTTTGTAAACCCGGCAGTTAAACGGGATCTCAATGAGGAATCGGACTCATCTTGTGGCTTAGTTTATCTGCTCTCAAACCTCCCCCAAGAATTATGCAAATTTATCTGGATTACAGCGCGACAACACCGCAACGTCCTGAAGTGACTGCCCGTATCCAAGAAGTCCTTCAGCAAGAATGGGGCAATCCTTCGAGTCTTCATGCTTGGGGTCAACGGGCGGCTACGGTGATGGAAACAGCCCGGTTACAGGTGGCTCAATTGATTAATGCTCCGAATCCCGAGGGCATTTTCTTCACCTCGGGGGGGACAGAAGCAGATAACTGGGCGATTTTCGGGGTGACACAACAATACCGGACTCCCCAGCATTTAATTATTTCCTCGGTGGAACATTCGGCGATCGCAGAACCCGCCCGAATTCTAGAACAACAAGGTTGGCAAGTCACCCGTCTCCCCGTCAATCGCCAAGGAAGGGTTAACCCCCTTGACCTCAAGGCCGCCTTAAAACCCAATACCGTCCTAGTGTCTATTATTTACGGTCAGAGTGAAGTCGGCACCCTGCAACCCATTGAAACTTTAGCCCAAATGGCTCGATGTCACGGGGTATTATTCCACACCGACGCGGTACAAGTGGCGGGGAGACTACCCCTTGATGTGCAGCAGTTGGGGGTGGATTTACTGTCCCTCTCGGGTCATAAACTCTATGGACCCCAAGGATCTGGGGCTTTGTATGTTCGGGAGGGGGTGCAACTGGCCCCGATGATTTATGGGGGAGGACAGGAACAACGTTTAAGATCGGGTACTCAAGCGGTGCCAACTATTGCCGGGTTTGGGGTGGCGGCTGAGTGGGCGCTGGGGGAAATGGTGACGGAAACCCCTCGTCTACGAGAACTGCGCGATCGCCTATTTGATCAATTGGCTTGTTGTCCCTACCTCATCCCCACCGGAGATCGGTTACATCGTCTCCCCCATCATGTTAGTCTCTGTTTAACCCAAGGGGAGATCACCGGAAAAACCCTCGTCCGACAATTAAACCTCGCAGGCATTGGCATCAGCGCCGGATCGGCCTGCCATAGTGGCAAATTAAGCCCCAGTCCCATTCTCAAAGCAATGGGCTATTCCGATCAAGAAGCTTTAGCCGGAATTCGGTTCACCTTGGGCAGAGAAACCACCCTAGAAGATATTGATTGGACGGCGATGGTTTTAAAACAAGTTTTAGACCGTTTGTTGCCGAAATTTGCCTTGTCAGGCTGTTAACTTTTGAGGGGTTCGGGGAGCTATAAGTCCCGCGCTGTACCCGTAGGGTCAGCGTCGGGAGGATGTCACGTCAGAATGAAGCGAAAGACGAAGATAAATCGAGTGAATCCCTTGGAGATTAATGAACGGTTTGGTAACAGGTCAGACGTTGAGGATTATTCCTGTTCTAGGGAGAACATCGTCTCAAAATTGATGTTTTCATCAGAATCTGCGTCAGACTCTTGGACATCAAAAGGGCGATTCATTTCACAGCCTATATTATCTGGGCTGATGGCACAACCATTAGGATCGGAAACTTGGGCACCCATAACGCTTAAAAGTACCCCTCCCGAGGTAACAGTAATTACGGAGAAAGTCAAGATCAGACTGGATACACTCTGAATCATCGTCACTGTTTATACTTAAAGGAATTTCACTGAGTCTTTACTATATACAGGAAATTACGGAAAGTCTATAAAGTTCTGATGAAGTTCTTTCTTCAAACTGTCTGTTATATAAAGTTTTGATGAAGACAAAAAAAGTTAGCCGTGAACAGTTATCAGAAGGAAAAACTGTTCACGACCGCTTGAAAAGAAGAAGAGTCTTCATGCCAGACGTTAAGGTGAATGACCCTATCTAGGCAATGAAGAAGTTACATTTGGTCTTGATAAACCTCCACCGCTTCTTGTAAAACCGATTGGAGGGTTTCCGGTTGACAAGGTTTAGAAACACAACGAAAGACCTCGGCGGAGTCCAAGTCTTCCCCAGCTTCGACTAACTGTTCATCGGAATACCCCGTCAGTAAAATCCGCACAATTCTAGGATATTGATGCTTAATTTTGCTTAACAATTGGATGCCGCTCATTTCCGGCATACTTTGATCGGAAACCACGGCCACAACGTCACTGTCTTGAGTGAGCATTTCTAGTGCGATCGCCGGACTATCCACTTTCAACACCTTAAAAGTCCGTCGGAAGGTACGATACAACAGATCCAGATTGTCCTTCTCATCATCCACGACCATAATTTTTAGTTTTTCAGGCATCCCCTTTCATCCGAGTAATATCGCTTCTAGTAGCTTAATCTAATGTGAGGGAGCCGTTAATGAGCCAAGGTAAAAAGCGAGATGAGCAGCACTCTTCAGACAGGTGGGGGGGATCTTCGACGAAACCATGAGGCTTAGGCGGTACGACGCGGGTTTCTCCGCCGAATTGCCCCGGATTGGCCTTTTCGACTAACGAGGACAATGCGATCGCACAATCCCCCTGAATCCAGCCGCTTAGAGGGTATTGGAGGGGATTCTTGCGATCGCCGTCACAGACTGTTACGAAACTTAACGGATATACTCTTTCAAGATACTGTTCCGGTTGGGATGTCGTAACTTACGCAGGGCTTTAGCTTCAATTTGCCGAATTCGCTCACGGGTGACATTGAAGATTTGACCAATTTCCTCAAGGGTTTTCATGCGGCCATCATCTAAACCATAGCGCAGACGTAAAACATCCCGTTCCCGAGGGCTGAGGGTGTCGAGGACGTTTTCTAGGTCTTCCCGCAACAGGTTTTTAGACACTTGATCCTCGGGAGTTTCCCCATCGGCCTCAATAAAATCCCCCAGACGGGAATCCTCTTCTTTCCCAATGGGGGTTTCTAAGGAAATCGGCAGTTGTGCAGATTTAGCGATAAAGCGCAACTTCTCGATGGTCATTTCCATGCGAGTAGCAATCTCTTCCTCAGTCGGTTTGCGTCCCATTTCTTGAGAAAGGATTTTTGTAGTTTTTTTGATGCGAGAAATGGTTTCGTAGAGATGAACCGGGAGGCGAATGGTGCGAGATTGGTCGGCAATCGCCCGGGTAATCGCTTGACGAATCCACCAAGTCGCATAGGTGGAAAATTTATAACCTTTGGCGTGGTCAAATTTTTCGGCCGCCCGAATTAGACCTAATGATCCTTCTTGAATTAAATCTTGGAAGGATAAGCCACGATTCATATATTTTTTAGCAATCGACACCACTAAACGCAGGTTCGACTGTACCATTTTGTCCTTGGCTCGACGACCTAAAAAGAGACGACGACGGAAATCCGGGCGCTCCATACCCACTTCCTGCGCCCATTCTTCCAAGGTCGGTTCTCGGTCTAAAGAATCCAATAGATGATCGCGAACTCGCTCAAATTCCAGTAACTCCGCAATTTGACGGGCGAGTTCAATTTCTTCTTCTGCCCGTAACAGCCGAATACGACCAATTTCTTGTAAATAAACTCGAATCGAGTCCTCAGTGTAAGGTTTCTTCTTCGTCTGATCTCGGCGACGTGCCGAGGGCGTACTTTTGACCTTTTCGGGTTCCTCTGAGTTAAGCAGTTCTTCTTTTATTACTGCTGCATCAACCCCGCCTTCGTCAATCAGAAACTCGAATTCATTCTGAGGCTGGGTGATAGTTGCGAGATCATAGTTCGCCTGGGTCATGCCGTTTTTCCTCTTGCTCCTTCAGTTCAAGACCAGAACATCACATTAGATAATTTGTTGGGCATCTATTCAGATGACATCCAAGGTATTTGGACATTGCCCCTTTCTCTGTTTGAGAATTCCAAGCTTAGTATTCCCAAAACTCACACCACCCGTAACAGGTTTTCTGAGGCAATGAACAATCGTCCTTTGAGACAGGACAACTTAAAAACCTTCTCGATTGTAACCTCTCTTACAAAAAATGGCGTTAAGATACCATCATCTTTGGAGGTTATTGTCGATGAAGGGATTCCCGACAGGAAAGGGAATTAAAAAACCCTTGAGTTGTTTAATCTCATTCGAGTTGAGTCCTCTCAGATCCGTGTGGAACAGACGACTGTGAGATGTCGCTTCACACAACCTGACCTTTTCCTTGGGGATTTGCTGTTTGATATTGTAGTGAATTCAACTGCAAATGACAGGGATTTAGCCTAATATTTTCCGAAAAAAGTTTTTAGCTTCATCAAAGCAACAAATTGCGCCTTTTTTTGGTTTAAACGTACTATTTTTTTGTAAAGGATTAGCAAAGAGAACAGGAAACAACCTTGACGGACTGGTTGACTTAGCTGTGGGGGATAGGGAATTGATGACTGATGACCGTTTACGGTTTACTGTTTACTGATTACTGTTTACTGTTCCTGTCCTATGATCTCTAGGATTCAATGGCTATGTTGTCCGGTGTGGGTACTAACCCTGTGGGGTTTGGTGGGCTGTGCTTCCATTGAACGGTTAACGGAAGAGGGGGTGTCCTCTTTTCCTTTTGTAGACCGTGCCACTCCCTCCCCCTCCCCTACTCTCCTGTGTCTCAGTCAGGAACCCTTTCAGGAGGCGATCGCCAAAGCCAACCAAGCGGTGCAAACGACCCAGAAGGCCAGCAGTTTGGAGGATTGGAATTTAGGGGTGTTGTATTGGATGCAGGCCATCGAACGAATGCAGTCGATCCCCCCAGATCATCCCAAATGGACTTTTGCCCAGAAAAAGGTCAGAGAATATCAACAAAATTTAACGGTAGTTCAACAACAGGCCAGCGCCCTACACCCAGACCCCATTTTTCCCACCTTTAACAGTGATTTTGTAGACGAACAGTTACGGTTATTTCTTTCCTATCAAATCGCCCTTGACACCCCAGATGTGCTGATTGTCGGGAGTTCTCGGGCTATCCAAGGGGTTGACCCTCGCCACATCCAAGCGGGATTAGCCCGTCAGGGACAGCCCAATGTGCGGGTGTTTAATTTTGGTATTAATGGGGCAACGGCTCAAGTGGTGGATTGGTTGGTGCGAGAATTGTTGACGACGGAACAATTACCGAAGTTAATTATTTGGGCCGATGGGGTGCGGGCGCTCAATAGTGGACGACCGGATCGGACTTATGAGGCGATCGCCAACTCCCCCGGATCGGAACACCTCAGCCAAGGGGAACGCCCCCGTTTACCCACCCCCGAAGTCCCCAGTTATAACCACTGTATCCCCCTCCAAAGTCGTCGCCCCCTCCCTCCGTGGCCTCTGTTATTCGGTTTTAATCCCCACTCCGCTTGGGCGGATTTAGTCAGAAAAATTGATGCTAACGGCTTTTTACCTGAATCTCGCCGTTTTGACCCCGCTCTTTATTATCAACAATTCCCCCGAGTGGCAGGATTATATGATGGAGACTACCAAAATTTTAATCTCACCGGGGTACAAACGTCAGCACTCCAACGTTTAACCCAGTACACCCAAGCACAAAATATTCCCCTAGTATTTGTGAATCTTCCCCTCTCTCAAGATTATTTAGACAGCACTCGGCAGAGGTTTGAGAATCAATTTCAGGCGTTTATGCAGCAACAAGCCAACCGTCAAAGGTTTATTTTTATTGATTTAAGTCGTCAGTGGCTCAATCAAAATGGCTATTTTGCCGATCCCAGTCATCTAAACTTATTCGGTGCCGCCGCTATTTCTACGCAATTGCTCGACCAGTCGGCTATTCCTTGGCAACGTCTCACAGAAGCCCCTCCAACCCCTCCAGAAGTGGACGCAGAGCCTTCTCCTAGTCCCCAACCCTCCCCGGAAGTGGAAACCACGCCCTCACCGACTCCCGAAGCGGAAACGGAGCCCTCCCCTACCCCTAGTCCTGAACCCTCCCCCACTCCCAGACCTCAAGCGACTCTCCCTTTACCCCCAGATTGATCCGGGGAGTCGGGAGCGCCGACATTATCTAACAAAAAATAACCCTCCTCAACCGACGTAATCCGCGACAACTGCTCCCGTAACTCCCCCGCCCCCGGAAACCCTTTCACATACCAAGTCATGTGCTTCCGAGACTGATAAATTCCCCGTTGTCCTTTATACTCCCATAACCCTTGTAAATGCTCCTTCGCACATTGTAACCGCTCCGCTAAAGACGGTTGGGGTAACAACTGCCCCGTTTGCAAAAAGTAGTCAATCTCTCCCACCAAAAACGGATAACCCAAGGTTCCACGAGAACACATTACTCCATCCGCCCCCGTTTCCGTTAAACAACGCACCGCACTTTCTACCGAAAAAATATCCCCATTAGCAATCACCGGAATAGAGAGAAGTTCCTTCACTTTGGCAATCCATTCCCAGCGCGCTGCTCCTGTATAACCTTGAGCGCGAGTCCGTCCATGAAGGGTTAACATTTGCGCTCCCGCATCCTCTAAACGTCGGGCAAAATCTAGAATATTAATTTCGTGATCATCCCAGCCAATGCGGGTTTTTACTGTTACGGGAATTGGCACGGCTTCCACCACCGTTTTAACAATTTCTACCGCAATTTCGGGCTGACGAAGGAGAGAAGAACCGCCCCCTTTTTTGGTGATTTTATTCACCGGACAGCCCATATTTATATCAATGGTATCTGCTCCCTGAGCAAAAGCTTTTCGTGCGGCCTCTGCCATAAAATCTGGGCGACAATCAAAGAGTTGAATACTAATTGGATGTTCTTGAGGGTCTACTTCCATCACTCGGGGAAGTTCTTGGAGGTGGTGAATTTCCGAAGCTTGTACCATTTCAGTATAAAGCATGGAACTGGGGGCATAACGTCGCACTAAGCGGCGAAACACTAAATCCGTGACACCGGAAAGGGGAGATTGTAACACCCGACTGTTAACTTGCACGGTGCCGATGGTGAGGGGGGTGGAGAGTTTAGCTTGTAGGGTCGGGGATAGGGATAACATAACGATGGGTGAGGCTTGGGGGGTATCTGTTAATGATTATAGAGTTTAATCGAGGAAGATTGAAAAAAATTAGTCACTTTTGGTTTTCTTTTGGAGTGAATGAGTGAGGGAGATTAAAGCTTCTAGGGTGATTTGACTAAAATTAATAAGCGTTGAGCAGAGAAAAAACTCTAGAGCAGACCAGAGTTTTTTCTTTGCTTGGGCTAGAGGATGAACGGGTTATTTTTGTCCATAGACTTGGTGCTTTTGCTGGGCATTAACAACTTCACCAAGTCTATACATTCAATTTTGTTGAACTATGCCATCATCAAATTAGGGGTTATTGAATCCTAACGGCGAGGACTTTCAATCAAAGGTGAAGTTTATCACTTTAGGGTCAGCATCAAAGACCAGGGAATCATTATGTTATAACTGAGTATTTTTTAGCACTCACGGGATGGGAAGAGATGAGTAAGGTTAGAGGACAAGTTCAATCGATGTGGGGTCGAGTTAGTGCGTTGGTTTCCCCTTCAGCTAAAATTGCTGGCTACACTTTGGGAACGGTCTTAGTCTCCCACGCTGTACCCCTGAACGCCCAAACCATCACCCCCGCCCAGGATGGCACGGGGACGATTATTCTGGAAAATGGCGATCGCATTGACATCACCGGAGGCAGCTTATCCGGCGACGGAGCCAACCTTTTCCACAGTTTGCAACAATTCGGACTTAACCCCGGGCAAATCGCCAACTTTCTCTCTAACCCGCAAATTGAAAACATCCTCGGCCGCATCGTTGGGGGAGATCCTTCTCATATTAACGGCTTAATCCAAGTCAGTGGCGGCAACTCCAACCTTTACTTAATGAATCCGGCCGGGATTATTTTTGGCCCCCACGCCCAACTGAACGTTCCCGCCGACTTCTTCGCCACAACCGCCACCGGGATAGGCTTTGGGGAGAATCAATGGTTCAACGCTTGGGGCGAAAATGACTATCAAACCCTCATCGGTACCCCCTCCCAGTTTGCCTTTGATTTGTCCTCCTCCGGCAGCATTATCAACGCCAGCCATTTAAGCGTCACCCCCGGCCACAACTTAGGCCTTTTAGCCGGAACTGTGATTAGTACAGGCGGATTAAATGCCCCCACAGGCAACCTCATCATTGCCTCAGTCCCCCAAAGTAGTCGCATTCGTTTGTCCCTTCCCGGACACCTCCTCAGCCTCGAAATAGAAGCCCCCCGCGACACCCAAGGCCAAATCATCCCCTTTTCCCCCTTAGACCTGCCCAGTCTCCTCACAGGGGCCTCTGAGACAGGATTAAGCGCCACTCCCACCGGAGAAGTCACCCTCTCCCACAGCAACACCCCCCTCAACACCGGGGATGTTTTCGTGCAGCAGAGTCAGGCCGGAAACACCCTCATTTCTGCCCAAGGAAACTTAGCCCTCATCAATAGCCAACTGTACAGTTTAGGCAATATGTCCCTCCTAGCAGAGCGCGTTTTGATTCAAGATAGCCCCAGCGCCCCCTTTATTGCCCAAGCTGGTGGGAATTTGTTAGTACAAGGCCAGCAAAAAATTAATATTTCAGCCCTCAACCATTCGGAAAGTGGACTCTGGGCAGGGCAAGATTTAACCTTACGTTCCAGCAGCACCGTTAACGGCGACGCTCACTATTTTACCGGAGGAGATTTCCGCATTGAACAACTAGATGGGAGTATAGGGGATCTAGCCAGTCCCGATGACCCAATTATTTTCGCCCAAGGTAACGTTTCCATCGGCAACTATAGCGGAGCATCCCTACATATTTTAGCGGGGGGCAGTGTCACCACTGGGGATATTAACATCACTGGAGTAGATACTACTGACCAATCTATTAATCCTAACAATTGGAACACCTTTAATGGAGTAGATACTATTGCCGACTTAGCCCAAGTTTTTTTAAGTAATGGCACATCTTTAGAAATTGATGGTTCTGGGAATCCTACCCTAGACATTCGCGCTGGGATTAACTGGAATCTCTGGGGAGGCGCACCGGGCAACGGGGGAACAGCTAACGCTCCAACGGCTACCCATTCCGGCGTAACCTCTGCCGCAATTACGACGGGCAACATTCAAGTTTCTGCCCCCAATGGTGTTGTTTTACTGACCAATCGGTACGACCCAAATCATAGTTTAGCGGGCAATATTAACACCGGTTCAATTAACACCTCGACCATAACCAGTAATCAAGATGGGGGAGCGGTTTATATTGACTCTAAAAATGCCATTACGGTTAACGGCTCAATTTACACTTATAGTTATAGTAGCTCTGGTTCTGTAGGAGATGGTGGGAATGTTTTGCTCAACGCCGTCAATACTATTCAGATTACCGGGGGTGGGACATGGGGAGCTTTTGATGTCTCTAGTTATCATGGCAAAGGCGGAGATATTCAGCTATCGAGTTTATCGGGGTCAGTTAATGTCAACGATTCGATTAATAGTTATTCTGTCAATGGAGATGGTGGGAACATATCTATTCAAGCTCATTCCACCATTAGCACGGGGGACATTATAGCAAATTCTCGTCAATCTGGCAATGGAGGAACGGTTAATTTTAGCAATTCTCAAGGGTCAGTTTATACGGGGAATATAAATACTTCATCCCAGAATGGAGATGGAGGTAATGTAACGCTGAATCCCTTTTATAACATTGTGACGGGAACGATTAATACTCGTTCTGAACATGGTAATCAAGCGGGAAATATTGATTTAAATAGTTCCTATGGCTTTATTGAAGTGGGGGATTTAATCGCCTCGTCTAACTGGGGAGATGGGGGGAATATTAACGCTTGGACTGATTTTGGCTGGATTAAAACCGGAACTATTGATACCCATTCAACTTGGGGCTTTTGGGGGGGTGGAAATGTCAATTTATACACGGGATATTATGATATTACAACGGGGAATATTAACACCCATTCAGAGTATGGAAATCAAGCGGGAACGATTAATTTAACGGCCGCAGTTGGGGAGATTAAAACCGGAAACTTAACGGCTTCTGCTTGGGAGGGAGATGGGGGAAATATTAACCTAAATGCACAACGGTTAATTGTTACGGGAAATCTCACGACAGAATCTACCTATGGCAATCAAGCGGGACAGATTACGTTAAATAGTGATTGGGCTTCAATTTATACGGGAAATATTAATACATCGGCTTGGTGGGGAGATGGGGGCAATGTGAGGATTACTCCCTTTTATAACATTGTGACGGGAACGATTAATACTCGTTCTGACTATGGCAATCAGGCGGGAAATATTGATTTAGATAGTTACTATGGCTTTATTGAAGTGGGGGATTTAATCGCCTCGTCTAACTGGGGAGATGGGGGAAATGTTAATGCTTGGACTGATTTTGGCTGGATTAAAACCGGAACTATTGATACCCGTTCAACTTGGGGCTTTTGGGGGGGTGGAAATGTCAATTTATACACGGGATATTATGATATTACAACGGGGAATATTAACACCCATTCAGAGTATGGCTATCAAGCCGGAAATATTAATTTAACGGCTTGGGTAGGAGCGATTAAAACCGGAAACTTAACGGCTTCTGCTTGGGAGGGAGATGGGGGAAATATTAACCTAGATGCACAACGGTTAATTGTTACTGGCAATCTCACGACAGAATCTACCTATGGCAATCAAGCGGGACAGATTACGTTAAATAGTGATTGGGCTTCGATTTATACGGGAAATATTAATACATCGGCTTGGTGGGGAGATGGGGGCAATGTGACGATTACTCCCTTTTATAACATTGTGACGGGAACGATTAATACTCGTTCTGACTATGGCTATCAAGCGGGAAATATTCATTTAGATAGTTACTATGGCTTTATTGAAGTGGGGGATTTAATCGCCTCGTCTAACTGGGGAGATGGGGGGAATATTAACGCTTGGACTGATTTTGGCTGGATTAAAACCGGAACTATTGATACCCATTCAACTTGGGGCTGGTGGGGGGGTGGAAATGTCAATTTATGGACTGGATGGGGTGAGATTACAACGGGGAATATTAACACAAGTTCTAATGATGGTTACTATGGCGGTGATGTTCGCTTAACTACTTTACAGGGGGGGATTAAAACGGGGCAGTTAAACACCTCTAATCAAGAATATTGGGGGGGAGATGTTCGCCTAAGTGCCACTGACACGATTCAAGCCCAAAGCATCAATACTCAGGGAAGAATGGGGGGTGGTAATGTTACGATTAATACTCCTCAATTTTTCCGTGTGACGGGAGCATTTCAAACGGCTTCTGGTTTGTTGGCGAGTATTGCAACGGGAGGGGGATTCTATGGTGGTCAGATTACCATTGCTCATGGTGGTCAGGGTGTAGTTCCCTTTAAGATTGGGGATGGGAGCATTAATGGAACGCTGGGGGCTATTACGACGGGAGAGGTGACTATTCTGCCTAATCGTTCGTTTTTCTTTACCTACGAAAACAATAATTTAAAGATTGTTTCTGTTCCGGGTGTTGAACCCAATTCTGCGAATGACACGGAAGTTCAAGTGGCTACCGTTGTGTCTCCTGGCGGGGTTAATTCTGAGCCAAAACCCCTAGAAAGTCGTGCAGAAGAGGAGGAGGCTAAACCCAAACAAGAAGTAAGTTTAAATGAGGGGGGAAGTCAAGATTCTCTGAGTGTAGAGAATGAAGCATTAGAAGCACTAGAGGGAGAATTTTCTAATAGTTTTACGTCTTATTTAGGGCTGGAAAATGCGCCGAGTTTAACCTTACAGGAAACCCAGGCGAGATTACGGGAAACGGAACGGATAACGGGGGTAAAAACGGCGTTAGTCTATGGCTTTTTTAAAGCAGAGGAGGGGGAAGATGAGGAAATGGCTTTATGGGAATATCCCCGTAGGGCGGGGAGTAGTTTTCTGGCACAAGGCGATCGCATCCAACCCACCGATCGCCTAGAATTAGTCCTAGTCACCTCCGACGGCGGTATGAAACGCTGGAGACTCGAAGAAGCCACCCGCGAACAAGTCTTAGCCCTTGCCGCAGACTATCGCGCCCGTGTGACCAATCCTCGCCGCAATAGTTACCTCAAACCCGCCCAAGACCTGTACAATGTCCTGATAGCCCCCTTAGAAGAAGCCCTAGAAGCCGAGGGGATTAGCAACCTTTCCTTTATTCTTGATGGTGGATTGCGATCGCTCCCCCTAGCCGCCCTCCACGACGGAGAACAGTTCCTGATCGAAAAATATAATCTCGGCTTCATGCCCAGTTTTAGCCTCACCGATGGGCGTTATAACGACCTCAGAGCAGAAAAAGTCCTAGCGATGGGCGCCTCCTCCTTCCTCAATGATCAAGCTACCCCCCTCCCCGCCGTTCCTAAAGAATTGTCCCGCATTACCCAAGACATTAAACAGGGTGTGGCCTTCCTCAACGAACAATTTACCCTCTCCTCCTTCCAAGAAGCACGGGCAACCAATCCCCACCCCATCCTACACCTTGCCACCCACGGCGAATTCCAAGCGGGAGACTTCAGCAACTCCTACATTCAATTCTGGGATCAAAAACTGCCCCTTAATCGTGTGCGGGAACTGAACTTAAACAATCCCCCCGTTGATTTACTGGTGCTGAGTGCCTGTCGTACTGCCGTGGGGAGCTCCGAAGCGGAATTAGGTTTTGCTGGATTTGCGATCGCCGCCGGAGTCAAATCCGCCCTCGGCAGTCTCTGGTACGTCAGCGATGATGGCACCCTCGCCCTCATGTCCTCCTTCTACCAACACCTCACCACCGCCCCCGTCAAAGCAGAAGCCCTCCGACAAGCCCAAATCGCCATGATACGCCAAGACTTCAGCGCCAGCCCCGACACCCCCCCCGGCCAAGACTTCTCCCATCCCTACTACTGGAGTGCCTTCACCCTCGTTGGCAGTCCTTGGTAAATCCGAGAACGGGAAAGCATACAGTAGAATAAAAAAGAAAATTCGCTTCCCTTGCTTCCCCTTATGGCTGATTGGTTAGAACATAGCGTTCAAGTTGAAGTTAACGCACCGATGGACTTAGTATGGAGTCTCTGGTCCGATTTAGAACAGATGCCACGCTGGATGAAATGGATTAAATCCGTCTCCGTCCTCCAAGACAACCCCGATTTATCCCGTTGGCAACTCGAAGCAGGCAACCTCGAATTTAGTTGGTTATCCCGCATCTTAAAAGTTGTCCCCCATCAAATCATTCAATGG
Source organism: Spirulina subsalsa PCC 9445 (assembly GCF_000314005.1). Classification (NCBI taxonomy): domain Bacteria; kingdom Bacillati; phylum Cyanobacteriota; class Cyanophyceae; order Spirulinales; family Spirulinaceae; genus Spirulina; species Spirulina subsalsa. Next base: position 4,431,079 of record NZ_JH980292.1, read on the forward strand.
GAATCCGTAGACGGCCTCCCCAATCGGGGCGCAGTACGTTTTTATGACCGTCATGAAAGTAGTATTGTCCGCCTCACCGTTGCCTACGCCATCCCCGGTTTTTTAGGTCAGTTAATGGATAATTTATTCCTCGGTCGAGTCGTTGAATCCACCATTCAAGCCGACTTAGATCGCTTCCGTGAATATACCCTAAACCTCCAACAAAACAATCAACCCCGTTCGTAGTTGCGCTTCAGCGCCCTAGACTTAGGGCTAAAGCCCAACAACCGTTCGTAGTTGCGCTTCAGCGCCCTAGACTTAGGGCTAAAGCCCAACAACTAACCCGATTTGTAGGTTTCCGTCCACTCCTACCCTCCCCCATAAACCTCCGGAAAAACACCCCTAACCCTTGTAGATTAAAACAATCGGGTTAGGGGTTAAAAATACAGTGTCTCTTGCACAAGCCATCCACCACTACCAACAGGCAATCCTTGAGATTAACGCTGATTTATTAACTCAAGTCTTGCAAAAAGAAAACGTCGCCAAAGTCTTGACGGCGCGGGATGCCGTGCAACAACAATTAGACGTAAAAGATCATAGTAAAGTTTCCGGTTCTCTCCTCATCACTTTAGAAATATTAGACTACCAACTGCAAGAAGTTTTCCGAGAACTTCGTAAACGAGATCATAACCTTGATGAACTCGACGAATGGTTTGATCAATGGCGCGCCATCTTAAAACCCGCCCCCACTTATTGGTGGTGGTTTCAAGCCCCCTCTGATTCTCAAAACGGAATTTTACGCCTACTTTCCATTATTTGCCTAACAGGTTCTTCCGCCATTTGGTTAAGTTTAATTCCTAAAATTCTCGTCAGTGGAACAGGCTTAATTGGCATTATGACCATCTTAATTAATAGTCTGCTTCCCCTCGGAAATGCAGGCATTTTAGCTAAAAACTTAGGACAAGAAAAAATCGAGCGTCTCCTACGGGGATTTCGCCTACAAAACCGTTTGCATTCCTTCCATACCCTCTTTTCCCCAGAACATAAACTCGGTCCAGCAAAACCTTTTTCTGACCGAGATCGGTTCTCCTTTTCCCTGCTGACTCTTCTCTGTTCCATCCTCTTTGTAGAGTTAGGTTCAGCCCATCTAGCCCATTTTTATTTCCGACAAGCCAGCGAAGCTTACGAGAAAAAACAATTCAGAATTGCTCTGGAAAAATACGAACTATCCCTAAGACTTAATCCAGATAACCCTAAAATTTATCTCCAATTGGGCAATATTAACCATGAATTAGTGGAACTTGATGCCGCCATAAGAAACTATAAAATTGCTGTACAATCCCCTGATTGTGCCGCAACAGCCGCCGCATCTCTTGCCAGTATTTACTTAGCCCAAAAAGACTACAGTCAAGCCGATAATTGGCTATGGAAATCCGTTGAAGATGCCCGAAAAGCCAGCCAAGCAGGTGAAACTTATATCATTACAGATCAGCAGTTTAAAAATCTAGAACAATTGCTAACAATTCATTTGAATTTAGAACAAAACTCTCAAGCGTTGCGCTGGATTAATTTAGGCTTAGGAGGGGTACGAAATCACCCGGAAAAAGAATATACTCTTTTGACCAGTTTGGGCAGAATTCAACTCAAATCTCAAGCCAATTCTGAGGCTAAATTTCAGCTACAGAAAGCCATTGATTTACAACCCAATAAAGCCCTAGCTTACTGTTTAATGGCAGAAGCGTTAGGACTTGAAGGCTTAAATGGGGAGGCTACAGTGGCCTGGGAACAATGTAGCGCGAAAGCCGATCAAACTAACCCAGAAGAGTATCAATACCAAATCAAAGCGCGTTCCTATTTAGCGGAGGAGCTAGAGTAATCTAGAGAACAAATTATGCTGAAACCATTCACCCTTTGCCTTTACCTGATTTCGGTGTTAATTCCTCTGTTGATTAACAATATACAAACGGCTGCCATCGCAGAAAATCGTCTTAGGATTGCTGAGTTAATCCTAGCGGAAGGTGTAGTAGAACGCAAACAAGCGGGGGAGTCGGAATATAAAACAGTTCAGGTGACAGTAGACCTTTTTCATGGCGATTTATTGCGCGTCAGACGGGGAGGAAGGGCGATTATTCGTTGTACTTCTAATGGTATGACTTGGTTAATCCCTGATGATAATATCCCCAGAGGTGTGGCGAATACTTGCACGCCCCCTTCCTGATGTCATGGGTATTTTATACCCTATTCGACAATGGCTTTAAGGTCAAATGCAGCGTTGTTTAGTTTATGTACACCCTGTTTAACTTGATTCATCCCACTGCTACTTTGTTGGGCATTTTCATTAATGCTATTGGTAGCAATAACCACTTGTTGAATAGCAAAGGCTTGTTGTTTGGAGTTAACGGAGATTTGCTGGGAGTTAATCACAATATTGTTGATTTGCTCAGACACATCTGTAAAGGCTTTGGCGGTTTTTTGGGCTAAATTAACTGTGTTACCTACGCTTTTAATACCTTCCTCTGTTACCATCACGGTGGACAGTGTAGCTTGCTTAATTTCATTAACTAAGGTGTTAATTTTGTGGGCAGATTTTTGACTTTCGTCAGCCAGTTTACGAATTTCTGCGGCCACTACAGAAAATCCTCGTCCATGTTCCCCGGAACGCACGGCCTCAACGGCGGCATTTAAGGCTAACATATTAGTTTGATTGGCCAAATCTCCCACCACTTGGGAAATATTGCCAATTTGATTGGTTTGTTCACTTAAACGGGTGATTTGCTCGGCAATAGCTTCTACTTTATTACGAGTGTGACCCATTTCTACTAAGGTATCTTCCACTAAACGATTGCCATTTTGGGCGAAGGATAAGACTTGACTAGCACCGGAGGCAGAGGTTTCCGCTTGTTGACTGGCTTGTTTGGCGGAAATTTCTAAGTCATCCATGGTTTTACTGGTTTCTTCTACGGAAATCACCTGATTACTGGTGAGTTTTTCCTGTTGTTGTACCGCGATACTAATATCCCGTGAAGAGTTGGTTATTTCATCAATGGCTTGACTAATTTTTTCGCTGACTAAAGAGGCAATTAACCAAGCGATTCCAATAGCAGAAGCGGCAGATACAATCGCTCCTAAAATCAACAAGTTAACCGCATTTTGTAAGGTCGTTCGAGCTTCTTGATTTTGTACCTTTAACTGGTTTGTTTCCTGCTGATTAAATTGAGCATTGAGTTCCAGAAAATCTAACAAAAACTGCTTACCGCCCCCTTGAAGAAATAGATTGAGGGAGTCTTGTAGGCGATTTTGCTCGATTAAACTAATCTGTGTTCGAGCATAACTATTGTATTGTTGACCAATATTGTTCATTTGCTGAAAACGCTGCAATTGCTCAGGATTGGTCACAATTTGATTTAATTTTTGACTAGAAGCTTGAAAATCGACCCAGCTTTTTTCATACAGTTGCACAAATTCCCGATCTTGGCTAACCATATAAGCCCGAATATTCGCCACCATATTACTCCCAGCCAGTGCCATTTTATCGACTTCAATAATGGCATCTTGTACCGTTTCAACTTGGGAAAAAGCGTCAAAAACACGGTTTGCATTGGTGTAAACAATTAGTGTTGAACCCGCAAATACAGCAACCGGAATGGTATAACCTAATAGCATTTGGGTTTTCAGTTTTAAGGTATTCCAAATGCTTTGATTTTTGGAAGAAATTAAGGGATCTTTCATTGCAGCCTCCTTAGCGCAACATAAATTGAATCACAAGTAAAGGCTTTAACCAAACTTGTGATAAAAAGTTACATCCTTATTGTTATTCCGGCTGAATGAACTTTTTATTATTTTAACAAATTATTTAAGACTTGAGAGATTTAAGTGTTGAGGGAGAAAAATATTCTGAATGAACTGATAATATATCTAGGTCAATGTGAATAATTAGGGAAACCCTGTTCGGGATGACCTAAAACGAAAGTTAAATTTTCCTAGATTATTTCTCTGGGCTGGACAGAGGGGGAAAAGCCTTTTTTAGGGTTGCTCTCTTTTCGCTCCCCTCTCCGGGTGTCGTGGGGGGCTTCGAGGGTATTTTCTAGACGAAATCTTAAATAACGCGATCGCATTTTACAAGAATCCCCTTCTCCCCTCTACAATAGGCCTCTAGTCGTTTTGAAAGAGAAAAGCTATGGGTCGTGCAAATAAAGTGATTTTGGCCTATTCCGGTGGTGTAGATACCTCTGTGTGCATCCCCTACCTAAAAGAAGAGTGGGGCGTTCAGGATGTAATTACCTTGGCCGCAGACTTAGGCCAAGGGGAAGAACTCGGACCGATTCAGAAAAAAGCCCTAGATTCCGGTGCATTGGAATCTCTGGTGGAAAATGGCCAGGAAAGTTTTGTGGTAGATTATGCTTTCCCCGCCATTCGTGCCAATGCCCTCTACGAGAACCGTTACCCCCTCGCCACGGCTTTGGCGCGCCCTTTAATCGCTAAAATGTTGGTGGAAGCGGCGGAAAAATACGGAGCCGATGCTGTAGCTCATGGTTGTACCGGGAAAGGCAATGATCAGGTGCGTTTTGATGTCTCTATTGCCGCTTTAAACCCCTCTATTAAGGTGTTAGCCCCCGCCCGGGAGTGGGGGATGAGTCGAGAGGAAACCATTGCCTACGGCGAAAAATTCGGCATTCCTACCCCGGTTAAAAAGTCGTCTCCTTTTAGTATTGACCGCAACTTACTGGGGCGGAGTATTGAAGCGGGGCCTCTGGAAGATCCCATGACGGAGCCTCCCGAAGAGATTTTTGTGATGACCAAGGCGATCGCAGACACCCCCAATGAGCCAGAATATATCGAAATTGGCTTTGAAAAAGGGACTCCTGTCACCCTCAACGGCAACGCTTTCGGTCCGGTGGAATTGATTGCCCAACTGAATGAGATTGTGGGCAATCATGGGGTAGGACGGATTGATATGATTGAAAACCGCGTGGTGGGGATTAAATCGCGGGAAATCTACGAATCCCCCGCCCTGTTGGTGTTAATTCAAGCCCACCGGGATCTTGAAAGTCTCACCCTCACGGCCGATGTGACCCAATACAAGCGGAATATTGAGGAATCCTACGCGAATTTGATTTATCAAGGGCTGTGGTATAGTCCCCTGAAAGGCGCGTTAGATGCCTTTATTAATCAAACTCAAGAGCGGGTCAGTGGTGTGGTGCGTGTGAAGTTATTCAAGGGCAATGCGATGATTGTGGGTCGCAGGTCGGACAATTCAATCTATGCCCCCAGTCTGGCCACCTACACCTCTGAGGATACCTTTGACCACAAGGCGGCGGAAGGCTTTATTTACATTTGGGGCTTACCCACTCGCGTCTGGTCGGAAAAAATGCGAGGTTAATAGCGGGGAGAGGGAACAGGGAACAGGGAACGGGGGATAGGGAATGGGGAGTGGGGAATAGGGAGTGGGGAGTGGGGAATCGGGAGTGGGGAATCGGGAATAGATAATAGGGAATAGTTAATAAGTCTGAATTCCTCGTCTTTCCCTCTCCCCTGCCCCCCTGCCCCCCCTCTCCCCCTCCCCCCCTGTTCCCCGTTCCCTAGAAAAAAATGAAACTCATCTTTTACCATAAACCGGGCTGCCATCTCTGTGAAACCTTGGCGGAGAAACTCGCCCAACTGCCCAACTTATCCCTAGAGTTGGAGATGCGGGATATTACCACCCGTGCAGATTGGTTTGCGGCCTATGAGTACGAAATCCCCGTTATAGCCCAGATAGTGGAAGGAGAGGAGGTGGTGTTACCTCGTCTTTCCCCTCGTCTCCCTATACAGCAAATAGAGCGTATGTTAAAAAAAACATTAAGAATGTAATACTGACCGGGAAGAAATCCCCAAAGGTCTAACAACGCACTAAGAGGAGTGGCTATGACGACATTAAAAGCATTGTTGGCACAGGTGCCAAATCTAGGGCAACTCCCGGAACACCCGGCACTAGAGGCTGAAGTAAAAGGACTTTCGACTAATTCCCACGCTTGTCAAGCGGGGGATTTGTTTATGGGGATGCCGGGGACGCGAGTAGATGGGGGGGAATTCTGGGAAAGTGCGATCGCCTCTGGAGCCGTTGCCGCCCTCATTAGCCCGGAAGCGGCGGCGAAATGCCCCCCGCAAGAGGCCTGTGTGATTGTTGTTCCCGATATGGTGGAGGTCTGCGCCCAAGTCGCTGACCTTTTCTATCAACAGCCCGCCCAACAATTAAACATGGTGGGGGTGACGGGAACCAATGGGAAAACCACCACTACCCATTTAATTGAACACTTTTTACGAGGGGTTAATAAACCTACCGCCCTGTTAGGGACGTTATATGTGCGTTGGCAAGGCTACGAGGAAACGGCCGTCCATACGACCCCCTTCGCGGTGGATTTACAAGGCCAATTAGCCACCGCGTTACAGGCCGGGAGCGAGTACGCGGTGATGGAGGTCAGTTCCCATGCTTTGGTACAGGGACGGGTCAAACAATGTCCCTTTGAGGTGGCCGTGTTTACCAATTTGACGCAGGATCACCTAGATTTCCATGGAACGATGGAGAATTATTATCAGGCCAAGGCGTTACTCTTTAGCCCAGAATATTTAAAGGGACGGGCGATTATTAATCAAGATGACCCCTATGGACAACGGTTAATTGAGAGTTTACCCCCACAGAAAGTCTGGCGCTATAGTGTCACCGATGCCTCGGCGGATTTGTGGATGAGCGATTTAAGCTATGAGGCCACAGGAGTTAAGGGGATGTTACACAGCCCCCAAGGAGAGATCGAATTTCAATCCCCGTTAGTGGGTCAGTTTAATTTAGCCAACTTTTTGGCGGCAACGGGGGCGGCGCTCCATTTGGGGGTCAGTTTACCCGAGATTGTGCGACTCTTAACCCAGTTTCCGGGGGTGCCGGGGCGCATGGAACGGGTGCAAATTCGCCCAGAACAGGATATTAGTGTGATTGTGGATTATGCCCATACGCCGGATAGTTTAGAAAACCTTTTGCAAGCGTCCCGGCCGTTTATTGCGGGGAAAGCGATTTGTGTGTTTGGCTGTGGGGGAGATCGCGATCGCACCAAGCGCCCCAAAATGGGCAAAATTGCCGCCGATTTAGCCGATGTGGCCGTAGTCACTTCCGACAATCCTCGCACGGAAGATCCCGAACAAATTTTGCGGGATGTGGTGGCGGGGATTGATCCTAGTCGGAATCCGGTGGTGATTGGCGATCGCGCTACCGCCATCCGTCAGGCCATCCTCGACGCACAACCGGGAGATGGGGTACTCATTGCCGGAAAGGGTCACGAAGACTATCAAATCCTCGGCACAGAAAAGATCCACTTTGACGACCGAGAACAAGCCCGAGAAGCCCTACAGATGCGGTTTTCCCGTTAACGGGGCAAACACCTGATACTCTTGATAAACTTCAGCCTCTTGATTTAAGGGTTGACCCTGTACCTCAACCCAAGCATGGGCTTCTAGTTGTTCTCCTTCCCGTCTCACCCCAATCCGTAACAGACTCTCCACCCCCTGACAGCGCAGGAGGGCTTTTAGAACTAGGGCTTGGGGTAAACAGGAGGTTCTGGTGTAACGGGCGGCCACCTTGACCATTTCCGCCGTCGTGGGTAAAGCCCCATCCTCTAGGGGGAAGATGGGGAGGGAATTCAGGAGGGCTTGGGTGCGTTTTAGCCCCAAAACCTTAAGGGAGAGTGAAACAGGGGGCAAGGCGAAGAGGGCGAAGAAGAAACAAAAGCGCGATCGCCCAGATAACCCCCCATAAGTCCTAACCTTCCCCCTCACTAACTTCCACCAACTCATAAGCTAATAACTCATTCACAAACTTGAGAAGATCGGCTTTTAGCCGTTCTATCTCCACATCATACTCTTCCACCAGAACCTCCGACGCTTCAGCAATAGAACCCGACTCTTGCAGCACCTCTAACATTCGCGTGCCGATTTCATCTAAACCAAAATACTGTTCATTGTTCAAATTAAGCAAGACCGCCTCTCCCGCTAAATCCTGCATCAAAACATCTGGAGCCAAGGTTACTCGTTGGGTAAGCATCATCGGTGACAATGTGGACAGAAACCGACCGTTATTTTAGCCTAGGTTGTGCCTTGATTCCCGATTTTCGATCAGGGACTTGTAAAGCACCCGTTCATTCTGCTACAATAAGAAACTGGATGTTAATGGCGGCATAGCCAAGTGGTAAGGCCGAGGTCTGCAAAACCTCTATTCTCCAGTTCAAATCTGGATGCCGCCTTTTAAACTCAGGGGTTCAGCCATCGTCTAACCCCACCAAAACCCCAAAATCCCCCCAAATTGAAGATCGTTTGAAGATCCGAAGTTGGGGGGATTGTTCTATGGGGTGTTGATAGTCGTTACTCTCGTGGCTCTACCAAATAACGCCATCTTGGAGGCTCTGCCTCCATACCAAGCGGCAGAACTGCGCAATGCGTCACGCCAGAGCATGACAAGAGACGGGTCTGATTTTTGCCTTTTCCGACTCCCACTGTTCCCTGTCCCCTTATTCAGCAGACACTAACGATTCACTGATTCGGTTTTCCAGACCTTCCCTTTCTAGTAAACCCAACCTTAAGCGAATACAACCCCCAATTAACTAAAATCTTATCGGTAAACTCCCACTCAAAAATACGGTTTTTCCGACTGTAATTCCTAAGTCCATAGACGCAAAATAAAGATGTAAGCAAACAGCAAACCAACCGACTAACTTGGAGGAAAGAGTTATGGCTTTAATTCGTTGGCAACCCTTCGCAGAAATGGAAACCCTTCGTCACCAAATGGATCAACTTTTTGACGAAATCACCCAAAAAACCTACACCCCATCTGCTTTGTGGAAACCCGCCATTGAACTGAAAGATACGGAAGATAAACTGATTTTACAAGTTCAATTACCGGGCATTACCCCCGATGATCTAGATATTAATGTGACCCGCGAAGCCGTTTCTATTCAAGGGGAATATCGCAGCAGCGAACAAAGCGAAGACAAAGGACTGTATCACTCCGAATTCCGGTATGGTCAGTTTAAACGGGTTATTCCTCTCCCTATTGCCATCCAAAATGAGCAAGTCACCGCTAGCTTTGAGCAGGGAATTTTAACGCTTACTTTGCCCAAAGTGACAGAAGCTGTAAACCGAGTCGTTAAAGTAAAACTGAATGGAGACAATAGCTCTAATTCTCAGCTTCCATCCGATTCCTAAGCTTAAAGCGTGCTGTTGCTTTTTGACCCAAGTCATGGAATAGATAATTCTTGCCCCCACTTGTTAGCTTAACAAGTGGGTTTTTGTTTGTGATCAGGGAGTCCTGCCTAAGATACAATCAGAACGAACTCATTTAAGAGACTCATTAAGCGAAATGGACACCTTCCAAGCAATTCAAGAACGTCGGGCAATTAAACACTTTGATCCCAACCATACAATGACTGATCAAGAGATTAGTACGCTGTTAGGAGCGGCGATTTTATCACCGACTTCGTTTAATATTCAACATTGGCGTTTTGTCGTGGTGAAAAACCCGGAATTACGGCAACAAATTCGCGCTGCCGCTTGGGATCAAGCACAGGTCACGGACGCATCCATTGTTATTTTACTCTGTGGGGATCTCAAAGCTTGGGCAAAAGACCCCCAACGCTATTGGCGCAATGCCCCGGCTGAGGTGCAAAATGTTTTAGTCCCGATGATTGGTTCTTTTTATGAAGGCAAAGAACAGTTAGCGCGAGATGAGGTCATGCGCTCTACAGGGCTTGCAGGTCAAACTATTATGTTAGCGGCGAAGGCAATGGGTTATGATAGCTGTCCGATGATTGGGTTTGACCCGGTGAAGGTGGCGGACATCATTAAACTGCCGGAAGATTACGTTATTTCGTTTATGATCACGGTAGGGAAAGCTATCCAACCCGCCCGACCTCGTGGGGGTCAATTGGCTTTAGAAGAAGTGTTAGTTTACGACACTTTTTAACGGGGGTTTGCTGAGAAAGTCCAAGAGTTGGGTGTCGGGTATCGGGGAACAGGGAATAGGGAATAGGGAATAATGTCATTGCAAGGTACGAAGCAATCTAGTCAGGAGTCGGGAGATTGTCTCTCCCCTGCTCCCCTAGCAGACTTATTCAGCAAGCCCTACTTAGGGTCTGCTGAATATCCATCTAAGCACTGTTACTAGGACTTTCGATTGGGAGTGAGAAAGTGCAAGGTTTTAGGGATAAAGAATCAAAAAGGCTTACCTTTTTCTGATTCCCCCTGTTCCCTAGCCCCACGAGCAGACTTATTCAGCAAGCCCTACTTAGACTTTCGCTTGTTCTAAAATCAACTTGGCCCGCTTCACATTCTCCGGAATCGTAATGGGATAATTCCCGGTGAAACAAGCGGAACAGAAATGATTAATATCCTCTCCCGTTGTTTCTAACATTCCCTCCCAACTCAAATAGGTCAAAGAATCAACCCCAATCTGTTGGGCAATTTCTTCAATAGTTTTGGTCGCGGCAATTAATTGATCTTGAGTGTCCGTATCCAAACCATAGAAACAAGGATGAGTCACGGGGGGTGAGGAAATCTTCATGTGAACTTCCGTCGCCCCGGCATCTCGCAAGGCTTTGACGATTTTTTTACTGGTAGTTCCCCGCACAATGGAATCATCGACTAAAACTACCCGTTTCCCCGCTAAAACATCCCGTAAGGGGTTTAATTTCATGCGAATCCCTGACTCTCGCATGGCTTGGGTCGGTTGGATAAAGGTACGCCCCACATAACGGTTTTTGATTAATCCTTCGCCGTAGGGAATGCCCGACTTTTTGGCGTAACCAATGGCGGCCGGAACGCCGGAATCGGGGACGGCAATCACAATATCTGCGTCGGTGTGGGACTCTTCGGCTAAACGTTCCCCAATGCGTATCCGGTAACTATACAAGCTTTCGTCATGCACCACACTATCAGGACGGGCGAAGTAAATCATCTCGAAAACACACATTTTGGGCTGGGGTTTTTCGGCCCAGTGGAAAGAGGCCATCCCCTCTTCGGTAATCCAAACTAATTCCCCCGGTTCAACGGAGCGCAAGTATTCCGCCCCAATGATATCTAACCCACAGGTTTCTGAGGCTAAAACGTAACGGGCGGGGCTGGTGCTGGTGCTGGGTAACAGACCGATCACGAGGGGGCGGATGCCGTGAGGATCTCGCACCCCCATTAGTCCGGCTGGGGTACCCACCACTAAACTATAGGCCCCCTGACAGAGTTGAAAGGCTGTAAGGGCGGCTTCTAACCAGTCTTTCCCTTGATCTACTTCATTGCCAATGGCGATCGCAATCATTTCAGAATCCGTCGTCGTGACAAAACTACAATTGCGCCGCGTCAGTTCTTCTCGTAATTCTTTGGTATTGACAAGATTCCCATTATGTGCTAGGGCTAGACTCCCTAAGCGAGTTTCCACAACCGCCGGTTGAGCATTTACCTTTAAACTAGATCCCGTGGTGGAGTAGCGAGTGTGACCAACGGCAATCTCTCCCGGTAGTTTACCTAAAATCTCTTCATTAAAAACCTGAGACACTAACCCCATGTTTTTATAGTGGTGGATGGTTTCTCCGGCAAACGTGGCGATGCCAGCCGACTCCTGGCCCCGATGTTGCAAGGCATAAAGACCAAAGTAGGTTAACTTGGCAACATCTTCCTCTGGGGCATATACACCGAAGATCCCACAGGCCTCTTCCATTTTATCGGGTCTTTCAGGAGAGCGTGCTTCCGGTTGACTATTGCACTGATCAGCGTAGCGGGATTCATTAGGCATCATTAGTGATTTAAGGCTCCTCTGTGCGGCAGTGATTAAGGGTAAGTAGATTAAAAGCAACAAGTAGACTCAACCCTGAGACTGAGCCACTTGATTCTATTCAAGATAGGACGGGGAAAAGACAACGCGGCCAAATCCTCGCAAATGTTTTAAGAAAAAAGACCGACCCTTTACATCAGTTTAAATTTTTCTTAACATTTGAACAAGAAAAAGGGTCTATCCCAAGGGGGAAGGGCAAATCAAGGTGAGGGGTTTAATCCTGACCTTGAATAGGCGGCTAGAGGGTTAAGCGACGTTCTAGGGCTAAATGCCAGCGATCGCCTAACTCCTTAATGCTAACGTTAAGCAGGGTGTCTTGGTTACTCGTGAAAACCCGTAAATTGGCCGTTGCCTGTACCGTCCCCAGTAACCAAACCCCCTCCCCTAACACCGATTGAGCGTAGTCCTCCCAAAGCGCTTGGAACTCCGGGGCAACCGACACCACAATCCGCGCCCCTCCTTCCCCAAACAGCACCTCATCCCAGCGTCCATCCCCCCCTTCCAGAGTAATCTCCGCCCCCAATTCCCCTCCGAGACAACATTCCGCCAGCGCCACCCCTAGACCGCCTTCCGCGCAATCATGAGCCGACCGTAACCACCCCTGATAAATCCCCTCCCGACAGACCTCCTGCACCCGGCGTTCCGCCTCAAAATCAATGCGAGGGGGCTGACCCGCCACCGTGCCATGAACCAGTGCCAAATAGTCCGACCCCCCCAACGTCACCCCAGCAGAGCCGATTAAATACACCAAATCCCCCGCCCCTTGCCAACCTTGACCACAAAGGCGCGTCACATCCGGCACCAGCCCCACCATACCAATCACCGGAGTTGGATAAATGGCTTGAGGTTTACCCTCACTATCCAACGTCTCGTTATACAGCGACACATTCCCCCCCGTGACCGGAGTTGCAAACTCCCGACAGGCCTCCGCAATCCCTTCACAGGCCTTCGCTAACTGCCAGTAGCCCACCGGATGCTCCGGACTGCCAAAATTCAAGTTATCCGTCACCGCCAAAGGTTGCGCCCCCACACAGCTTAAATTGCGCGCCGCCTCCGCTACCGCCGCCTTTGCCCCCTCATAGGGGTCTAAATACACATAACGGGCATTACAATCCGTCGTTGCCGCCACCCCCTTAGTAAACACCGTCGCCCCCACATTGGGAATCGGTTCTTGGGGACGAATGCGAATCACCGCCGCATCAGCCCCTCCTGGCAGCAACACCGTATTATTTTGAACTTGGTGGTCATATTGGCGATAAACCCAGCGTTTCGAGGCCAGAGAGGGGCTATCCAACAAGCGCAACAACACCGCCCCCCAACTCAGGGACTCTCCCCCCACCACAATTCCCGCCCCATCACAGGGCGGTAACTCCTCCGTCGTCCACCGCCAAGCCTTTTGGGCATAGTCCGGCGCTTGGGGCAGCAATTCCCGATGGTAGATGGGCGTATTATCCGCCAAAGCCGTGGCCGGAATTTCCGCCGCCACTTCCCCTTGAAACAAAATCCGCACAATGGGTTCCTCAATCACGACCCCAGCCATTACCGCCTGAAGACCCCAACGGTGGAAAATGTCGATTAACTCCTGTTCCCGTCCCTTGTGCGCCACAAAAAGCATCCGTTCCTGAGATTCTGAGAGCAGGTACTCATAAGGCACCATCCCCGTTTCCCGCACGGGAATTTTATCCAGGTCTAACTCAATGCCGACTCCCCCTTTAGCCGCCATTTCCGAGGTGGAACAGGTAATCCCGGCGGCTCCCATATCTTGGGCAGAAGCCACAGCCCCAGTTTTAAAGGCCTCTAAACAGGCTTCAATCAGGGATTTTTCCAAAAAAGGATCCCCCACCTGCACGGCCGGGCGGTCATCCATGGACTGGTCGGTTAGTTCGGAACTGGCGAAACTCGCGCCCCCCATACCATCCCGCCCGGTGGTTGACCCCACATAGAGAACAGGATTCCCCACCCCAATGGCTCCGGCCTTAACGATTTCTGGGGTTTCCATAATTCCCAGCGCCATGGCATTGACTAGGGGGTTTCCGGTGTAGGCCGGGTCAAAATAGACTTCACCCCCCACCGTTGGCACACCGACACAATTTCCATAGTGGCTAATGCCTTCGACGACTCCGCTAAAAATGCGGCGGGTGCGGGCATTGTCGAGGGTTCCGAAGCGCAGGGAGTTGAGAATGGCAATGGGACGGGCGCCCATGGTAAAGATATCCCGTAGGATACCCCCTACCCCAGTCGCCGCCCCTTGGAAGGGTTCAATGGCTGAGGGGTGATTATGGGACTCAATTTTAAAGGCGAGGTGCAGTCCGTCGCCAAGGTCTACAATGCCAGCATTTTCACCGGGGCCGACGAGGATATGTTCTCCGGTGGTGGGAAATTGGCCGAGGAGGGGGCGGGAGTTTTTATAGCAGCAGTGTTCGCTCCACATTACGCCAAACATCCCTAATTCGGCTTTGTTGGGGTGTCTACCGAGGCGGTGGACTATTTCCTCATATTCTTCGGGTTTGAGGCCTTCTGCGGCGATTTCTTGGGGGGAGAAGGGGGCGGACATAGGGTTTCTGGATTGAGATTGCAGACTTTAGATTTTAGCAGTCTGTTGAGGGGGGTTCGGCAATCCTAGGGGATTTTTAAGTTTTGGGGGGGATTCTGGTGGTGAGTTGTTGGGTTTCGTTGTCGCTGCACCCAACCTACGGATGGCTAGGGGAGAAACCGGATTGCGTGGATTCTTTCATTTCCACAAGGGGCATCTATAAACTACTCAGTCTATTCACTAGGTAATCATCCAAGTCTGAAGGACAGGGTAGACGGGGAGCCAGCAATTCAACGATATTGTTGAGATTGATCGGTGATCTAATTTTCAGCTTGACTTCCCCAGTTTTTACCTCTTCTTCCAATCGGTTCAGGAACTTAACTAAACACCAGAGTTCCTGTTTTCCCCGCAACCAAACTTTTGTTGGCAAGGCTTCCAATTCTCTGGTAGTGTGGTCAATTGTCATCGAATCTGGCCGGATATTGACATTACAGACTCTCCCTAGGTGAGTCAAAATGTCAGGTTGCCAGTTGAACATAATTTGATAGTTGATATCCACTGTAAATACTGAAGCATTGATATTATTGTTGTTTGGGTTTTCCCCCAATCGACGAATGGCTAAAAGCCAAGCCATCCAAGGTAAAAAGGCTTGACGATAATCCGCTTGGAATTGATGAAATTTTTGGCAGGCGATCGTAATTGCCTCACTAGATGAATCCAATCCCCAAAAATCGGTTAGTATTGCGGCAATGGCTGATTCTGAAACCAGATAATTCTCAATAGAGTAGTATGGGGTGACGAATAGGCTTTCCTGAGTTTGTATTCCCCGATTTTCACCGAGGAGGTCATCATGATCTTTGTCCACAAAAAACATGATTCTGGGATTGTTGGGAAATCGTTTGCCGAGATAATCATAGGCTTTTAAAACTTCTTTTTTATTCCCCAATATAATGGTTTCTACTGATAAAGCTTTCTGTTCAGCGAATCGTTGAACGTTAACTCGAATCAAGGAAGGATCGTCGCGTCCCTCCAGAAAAATTGAGATCGCCTGACCTTGGGGTTGAAAACTGAGCAGAAAGATGTTTAATTTGGCTTGGGGTGTTTGCGGTGCAGCCTTCAACGCATCTAAAAAAGATGACATTGTTAAATCTCCTCGATAAACTCACTGATAGAATGTGCATATTCGGCCAGGGAATTTTCAAACACAAAGGGAGAATGAGTCACCGCAATTAAACCAGAACATTTCTCTGTATCTTTCAAGTCTTGCAGAAAACGACGTTGCCAAGGAACAGAAATGGATAATTCTGGTTCATCAATTACTACAAAATACTGGCTATAATCACTTAAAAATATGTGAGAAAACAACGAGATAATTTGTTTTTCTCCCGATGACAAGCCCGAAATTGGCACTTCTGTCATGTCTTTGTTTGTGCGCTTAATCACTAACTTAAATTCACTGGGATTAAATTCTAATTTTTTGTTGCTGAGATACTGATTGACTAAATCGACTAACTTTCGGATGGGACGTTCTTTTTCCTGTTGACTTTTATGAATTTCGACCAAGCGAGTCAAAAAATAAGCAGTCACCCGTTGTTCTTCTAACAAAACTTGTTTTGTTTTGACATCTTCAAGGAGGTGTCTCAGTTTTTGGCGATCTCCTTCTGAAAGAATATCCCCAATCCGAGGGAGCATCACGTTGATTGTTTCCGTAAATTCTTTAGTAGATAGTTGAGATGCTTCAACATTTGTATAGTTATTGCGAATAATATCTCCCAAGTAACGCCCTGTCAATCGGTTTAATTCAGTGCGAAAATTTTGATCCAAGTCTGATAAAGTTGAGTCAAAGGATTGAATGACATCTTCCATGCCAAACTCAACCAGTTCAACGTATCCAGACCGTAGTTGCTTATGATAGGGTAAGATATCATCCCAGTCTATATCAGGAAAAACCTCACCTAAGTCTTTTTCAATTCTGCGATAAGTGGGTAAAAATAGAACTTGTTCCTTCTGCTTGGATTGAAGAGCGTCAGCAAGTTTATCTGTATCTTTTCTTTCTTCATTTTTATCCAAATATGGAAAATTTTGATTGATTTTAGCTAGCTCTCGTAATGCTCCAAAAGGAATTGTAGGAAATTTATTTTTTAATTCCAACATTCCATTTTTTGACAACCAGTATTCTGAGCTATACTCTGCTAACTCATGGCATAAATTTTCAAAGTCTTGACGAGAAAGCTTACTTTTTAAGTACCTAACCAAAAATCTTTCCTTTTGACTGTCAGCAGTGGGTAAATCCTTTCTTTTTAGGATATAGTCTTCTTGACCAATTGTAACAGTACAAGAATCAAAGGGAAGCTGGGCTAAACGTGACCACTGAGCGGTTAATGTGTAGTATAATAAGTTAATCAGTGTGCTTTTCCCGGAGCCGTTTTCGCCCACTAGGATTAAAGTATTGTCCTGAATGGGGACATCTAAATTATAAGCGTCAAAGAGACGCTCTATCCGAATTTGCTTGAGGTCAATGGGCATTTAATTTATAAAATCACTTGGAGAATTATCTTGAGAGTTATCCCCTATTATACAAGCCTCGGAAAGCAGGGCTTTCGCTTTTGGATGTTGAGGGGTCGGAAGTGTAGGGGGTTGAGAATCGCAATGGGACGAGTGCCTATTCTAGGAGATTTTTAAGTTTTGGGGGGGGGAATGTCCTAGGTTGCTGGTGGTCTTTTGTAGAATGGCGATGGTGTTTTCAGAGTCACTATGACACTTGGGCGATCGCTTTGTAGAATAGCGATATTTGGGGGGATTTGCTTTGCAGCTTCTTCGGTTCCCCTATGGGCGACAGCAGGGTTGGCCTTATCAGAGAACTCTCAGATGTTGGCTCAGATGATTGCCAGTGTTGTGGCAGGGAATACGGCGAATGCTATTGATAATTTTGACCTAAGCCGTCCCGATTATCTGGTGTGGGTGAATCCTGTGCCGAGGGAACGGTGGGCAATGTTCACGGCTGGGAAAATCGATATAATTATGATTAATTGTTTAAGAGGTTGTCTAGGCATGAATGAAATTATTTTTTGGGTGAAATGTGATGCAGAAGAAGGATATATTGCTCAAGCATTAGGAGAATCAATTATCACTCAAGCTGATAATTTAGATAGGCTCAAATTAGAAGTTAGAGACGCGGTGCGTTGCCATTTTCCAGATGAGGAATTGCATCCCCCTATGATTCGACTGGTTACGGAGGATGGGATAACACTATGAAACTCAAGGATGAATTACAACAAAGACGAGAGGAAATTTTAGCCGTTGCACAACAGCATGGGGCGTTCAATGTACGGATATTTGGGTCGGTGGCGAGGGGGGAAGAACGGGAGGATAGTGATATTGATTTTTTGGTGGAAATGAACAGTCATTGCAGTTTATTGGATAGAATTGCCTTAATTCAAGATTTAGAGGACTTGTTAAACCGAAAAGTTGATGTCACGACGGTTAAAGGTTTACGGGATTATTTTAGAGAACGGATTATCAATCAGGCGATTCCGCTATGACAGATGATGAAATATATTTACAAGATATTTATGAACGCATCTGTCGGATTGAGACTTATACAGAGGGAGGACAAACAGCATTTATGCAATCTCTTTTGATTCAGGATGGGGTGATTCGTAGTTTTGAAGTGATTGGAGAAGCAGTTAAGCGACTTTCTCAGGAGTTGAGGCAAAGTTATTCAGATATTCCTTGGCGCAGAATGGCGGGATTGAGAGATGTTCTGATTCACGACTACGAGGAAATTAATTTAGAAGAAGTTTGGAATGTTGTTGAACAGAATCTGCCTGATTTGAAGCGTAAAATATTAGTAATTTTATCGGCAGTTAATCATGAAACTGAAGGATGAATTACAAAAAAAACGAGAGGAAATTTTAGCCGTTGCACAACAGCATGGGGCGTTCAATGTGCGGATATTTGGGTCGGTGGCGAGGGGGGAAGAACAGGAGGATAGTGATATTGATTTCTTGATTGATTATGATTTAGCCAAAATCTCCTCTTGGTTTCCGGTGGGACTAATTCAAGATTTAGAACAACTCTTAAATCGGAAGGTTGATGTGGTTATCACCAAGTCATTACATTATTTTATTCGGGATAAAGTTATAGCAGAGGCGATTGAATTATGAAGGATTACCGGCTTTATTTGATTCATAGAGGCTCAAAGCTCGTCCCCTACTAACTTCTGAATTTCTGAACTCCTGCATTCTTCCTCCAAAAGAGATTCACAATCCAGATAGACCCGCTATACATACGTTTAAAGATATGACAAGAACTAGACGACTGCAACTTTTATCTAAGAAACTGGGTTTCTTTTGATCCCGGAAAACGGCAGATGAAGCCCGAGGAATGCCCTACTCTAGCCCTGTGGGGAGCAATTGGGGGGAAATTTCGTCCTTTTCTTTAAACGAATGTTACAATCACCGCAATTTAACGGAGATTAAGGGGGAATTCCATCCATGCAGATTCTGAAACCACTCACATTATTGGCGATCGCAACCCTAAGCTGGCAAAATCCCGCGATCGCTACCTCCGCCCAGCGTTCCCTCTCCTCAGAACCCCTCGAAATTACCCCCCCCGCCATCATCGCCCAAGCCCAAGAACAAGCCGCCATCGGGATGTGTCCCGCCCAACTCGCCAGTCGTTTAGATAGTATTGTCAACCGCCCCACCTTCGCCAGTGCGCGCTGGGGCATTCATATTGAATCCCTCCAAGATGGCACCGTACTATACAGTCGCAATCCCCATCAAGCCCTCATCCCCGCCTCCAACATCAAACTCCTCACCACAGCCGCCGCCCTACAACTCTATGATCCCCGTTCCCCCATCAGTTCCTCCAACCTTGGGGCCTGGATTCACACCATCAACCAAAGCAGTCATAACGGCTACGCAGACAGCCTTTTAAGGGGCATTGGCGGCGCTCCCTCCGTGCGTGATGTTCTCAGTCGTTTAGGCGTAGAAACCAACGGATTTCGCCAAATTGACGGCTCTGGACTCTCCCGCCAAAACCTAGCCACCCCCTACGCCCTTGTGCAGATATTGCGCAGTATGCGTTCTTCCGCCTATGGGGGCGAAGTCTTCTACGCCTCCCTCCCCGTCGCTGGGGTGAGTGGTACCCTGCGCAATCGAATGCGTGCGACACCCGCTCAAGGTCAAGTCCGCGCCAAAACCGGAACCCTGCAAGGGGTGCGCGCCCTCTCCGGTTACTTAGAACATCCCGAATATGGCCCAGTCGCCTTTAGCATCTTAGTCAATCAACCGGGGCAAGCTGGAAATACTTTGATTGGTGCCATTGACCAAATCGTGCTACAACTCACCCAAGTAAGAAATTGCAATTTTTAGGAACAGCACGATGGCACAATATGAACAGTTACTGGCAATGGCCGAAGATGAACTGACCCAGTACAGCACCGATGCCCGGAAAATAGAGAAACTGCGGCGGAAAATTGCCTTAACCGTACCGTTTGCCCAACAACGGGAAATTCAAGCCCGACTGGAGAAAGAACTACCGGATCAAGGGATAGCCGCCTGGGTAGAAAAGGAACGGCAAACGATTGCCCTCCCGTTTTGGGGGGTGGCGGGATTAGGCTTATTGTTAGGGATTTCCCTCTCCCAACCCTTTGATTTTATCGCCACAGTCGGAGGAATTGCGATCGCCTACACCGTCCAGAAATGGGGCTGGCGCTTACAGGCCAAGCGTCTCCTCCTCATCACCCTCCAAGACATCCAAGCCAAAAGCGTCACCCCCTCCACTCACGGAATCTAAACAACAATTGTTATCTTGGAAGAGATCCCTTTCTTTTCTCGCCATCATGACTCGTCCCGAAGAACCCTCCATCACCAGCATTGTTAAACAACAAATCGGCATTTTAGCCACCTTTGTCATCCTCTTCTGGGGCATCCAGATCATCAACGTCTCGGGCCTCAGTTGTCTCGTCGGTAATGCTGGAGTCGTAGGGCGCTGTCCAACGCGACTCATCGGCACCTGTAACCTCATCCGTTTCGGTATTATTCCCCATAATTTCATCGGATTACGGGGCGTTTTATTTGCCCCCTTTATTCACGGCGGATTTGGCCACCTCATCGCCAACACCATCCCTTTTATTGTCTTAGGGTGGTTAGTCATGTTACAAGAAACCCGCGACTTTTGGATTGTCACCGCCTTTACCATGATTATTGGTGGTCTAGGAACCTGGGTTTTCGGAATGCCCTGTTCCTTCCACATCGGGGCCAGTATTTTAATCTATGGTTACTTAGGCTTTCTCCTCTTCCGAGGCTATTACGAACGCAACCTCATGTCTATTTTGCTCTCCATTGTCGTTTTCTCCCTCTATGGGGGTGTAATTTGGGGAGTTTTACCCACTCAACCCGGAGTATCTTGGCAAGGCCATTTATTCGGATTTATTGGGGGCATTATTGCCGCCAAATATATCGGCAAAGCCAGACGCGCCCTGAGAGATTGACACTTTAAGCGAATTTGCGTCAAGATAAACATTAGGAGTAAATTTTTGTAAAGGCGAATACTGGATGTCGTTTGAACTATTATCACTGGAAAACATCCAAGCAATTGCAGATCACTATGGCTATTGGGCAGTATTTGGTGGCATTGCCCTAGAAAATACAGGCATCCCCCTACCTGGTGAAACCATTACCCTCGTCGGTGGTTTCCTCGCAGGGAGTGGTGAACTCAATTATTGGTGGGTGTTAGCCAGTGCAACGGGCGGCGCAATTTTGGGGGATAACTTTGGCTACTGGATTGGCAAATTTGGCGGGTGGCCGCTCTTAAAACGCCTTGGCCGTTTATTTCGCATCTCAGAACACCAATTAGAGAAAGCGAAGGCCCAGTTTAGCGAGAATGCAGCGCGAGCCGTCTTTTTTGGCCGCTTCGTGGCCCTGTTGCGCATTTTCGCCGGACCAATGGCAGGCATTGCCCAGATGCCCTATCCTCAGTTTTTATTGTATAACTCTGGCGGTGCCGCCCTTTGGGCTTCTGTGATGGTGACATTATCCTTTTTTATTGGTCGGGTGGTTCCCCTTGCTCAAATGGTGTTCTGGGTGGCGAATTTTGGCGTTCTGGTCTTAATGGGGATTGTGACTTGGGTGATTCTTTCCCTATTTTTGGAGTTCCGAAAAAATCGCTTAGAATCCTCACCTTTAGAATGATGGAGTCCCACAGCAAGGAAACCAAAATCCTCGCTTTTTTTCGATTCCAAGTGGAAAATTTGACACTCCCGGCTCTAAAAAGATGACGGTTAAACTGAAAGGAACTAGAGACCTAAACTTTTATCCTTTAGACCAAATTAAACGAGTTAGGATTATTAAACGAGCGGATGGTTACTATGTCCAATTCTGCCTTAACGTTGATATTCGGGAATACGCTAAACCGCTAGAACCGACTAAAAGATGTGTAGGATTGGATGTAGGCTTAAAAGTGTTCTATGGGAACAGTGATGGTGAAACAGTAGAGATACCACAATACTATCGCCAGGCCGAAAAAAGATTAAACCGTCTGAATCGGCAGAAATCTAAAAAGTTTAAGAAAGGTCAACCCCAATCAAACAACTATCAAAAAGCTAGAAAGAGATATGCTAGAAAACATTTAAGAATAAGTAGGCAACGTAGAGGCTTTGCCGAAAAAGAGGCATTGCGCGTCATTAAATCTAACGATTTCATCGCCTACGAAAACTTAAATGTCAAAGGCATGGTAAAAAACTCTAGACTAGCTAAATCTATTAATGATGCAGCTTGGTCAACGTTTCGTCAATGGCTAGAGTATTTTGGCTTTAAATATGGTAAGGCTACGGTAGCAGTGCCGCCCCATAACACGAGTCAAAACTGTTCTAACTGTGGTCAAAAAGTACCTAAATCCCTATCTACAAGAACCCATGTTTGTCCCCCGCCCTGGTTATGCGGAAGATAGAGATGTTAATGCTGCTATCAACATTTTGAAAAGAGGACTAAGTACGGTCTGTTGAATAACACCAGATGCTAGGCTCAACAAGGGAACAGGGAACTCTTAACAGGGAACAGATCATCTAAAACTGGCACTATTGCCTATTCCCGACTCCCGACTCCCGATTCCCCAACTCTCGGACTTATTCAGCAAGCCCTAAGTACGGTGGGACACACCGAAACTTATACGCTTGGGGAGAGATTCCCTCTGGCTTGGTTGGATACGTCCTGTCAAGTCAAGGAAACTCCGTGAACCAAGAATCCCTCGCTTTTAGCGACGGGAGTGTCAATCGGTGACTCCAAATTGTTGGAGCAGTTCAATCATGTCTGGGGAATGATCAAATTGGGCAATCCCTAACACGGTATAGCCGCCCTTGTTCTTGAGTTTGACATTCACTTGTTGGGTTTCTAATAACAAGCGCACGGCTTCTGAGTGGCCCCGATGGGTAGACCACATCAGGGCTGTGGCTCCGGTGTTGTCTTGTAAGTTCAAGTCGGCTCCCCCTTGGATGAGGACTTTTAGGGTTTCAACGTCTCCCTGTTCTGCTGCCGTCATTAGGACGGTGCGACCGTTGGGTAAGCTGGTATTGGGAGGGGCTCCGGCTTGGAGTAAACGCTGGACAAGGGGGGTATTTTGGGAGTCCACGGCCAAGGTGAGGGCAGTTTCCCCGGAACTGACTAGGTTAAAGTCGGCTCCCTGTTGGAGTAGTAAATCAACAATGCCGTCATGGCCTTGGAGGACGGCAAGAATCAGGGGAGTATCACCGAATTGGTTGATCACGTTGACGGCGGCACCTTGGCCGAGGAGTCGTTCTACTATGGCTTGATGCCCTTCCATGGTGGCATAGTGCAGAGCGGTTTCTCCGTCTTCGTCGGTGGCGTTCACGTCTACATCAAGGCTAAGAAGGTGTTCCACGATGTCGAGATGTCCCCCACTGGCGGCCGCTTGTAGTGCCATTGGCCACTGCATAGAGTCGGCACCGTGAGCAATGAGGGTTTTAACGAGGTTGAAATGGCCTTGTTCTGCGGCGAGGGTGAGGGCGGTTTCTCCGTCTGGATTAACACTGTTTAGGGGTGCGCCTGCGTTGATTAGCTGTTGTGCGATCGCCTCTTGACCTTGATAGGCCGCAATCATAAGGGGAGTGGTGCGATCGCGCTCATCCCACACTTCCAAATTTGCCCCTAACGTCAGTGCCGCCTGAATTTGCTCGGAATTCCCCTGCTGAACGGCTTGCAGTAAAAGAATATCTAGGTTTTTCGGATCGTTGGTCATGCGATTTCCACCATTAACTGCCCCAATAAGCTGTATTTTGCCCTATTTTCGCCGTTTCATATAGAAGAAAATGGTCGATTCATCCCTAAAGTGTAAAGATTATGTTAAGTTTAGTAACATTAGTCATACTTATCAAATCAACCCGTAATGATCATGGATCTTCCAGAACCCCTGAAAATCTACTCGCAATTTTTCCATCCCATCTTAATGTGGATTCTACTCGCCCTCACCGTTTACGCTCTGTATTTGGGGGTACAGATTCGGCGCACCCGTAATGCTGACAAGGAAGTGCGGAAAGAGTTAGTGAAAAAGAATTTCAATAGCAAACATCATATTGTCGGTTCTGCGATTTTAGCCTTTATGGTTTTAGGCACCATCGGAGGAATGGCTGTCACCTATATTAACAACGGCAAGTTATTTGTCGGCCCCCACCTCCTCGCTGGACTTGGCATGACGGGGATGATTGCTGTGTCTGCCTCTCTCGTGCCATTTATGCAGAAGGGGAATGATATCGCCCGTTATACCCATATTTCCCTCAATGTGGTGTTGTTGGGTCTATTCAGTTGGCAGGCCTTTACGGGAGTGCAAATTCTGCAACGGATTATCAGTAATTTGTAGTCAATCTGTGAACAGTGAATCAATAACGATTCACTGTTCTCGGTAAATGGCAAAAGGTAGCCCCACAAACCCCTATGATTAAGAAAAACCCAAATTTAAGCAACTATGGCTAGAGATTTAAGGGGGTTTATCCAACTCCTAGAGGAACGGGGACAACTGCATCGCATCACAACAGAAGTTGATCCGGATTTAGAAATTGCAGAAATTGCCAACCGGATGTTAAAGGTGGGGGGCCCAGGACTACTCTTTGAGAAGGTTACAGGGTCTAAGTTTCCCGTGGCCGTGAACTTGATGGGAACCGTTGAACGGATCTGTTGGGCGATGAAGATGGAAAAACCCGAGGAGTTGGAGGAGTTGGGGAAAAAGTTGGGGATGTTGCAACAACCTAAACCCCCGAAAAAACTCGCTCAAGCGGTGGATTTTGGCAAGGTGTTGTTTGATGTGGTGAAGGCGAAACCGGGGCGTAGTTTCTTCCCTCCTTGCCAGCAGGTGGTGATTGAAGGGGAGGATCTGGATTTAAATGAATTGCCTTTGATTCGCCCCTATCCCGGAGATGCGGGGAAGATTATCACCCTGGGATTAGTGATTACTAAAGATGTGGAAACGGGGACTCCTAATGTGGGGGTGTATCGATTGCAATTGCAGTCCAAAAATACTATGACGGTTCATTGGTTGTCTGTGCGGGGGGGGGCGAGACACCTACGCAAAGCCGCCCAAGCGGGGAAACCGTTAGAAATTGCGATCGCCCTCGGTGTAGACCCTTTAATCATTATGGCCGCCGCGACCCCCATTCCGGTAGATTTATCAGAATGGCTCTTTGCTGGGCTGTATGGTGGCTCTGGGGTGCAATTGGCGAAATGTAAAACGGTGGATCTCGAAGTTCCGGCCGACTCAGAATTTGTCCTAGAAGGTACCATTACCCCCGGTGAAATCTTACCCGACGGCCCCTTTGGGGATCATATGGGGTACTACGGGGGGGTAGAAGATTCCCCCTTGATTCGTTTTCATACCCTTACCCATCGTTCAGATCCCATTTATTTAACGACTTTTAGCGGTCGTCCCCCCAAAGAAGAGGCCATGATGGCGATCGCCCTCAATCGTATCTATACCCCCATCCTGCGCCAACAAGTCTCAGAAATCACCGACTTTTTCCTCCCCATGGAGGCCTTAAGTTATAAAGCGGCCATCATCTCCATTGATAAAGCCTATCCCGGACAGGCCAAACGCGCCGCCCTCGCCTTTTGGAGTGCCTTACCCCAATTCACCTATACTAAATTTGTGATTGTCGTAGACAAAGACATCAACATCCGGGATCCCCGTCAAGTAGTTTGGGCGATTAGTTCCAAAGTAGACCCCTCCCGGGATGTTTTTATCCTCCCTGAAACCCCCTTTGATACCCTCGATTTTGCCAGCGAGAAAATCGGTTTAGGGGGACGCATGGGCATTGATGCCACGACCAAAATTCCCCCCGAAACCTCCCACGACTGGGGCGAAGTCTTAGAGTCCGACCCCCAAATGGCCGCCCAAGTCGAGCGTCGTTGGGCAGAATACGGTCTAGGGGATATCACGTTCACAGAAGTTGATCCCAATCTCTTCGGCTACGACATCAAGCTTTAAGCCTAACCCCCCTTTGGAAGGGGGGTTAGGGGGGATAGTCCTTAACTCTAGAGCTAATCTGCTTAGAATCAGAGTTCAGCAATACTTGCTGAATTTCCTCCAACAGTTGATTCTCTTCTTGTCGCAATTGTGCCAAACGACTGAGCAGTTGCTCTAACTTTTCCGGTTGACGGGGACGATCAAAAATCAGGGCTTCTAATTCATGAGTGCTATTATTTCCCCGAGAACGTTTCCATAAAAGTTGGAACAAACCCCGCACCAACACCCCCGGCAGAGCAAAGAGTTTTAACCAAAACGTTTTCACCAGACTACTAATCGCTTGAAATAATCCCCCTGCCAACGCGAGTACAATCACCAACAACAAAAGCGTGAGTAGGGGATGGTGAATAAACCAGAGGAGTTTCGGATGACTCCGTAGGATGCTTCTAAATTGGTTCGCAAAAATGGTTTCTAAGGCATTGGTGAGCGCGGTTTGTAGTTGACCTGCTTCTTGGAAACTTTGGGCGATCGCATTTTTCGTCTGTTCCGTCGAATTTGCCACTTGGGTTAGGGTTTGACTGGCATTATCTAACAGATTCGTTTTCGTCGTCGTTAGCGTGTTGAGCGTTGCCTCAGTTTGTTGGCTAAGGGTTTGCTTAAGGGTTTCCGCTTGATTATTTAGCGTGGTTTGGGTTTGTTCCCAAGTTTCAGTCAGACGGTTCAGGAGGGCGAACAGCATAAATGATGTCAAAAGGACTTTTTCTGAAAGGTATCATACCTTGGAACTTAATCAAACATTTGTAGAAACGATTTAATTTCAAGTAATACCGGAGAATTTAAATTAAATATGTCTTTCCCCCGTGAATTTTGCAATCTTTCACCTTGCTTAGTAACCCCTAACATGATCCCTTTCCAATCGGTATTTTTGTAGTTTCTTTTTCGTCTTTCTAGGGTATCAAACCGCTTATAAAAATCCACCCACAATTTCAGCAACTCTTTCTCAGATAAATCAAACGCTTTGCCTTTTTGTTCAATCTTTTTTCCTTTATCAATGAGGCAGTTTTTCCATCCATCATATAGACAATCTGCAAAAACAGAGTCTTTTGATTTAATCTGTCTTAAAATATCCTCCAATTCACCTTGACCCCCAACATTGTTAAAAAAGCAGGCAATCTTAACATTTAAGAGATCATCAATTGGGTAAGTGACAAATTTTTTTACATCTGTTAATAATTGTTGAGGTTCAGGCAAAAAACAGTCAGCAAAAGATTCTTTTAAGCATTCATTAATTAATTCGAGCCTAGTTTCACGAGTCGAATCATCTAAATCCAAAATGATTCCTATTTTGGTTTCTCCTGCTTTTTGAGCATCTATTAAAGCATTAGAAAGCTGAGTGACTAATTTTCTTTTTTCTAAATTAGAGTGCTTATATTCATCAATACAATACAGCCGATTAGTAGCGGATGAGAGTTCTTGAATCAGTGCCTCGATAAAATATTCATCATTTTCACTCTCCACGATTAGAATATTCATTTGAATTTAAACCTAAATTGACTCACCTCTAACAGAGCGTTTATTTTTTAATTTGTCTTCCAGAGAATAAGGTGGAATCTTTTGTATAACAATTTGATTAGAGATTGGATGCCTAGACATCTCAAAATAACCTGCATCGTCTAAGTTATCCGGTTGAATCATAACATTTTTAAAAGCATTAATCATCTCATAGCTATGAGATGTTGCAAAAAGTTGTACATTATAAAGTTTACAAAGCTTTAGCAAAAAAGACCAAACTTGTTCTTGACGGGTATGATGAATTCCATTTTCTATTTCATCAACTAGGACTAGACCATTTTTGTTGTTAATTATAATCAGAACAAACTCAGCAATACGAGTCATCGCATCTCCAAACAAAGAAAGTGGTAAATTATCCTCATTTTTGCGTTTTACATAAAGTTCTGGACTACCAAAGGTAAATGATTCAACCTGCTCAATTGTTGGATCAAGTAGTTGAAAGGCTTGCAGTAGATAATCAGCTTTACCTTCAAATCTAGCCTTATCAAATTCTGTTGCAAGTTGATGGCTTTCTAGCTTAGAGTTTGCCGGAATAAAAAAGGTTGTAAAAAACAAGTTAGCGGCAACTACTGAATTTCCCAATGTTAAGCCATTCTGACTTGCTATAATGACATTTTCCGGTAATTTTACACCATTTTTCAAGGGGTTAATCTTCAAATAGGATTGAACCGGAAAATGAGTATTGAGAGTTTGGGAAAAATTCAAAATATCTCCCGGTCTGACTTGTGAATTTACTAAGTCAAGGGTCTTTTCTGTTTTTTGTTCAGCTAAAATTATGACTTGATTCTGGCAACCATTAGCTAACGTGAAATCAAACGTAATCTGTTTTGTTGCACGTCTATGATAAAAGAAATTTTCCCAAGTCAGGTGAGGCATTTGTTGCAAAAAATAGGGGTTAAATCTTCTAACAAATTTCAAGATTTTTAGAATACTATTCGCTGAAGGATCTCCCATTAAAAGCAAGGCTTCTAATAAAGCGGTTTTGCCTATATTGTTCTGACCGCCTAATAAATTTACTTGACAAAAACCTGTAGCTTTAGTGGACTCAAAACAACGAAAATTTTCCAAATAAAACGATTTAATCATACTTGCTCATACTTACTACTAATTATTTTTTTGTTTCTATAAGGAAAAACTGTATACCCCCAGGAAACCCTTGATTGACCAAAATCAATGAACTCCCCTATAATTAACTCTCCCTTATCTTATAATTATACAGTTGGGGCTTAAAGAAAACCCCCCTGTTTTAACAATTGGGGGGGGTAAGGTTGATTGTGTCGTTTTCAGGAGGAGAATAGAAGAGAAGCTAATTGAGCAAAATCTCTTTAATTCCTAAAAGCCAGCAAGCCACTGATCAGTTGAACAGAGAAGAAAAAGAAGGTAGTAGTGCAGTTCTCTTAGCTGTTGAGCTTTGTCCTAATGTAGTTTGGTAAATCCCCATTTACTAAACCACTAAGCTCCACCAGTTCATGGATGGTTGAGCATCTTATCCCTGAGAGTCCCTGCTTAACGTTGCACTACTACTTTTCTGATGCTGATGTCTCTATTGTTCCCTGCTTTTGGGAAAAACGCACTGATCTTAATCCTATCTTCCAGTGAATTTAATCTCGTGTCATCGTGAGGCTTGTCTCTGCCTTTATGCAATTTTAAGCATCTTTTGCAGTGACTTAAGTCACTAATTTCGTGTGATTTAAGTCACTAAAAAAAGAAAATCGGGAAATTGAACCTTTTTGTGACCCTCTTTGTCTAAACCTACACAATTGACTGGTGAGGGAAATGCAAGAGGTGTTAGCCAATGACTCCAGACAAATGAGCGATCGCGAATTAGTGCTGCGATGTCAGCAAGGTGACAGCGCCTCTTTCCAGCAACTTTACCAACGGTATCAACAGCGTGTGCGCTCTACCCTGTATTCGTTATGTGGGGCTGCCATGTTGGAGGATCTGACTCAAGACGTTTTTCTTAAAGCTTGGAAAGGATTATCCCAACTGCGTCAAGCTTCCACCTTCGGCACTTGGTTGTATCGTATTACTTGGAACGTTGCCCAAGATCAACGGCGTAGATTTGCCGTAATGCGTCAAGAACAAACCGAGGAAGCTTTGAGCGATCGCACAGCCCCCCCCCAAGTCACTCCGGATCTCCTACGACTCCACTACCAAGACTTGGTACAACGAGGCTTGAAGCAACTAGATCTCGAACATCGGGTGGTTTTAGTCCTGCATGATCTCGAAGATATCCCTCAGAAGGAAGTGGCGAAAATCCTAGACATTCCCCTTGGAACTGTTAAATCTCGTCTCTTTCACGCCCGCAAAGCATTGCGGCAATTGCTTCAGTCCGAAGGTGTGTCCCTGTGAAAGAGGAAAGAGGAATCATGAACAACAACGATCCTGACCGCGACTTAGTGGACTTCTTAAAAGAATATCGTCCTGTTCCCCCACAGGTCGATCCGGCAGTAGAGGAACGGTTGATGCGGCAAATCACAGACTCTCCTCGTTCCTTGGGTGTCGGTCGTCCCCGTCGTCTTTGGGTCTTAGGTGGGGTAATGATCGCAGCCAGCACCCTATTGACCTTGATTGTTGTTCCCCGACTCAACCTAAACCGAGTGAGTCCTATTCTGACTGAATCTGAACCAAACCCCTTATCAGACTTGCAACAACAGGAACTAGAAGAGTTCATGCTCACCCTTTGGGATACCGAAGTTATTAACTCAGAAACCCTAACCAGCAATTGGGATCAAAGTTGGCTCAGTCTCGCCAACTTTGAAACCGACCCCTCCAATTAACGGCACACAACAAGTCGCTTTATTAAGATTATGAACAATATTCAAAGAGTTTCATCCCTAACTGTTGCGCTTTTGACCCTTACGGGGGGAATTGCCTTAGCGCAGCCCTTATTTAACGAGTCAGGTCATGGCCTGCAAGCTCAACAAATGCAGCCAGGTCGCCACTGGGGAGAGCGTAAAGGGGAGGGGGGCCATGAGCGCTTAATGGAAACCCTCAATCTTGATGAAAACCAGCGCCAACAAATGCAAGCTATCCATGAACGGACCAGAGCGCAAATGTCCCAAAATTGGGAAGCACTGCAAGCCGCCCACCAACGGATGCGGGAACTGATGGCGAGTAGTTCTGCCTCAGAACAAGAATTGCGCGCTCAACACAATGAACTGCAACGTCTCCAACAAGAAATGGGCAACTTACGCTTCCAATCGATGTTAGAGATGCGGAACATCCTGACTCCTGAACAACGCAGCCAAATGAACCAAATGCACCAACAACGGCGCATGAACCGGGATAGCAGTTCTTCCATGGGTCGTCCGGGGGTAGGATTGCGAAATATCAACTCGGAAGAAGCGGCTCAAATGCGGCAACGGATGCAGAATCTGAGAAATAGCCCAGACCGCTAAATTCCACCGTTTTGGTACAACATCACCCACAGTAGTTATCCCAATTATGCCATCTTGAGCGCGGACGGTTCTGAGAAACCCCGTCCCCTCAAGATGTTTTTTTTGCTTTGAAGTCGAAGGAAGAGACTCTAGACTCTGTGACCGGAGATTGAGGGAGGACGGGGCGCTTGCCTGCTATAGTGATCGTTGAAATCCCTAGGCATCTGAAATTTATGGCGATCGCGATTGACTTCGGAACCAGTAATACAGTAATCAGCCGTTGGAATAGTGCCACCCAGCAAGGGGAAACCCTCAAACTGCCCGGTTTTTCTCAGCAATTAGCCAATAATCCTCCGTTAATCCCCAGTTTGTTGTATTGGCAGGATGTGCGGGAGGGGAAAGTGTTACTGGGGCAACAAGTGCGCGATCGCGGATTAGACTTAAAGAACGATCCTCGCTATTTTCGGGACTTTAAACGGGGTATTGGTTCGAGCATTCAGGGATTTTTACCGGAATTAGACGACAAAATAATCACCTTTGAACAGGTGGGTGAACAGTTTTTAAAGACCCTAATTGCTGAATTACAAAAAGAGCAACCGATTGATTCTTTAGTGTTAACGGTTCCGGTGGATAGTTTTGAACTCTATCGCCATTGGTTAACGGGAGTGTGTAGTCAGTGGAATATCGAACAGATTCGCATTCTGGATGAGCCGACGGCGGCGGCTTTGGGCTACGGGACGACGGATGAAGATGTTTTATTGGTGGTTGATTTTGGTGGAGGAACGGTCGATTTTTCCCTAGTTCAGTTGAATCTTTCGGGAGAAGGACTGGATAAAAAACCGATGGGATTTATCTTGAAGTGGGGAGAGAAATTATTAGGAGAAAGCTCTGGTCAGAAGGTGAAAACGGCGCGAGTTTTAGCTAAAGCAGGGCTAAATCTAGGGGGTTCGGATATTGATCACTGGTTGGTGGATTATTTTGCCCAAACCCAAGGGATTGAAAAGTCTAGTTTAATTACTCGTTTAGCGGAACGGTTAAAGGTGAAGCTTTCGAGCCAACAAAAAGCGACGGAGGTTTATTTTAATGATGAGACGTTGGAAAGCTACGAATTAAGTTTAGATCAAGGGACTTTTCGGGAGATTTTAACCCGGCAGTTGTTTTTTAATCAACTCGATGACTTGATGACTCAAGTATTACAACGGGGACGTTTACAGGGGATAGAAACCCGCGATATTGATGGGGTGTTATTGGTGGGGGGAACGACCCAAATTCCAGCCGTACAGGAGTGGATTCAAGGCTATTTTGAGCGAGATAAGATTAAGTCTGAACAACCGTTTGAGGCGATCGCATCGGGGGCGCTCCAACTGGCGCAAGGCTTTCAATTAAAGGATTTCCTCTATCACAGTTATGGGGTGCGTTACTGGAACCGTCGGAATAAATGCCATAGTTGGCACCCCATTATTAAAGCGGGGCAAGGCTACCCCACGAATCAGCCCATTGAGTTATTGTTAGGGGCATCGGTGGAGAATCAGCCTAGTATTGAGTTGATTATTGGGGAGTTGGGGGCCCAAAATAGTAGCACAGAGGTTTATTTTGATGGCGATCGCCTGATTACTCGAACCGTGAGTAGTGGAGAGACGGCTGTGCAGCCCTTAAATGATAGGGAGGGAGGGCGTACTATTGCCCAACTGTCGCCCCTCGGAAATCCGGGAAGCGATCGCATTAAAGTTCAATTTCGAGTCGATGAGCAATGTTCTTTGCGCATCACCGTTGAAGACTTATTAACCCAAGAAACCCTATTAGAAGATCGTCCTGTCGTACAGTTAAGTTAACTCCCCTATCCCCCCTCTTCCTCGTCCTCCCCGATTCCCGAGGGTGATTATTTTTCCCGACCTAAACCAACAACCCCAGATCAATGCAGAGAGGATCTGGGGCAGAGAGGATCTGGGGCAGAGAGGATCTGGGGGACTCAGTGAGTTTCTACTACTTTAGTTTAGCTAAAACGTTTTTTCCTGCGCCGTGCGATCGCCTTGCGTTTGCGCTTTTCTTGGGGCGTTTCAAAGTGGCGTAAACGCTTCATATCAGCGAATATTCCCGCTTTTGAGACTTCCCGTCTGAATCGTCTGAGTGCAGATTCAATACCTTCATTTTCGCCAACGGTTACTTGCGTCATTCAGTTTCCTCCTAAATATAAATAGACAGACAGTTCAAGACACCCCATGCTTTTGTTCGGCAGGGATGGTGAATTGCCCCACCCTGCCGTTGGCGAGGATGGAGCTTCCTGATTCAATGGGAAGTGCTTTCTATACCGAAATATAGCCAGTCTTATCTTCCCTCCCCAGGCAGAAGTCCTAGTTCCTAAGACCCAAATTTTCTCTTGCAACACAGCCCTTTTTAGCTTGGTTTTCGCTTTGGGAGTTAGTGGTCAAGATATATTTATCTTAGCATGGATTCGCTGTCGCTCAGTATATTGCTGGGTTGCTATCCATTTCCTCCCTGCAAGCGAGGAAGGGGAATTCCGCAACATTTTTGTTAAAGCGTCTTTTTTTTCGATCATAGCATTAGAGGCGGAAAAACCCAACTGGATAGAGCGGGTTTCTCAGCCTGCATTAGCATCCGCACTATAGGAATTCAGAAAATCTTAGGCGGCAACATTAGCCTCTGCGACCACCACCTCCTGACCCTCCATCCCGAGGCCTTGCTTTATTCACTTTCAGAGAACGCCCCAGCCATTCCGCACCATCTAGTTCTTCAATGGCTGCGTCTTCTTCCTCTGGAGTAGCCATTTCCACAAAACCAAAACCACGAAGGCGACCGGATTCACGGTCTGTGGGAAGATAAACCCGCCTAACGGTGCCGTACTCAGCAAAAACTTCTGATAGTTCCTCCTGGGTGACGCTATAGGCAAGGTTGCCCACATAGATCGACATAATGTATCTCCAAAACCAATGCAAAACTAAAAATAGAGCAGTTGAGATTCGGAGATCGACCTGCTAATCTGTATCAATGAACGATGAATCAACATCAATGAACGATGAATCAACAAACGATTTAGTCCGAACTTAACAAATACTCACCCCGGTAGTTTAACATGGAAGCACGGAAAAGGTATCAATATGTAAACGAACTGCAATGATTGATGAAGTGGTGATTCACTCTGTCCTTTTCCGGTCACATCTACCACTGAATGGAGTCTTCTCCATTATCCCCTCATGGGGAGTTGAGCAGTTGTTGAGCAGTATTCTGAAACCTATGTACAAGAACAATATGTACAAGCATTTCTGGCAATCAATGTTAAGTCTCGGGGTTTTCCTGACTGTGATGGGGGGCGCAATCTCTCCCCTGTTTGCCCAAAACAACCACAATCCTAGTCGAGAGGGGTTTCAAAAAAATGAGGTAAATTCCCTTTTCGGCAATACAGACGGCTTGAATCCTTTTGACTTGATTCACCGGGCCACGATGGGCAATGGGCGTTCTCTCGGAGATTTTCGCCGAGACACCAACCGCCAACTAAACCGGGCCAGTGAAGAGTTTCGCCGTCTTCAGTTAGAGCGGATGCAGCAGTTACAACAACCCCAACCCTCGGAAGAGGTTTCTCTTCCTGAAGAGGAGTAGAGTTAATGGGGGTCAATTCTCAATTGAGAATTGACCCTTAATTTTTAGCCGACGACTTTCAGAATGTCTTGAGCATGGCTGGAGGTTTGCACGGCTGCGTCTACATGGGTGATGTTGCCTTGTCCGTCGATAATGTAGGTGACACGCTTGGCATAACCGCCACCTTCGACATCGTAGGCTTTGGTGATGGTGCCATCTACATCGGTTAAGAGGGTGAAGGGCAGACCATATTTTTCTTTAAAGGCTTTGTGGGAGGCTTCGTCATCCATGCTGACTCCTAACACAACCATATCTTTCCCTTGATATTCTTCATAGTTGTCCCGGAAGCTTTGGGCTTGTTTGGTGCAACCGGGGGTGTCGTCTTTGGGGTAAAAATAGAGGACGACGATTTTTCCGGCGAAGTCAGCGAGGGAAACGGTGTTTCCTTGGTCGTCTGTGGTGGTAAAGGCGGGTGCTTTGGTACCGACTGTTAAAGCCATAATGAGAATGTTCCTTGCTCTAGATCAACAACGTCCTCACAAATTTTACAATAATTCACATACTACTGAAGTTCAGGGGGCATATCTCCCACTTCAGATAGAGCCACTTTTAACGGATGAATCTATGACGATTAGCGCGCCTAAAACGAACGGGAAGGCTGGGAAAATCCAATATTCTCAACAGACTATCCAACGGGCAGAACGAGCGTTGTTTTGCGCGCCGTTTTTGTTGGTGTTATGGGTCACGATGCGGGGGCAGAGTGTGGCGTTAGGGGCGATCGCGGGACAAACGGGGGTAGAACAAGGTTATACTCGCTCCCCCCTGTTGGAAATTACGGCGGAAAGTCAGTTAGGCTGGCTGATTAAGGTGGGAGTGTTACGGCGAGAAGTGGACGGACAAGGGATTACCGATAGTTTCCGCCTCACCCCCCTCGGTCGTCAAATTGTAGACCATTGGCAAAGCCAAGGGGCATTTCCTAAACCTACTCTAGGGCAACGGCTTTTAAATGCGATCGCCCGTTGGTTCACCTTATCCCTCTAATCTGCTCTATAAAACTTAAACAAAACCGGACATAGCCGGATATTGATGTTTATTTCTTGCTTCGTCCGGGACTGTCGGCAGCACCCCGTCCACAAGTGTAATCGTCGGAACCCGGCGATTTTTCTAAATTTATACTGGCGTTCAAATCTCTATCAATCTTCAGCCCACAGTTCTGACATTCAAAAGTCCGACGGACTAGGGGCATTTTTTGACGATGGCCACAGTTAGAACAAAGTTGACTAGATGGATAAAATCTATCGGCAATAATCAACTTTGAACCATAACGTTCTGCCTTGTAACCTAGTTGACGACGGAACTCATAAAATGAAGCATCAGCGATAGAACCCGCCAAACAATGATTTTTCAGCATACCTGACACATTTAAATCTTCAATGACGACTTGGCTGTGGTTTT
Source organism: Spirulina subsalsa PCC 9445 (assembly GCF_000314005.1). Classification (NCBI taxonomy): domain Bacteria; kingdom Bacillati; phylum Cyanobacteriota; class Cyanophyceae; order Spirulinales; family Spirulinaceae; genus Spirulina; species Spirulina subsalsa. The sequence goes on from NZ_JH980292.1 coordinate 4,466,906, forward strand.
TAGCCAAAAAAGTAGTGATTTTATGAATGGTGTCACGGCGAATGTTTGCTACTCTTTGATGATGTTAAGCAAATCTTGGATTAAATTCTTGCTCCCCCATACTGGGCATTGTGAGCCAGAATCTCCCCGACTGTATTGGGGTATAGTCGGGGTTGCCAAGGGGAAGAGGTTGACATCCTGCCCCCCGTGGAACGGCGGAGATTCCCAAACCTCGGGATTTAGAGGAATTCCCTGATCCAAAAGGAGATCACAGGCATAATGGAATAAGCACCAATCGACTCCTGCTCATTCCTTGACCTCTACCCCTAACTGTTGCCCATGAGAGCCATTATGGTGGTTGGAACCACCTCCAATGCTGGAAAATCCATGATTACCGCCGCCCTCTGTCGCATTCTCTCCCATCGAGGTTGGCGCATTACCCCCTTTAAAGGTCAAAATATGGCACTCAATGCCTATGTCACGGCGACAGGGGGCGAAATTGGCTATGCTCAAGCGGTGCAAGCTTGGGCGGCTGGGGTGAATCCCTTGGTGGAAATGAATCCGATTCTGCTCAAACCCCAAGGGAATATGACCTCTCAAGTGATTCTGAAGGGAAAACCCATCGGGTACACCACCGCCCAAGAATATTATGAGCAGTATTTTGAGTTAGGCTGGGAAGCCATTACAGAGTGTTTACAGCGCCTTTCGGCGGAATTTGATCTGATTATCTGTGAAGGGGCGGGCAGTCCGGCGGAAATTAATCTAAAACATCGGGATTTAACCAATATGCGGGTGGCGAAGTACCTCAACGCCCCCACCATTTTAGTGGTAGATATTGATCGGGGGGGAGCTTTTGCCCATGTGGTGGGAACTCTAGCCCTGTTGGAACCCGAGGAGCGGATCTTAATTCGGGGGATTGTGATTAATAAGTTTCGCGGCCAGCGTTCTCTGTTAGATTCGGGGATTAAATGGCTGGAAGACTATACAAAAATTCCGGTTTTGGGGGTGATTCCTTGGAGTGAGAACCTCTTCCCGGCGGAAGACTCTCTGGGTTTGTTGGAAAGGCGATCGCGCAAACCCAATTCCGAACTTACTATAGGTGTCCTCCGTTTACCCCGCATCTCCAACTTTACCGACTTTGACCCCCTCGACGCAGAACCCAGCGTTACCCTCAAATATATCCACCTCAACGACTCTCTCGCCTATCCCGATGCCCTGATTATTCCCGGTTCCAAAACCACCATTTCTGACCTCAAAGCCCTCCATGATAGCGGCATGGCGCAGAAAATCCAAGACTACGCCGCCGCCGGGGGGAATGTGTTAGGAATTTGTGGTGGTTTTCAGATGTTAGGGCAACTAATCACAGATCCCGAAGGTCTAGAAGGGGAAGATCGCTATTACCCCGGCCTCAATCTCCTCCCGGTGCGCACCACCATCACCCGCAACAAAGTGGTGCGTCAACGCAGTTGTTTGTCCCACTTTCCCCATAAAGGTCTACCCATTGATGGCTACGAAATCCATCAAGGCCGCACCCATCGTATAGAAGGGAATAAAGATACTCAAATTCCCTCCTGTCATCCTCTCTTTGATGATCCCGGATTGGGGGTAGTGGATCAGACTCAAACGGTGTGGGGCTGCTATTTACATGGTTTATTTGATAACGGGCCTTGGCGGAGGGCGTGGCTTAACCATTTGCGCCAACGTCGGGGTTTATCTTCCCTACCGACAGGGGTTCCTAACTACCGAGAACACCGGGAAATCATCTTAGATGGGATTGCCGATTTAGTCTCCCACAATCTCAATTTAGCCCCGATTCTCCCGATGTACTTATAGATGGCCGTTTCTATTGTTTACCACCCGGATTATGTTACCCCCCTGCCGGATCAACATCGGTTTCCCATGCCGAAATTTAAACTACTTTACGATTATTTATTGCAAACCGGGATTACCACAGGCGATCGCGTTTTCACCCCCAAAATAGCCCCTCGCGCTTGGATTGAACAAGTTCACACCCCCGACTATGTAGCCGCCTATTGTGAGGGAACTTTAGACCCCAAAGCCCAGCGCCGCATCGGTTTACCCTGGAGTCCAGCATTAGTCAAGCGCACCTGTACAGCCGTGGGGGGGACAATTTTAGCCGCCGAGTTAGCCTTAGAGAAGGGGATTGTTTGTAATACGGCCGGGGGAACTCACCACGCTTTCCCCAGTTACGGCTCCGGATTTTGTATTTTCAATGATTTAGCGATCGCCTCTCAACTCCTCCTCAATCAAGGGAAAGTCCAGAAAATCCTCATCCTTGATCTTGACGTTCACCAAGGCGATGGCACAGCCTTTATCTTTCGTAATGATCCGCGAGTGTTCACCTTTTCCATGCACTGCGAGGCCAACTTCCCCCACAGAAAACAACAAAGCGATCTTGATGTTCCCCTCCCCATTGGTTTGGATGATGATGGCTACCTGCAAATTTTGGCGCAACAGTTACCCGATCTACTGAGTGCAGTCAAACCGGATCTAGTGTTATACGATGCCGGAGTAGACACCCACGTTGAAGATCGTCTCGGGAAATTAGCCCTCAGTGATTGGGGTATTTATCGACGAGAGAAAATAGTATTAAGTACCTGTTATAGTGCCGGATACCCCGTCGCCGCCGTCATTGGGGGAGGCTACGCTAAAGATATCATGACCCTTGTCCGTCGCCATAGTCTCCTGCATCAAGCCGCCAGTGAAACCCTGATGAGTCAACCGTAACGTAACGGGTTTTCGTTTAAAATGTTTGGGTGAACTCAATCGATTATCTTGCATCATGACTTCCTCTGAATATCCCACTTTAGCCAGTTTAGAATTTATTCCCTATTTAACCGAAGCGGGAAAAGTGGCTGAATCTTGGCATAAAAAAATCGGGGTTTATGCCATTTTTGATCAAAAAAAGGTCTTACAATTGGTGAACTATTCTCGGGATATTGAGGTGAGTTTAAAACAGCATTTAGTCCGAAAACCGTTTAATTGTTATTGGCTAAAAGCCCAAACCATCGACCGCCCCAGTCGAACGATTTTAGACGAAATTAAGCAAGCTTGGCTAGCAGAAAATGGCGCAATTCCCCCCGGAAATAGTGAGGAAGAGGGAGATTGGAATGATCCCATTGATGCTAAATTAACCTGGAGTGAAGAAGAGCAAGAAGCTTATGAAAGTCAAGATGATTTAGGTAAAATTAAGTTATTAAAAAAAGTAGCCCGTCGATTAGAAGCTGAGATTTTAAAACAGTTAGAAGACCGCGGAGTGACTTTAGAAATACGCTTTAACCCCAAGCTGAAAGAACAAGGATTATTAGATTTAAAATGATGCAAGAAAATCGTGAAGATATTTCTTCATGCTGATAGCTTGAACAAAAAGAGCGACGCACACCCCCACCTGCTTGGGGCGAGGTGGCGGTGTCTTATGCTAATCCCGGACTCTTCTGATACCAATTTAACTTGAGTTGTGTGCAGTAGGGGAAGGTTTGGGGAACAGGGAACAGGGAACAGGGGGAATCGGAAAAAGGCAAGCCTTTTTGATGATTTATCCCTAAAACCTTGTAGTTTCTCGTTCCTAAACCGCTAAGAATCCTAATAACAGTGATTAGATGGATATTCAGCAGACCCTAAATATAGCTTTGAGTGAACTGTGATTAGAATGAGGGCATTGATCTGAATTAAAGTTTGTTGTGATTAACCTAGAAATACCGGAGGGACAAGTTCCTCTAGGCTCTCCCTTTTATGTCGAACGTCCCCCCATTGAGCCAGATTGCTATGAGGCGATCGCCCGCCCTAACACCTTAATCCGCATTAAAGCCCCCCGTCAAATGGGCAAAAGCTCTCTGATGAGTCGGATTTTAGGGGAAGGTGAACGGTTGGGGTATCAGGTGGCCTATATTAACCTGCAACTGGCGGATAGTCAGTTCTTAGAGACGCTGGACAGTTTTTTACAGTGGTTTTGCGCCAGTGTGGCCGAGGAATTAGACCTGCCAGAGAATCTAGATAAGTATTGGCAGGGGGTGTTAGGCAGTAGTCGCAAATGTACCAAGTATTTCAAAAAATACTTGCTCACGACTTTAGAGAGTCCCCTCATTTTGGCTTTAGATGAGGTGGATCGGGTGTTTCAACACCCAGAAGTAGCGATGGACTTCTTTGGACTCCTGCGGGCCTGGCACGAAGAGGGCAAAAATCAAGCCCTCTGGCAAAAGCTGCGCCTCGTCATTTCCCACTCCAAAGAGGTTTATATTCCGCTCAATATCAATCAATCGCCCTTTAATGTGGGGATTCCCATTGAACTCCCCGAATTGACTTTTGAGCAGGTGCAGAGCTTGATTGAACGTCATCATTTAACCTTCACCGAGGATCAACAGATGACCTTGATGAAGGTACTCGGAGGGCATCCTTATCTGGTGCGGTTGGCGCTCTATCATCTCGCCCAGCACAGGCTAACCTATGAGGAGTTATTGAGGACAGCACCCACCGAAGCGGGTATTTATTACGACCATCTGCGGCGACATTTGGGGAATCTGCAAGAGGACGAGGGTTTACTGGAGGCGATCGCGCAAATTATCCAACAGAATAATCCCGTCGAGATTGGCTCCGATGAAGCCTTTAAATTGCGCAGTATGGGGCTAGTAAAATTTGTTGGAAATGCCGTCACTCCGTTGTGTGACCTCTATCGGATTTATTTGCGCGATCGCCTGATCCTCCCCAACCCCCTCTCCAGCCCCAGTGAACAGAACTCCGGCTCCACCCTAGCCGCCATCCTGTTCACCGACGTAGTAGACTCCACCCCCAAAATGGTCGCCAACCAGCAGAAAACCCTCGAATCCCTCAAGCGGGACTTCAAAACCATGACAGCCATCTGCCAAGACCATCAGGGGCAAATCCTCAAAAACACAGGAGATGGTCTGTTAGTCTATTTTGTTAGCGCCGTGAAAGCCGTCGAATGTGCGCAACAGATGCAGGCCGCCCTGACCGCCCAAAACCACGACCTAGACCCCCATAGCATCCTAGAGCATCGTATCGGCATCCATGTCGGGGATGTATTGCTCAGTGATGGAGACGTTCTCGGTGCCGGGGTCAACATTGCCGCCCGACTTCAGAGCAAAGCCAAACCCGGAGGCATCTGTATCTCTCAGATGGTCTATGACACCGTAAAAGATCACCTCTACTTACCCGTAGAAGACATGGGACTTCAGGAACTCAAAGGCATCCCCTACCGCGTCCAGTTGTACCAAGTCCTCTCCTGACATTCTCCCGGCGCTGACCTTCGGGACAGCGCCGGATTCCCACCTCACAGACACAACTCAACCCCCCAATTAAGCCAGCCCATGAAAAGCCAACAGTCCCCCTCCCTCTATCAAGTGGGGGGGAGTTTACCCCACAACGCCCCCACCTACGCCCAACGTCAGGCCGACGAAGAATTCTATCAAGCCCTCCTATCCGGGGACTTCTGCTATGTCCTCAATGCCCGACAGATGGGGAAATCCAGCCTGCGGGTGCGCACCATGCAGCGTTTACAAGCCGAGGGCATCGCCTGCGTTGCCATTGATATCACCGTCCTAGGCACAGCCAGCGTCACCCCCGAAGCCTGGTATGCAGGGATGATTGACATTCTCATAGACAGCTTAGACCTAGATGACCAATTGGATTGTAATGCTTGGTGGGCAGAGCATAACTATCTATCCAACGTCCATCGCTTTAGTAAATTCATTGTCACCCTCCTCGAATTAGTCCCCAGTCCCCTAGTGATTTTCATTGATGAAATAGACAGTATTCTGAGCCTAGACTTTAACCTAGATGACTTCTTTGCCGTCATTCGAGACATTTACAACAAACGAGCGGATTTACCCGCCTATCAACGCATCACCTTTGCCCTAATCGGTGTTGCCACACCAGGAGATTTAATCGCCGACAAAAAACGCACCCCCTTTAATATAGGTCGGGCAATAGAATTGCAAGGCTTTGAGCTTCAGGAAGCCCTGCCCCTGAGTCAAGGGTTGGTCGAGATAGCCGATGACCCAGAGCAAGTCTTAGCCGCCATCTTAGACTGGACAGGGGGACAGCCCTTCCTGACCCAGAAGTTGTGTCACTGGTTGAGAGCAGACGTAGAACAGATTCCCCAAGGAAGGGAAAAAGAAGAAGTCGCTCAATTAGTCCAACGGCGGATTGTGGAGAATTGGGAAATGCACGACGAACCGGAGCATTTACGCACCATTCAGAACCGTCTCCTGAGTAATGAGCAGTTAGCCAGTCGTTTATTGGGGGTATATCAACAGATATTACAGGCCGGTCAAATGAAGGCAACAGGAGACTTAGAAATCACCTATCTGCGTTTAATGGGATTAGTGGTGAAACGGGGGGAAAGCTTAAAAGTAGCCAATCCCATCTATGGGGAGGTGTTTAATCTCGAATGGGTAGAAAAAGCCTTAAACCAACTGCGACCCTATAATGAAGCCTTTAACGCCTGGTTAACATCAGAGCGCCAAGATAAATCCCGTCTGTTGCGGGGGCAGGCCTTAAGGGATGCGTTGACATGGCGGGAGGGAAAACGGCTAAGTACAGAGGACGAGGATTTTCTGTCAGCCAGTCAGCAACAGATGAGCGAGGAAACAAGGTCAGCGCTCGAAGCCGAACAAACAGCCCGGGAAGTTCTGAGCCAAGCGTACCAGAAAGCCAAGGAGCGCATCCGTTGGGGAACAGGAATCTTGATGGTTTCCTTATTGGGGTCTGGGGTGGCTGTTTGGGGGGGTCATCAATTAGTCCGACAAGCCCAGACTGTAACCCGTCTGGAACAGCAAAGCAATCTAGCGTTAGAACAATTTGAATTCCAACCCATTCCCGCTTTAGTGACAGCACTAGAAACAGCATCAGAATTGGCCTCTCTAACAGACAATGGTCGTCGGATGGCTGACTATCCGACGAAACGCCCAGTCTTTGCCCTACAGTCGATCTTAGGCAGAATCCGCGCTAAAAATGAACTGCGGGGTCACTCTGGCGGGGTTTATGCTGCCCAATTCAGCCCAGATGGTCAACACATTGTTACCGCTTCAATCGATAGAACAGCCCGACTCTGGAATCAGGAGGGCAAGGAATTAGCCGTCTTAACAGGTCACTCCGGCGGGGTTTATGCTGCCCAATTCAGCCCAGATGGGCAGCGTATTGTTACCGCTTCAGACGATGGAACAGCTCGACTGTGGAATCAGGAGGGCGAGGAATTAGCCGTCTTAACGGGTTACTCCGGCGGGGTTTATGCTGCCCAATTCAGCCCAGACGGGCAGCGTATTGTTACCGCTTCAGACGATGGAACAGCCCGACTGTGGAATCAGGAGGGCAAGGAATTAGCTGTCTTAACGGGTCACTCCGAAGGGGTTATGTCTGCCCAATTCAGCCCAGACGGGCAGCGTATTGTTACCGCTTCGGAGGATAACACTGCTCGACTCTGGAATCAGGAGGGCAAGGAATTAGCTGTCTTAACGGGTCACTCCGAAGGGGTTATGTCTGCCCAATTCAGCCCAGACGGGCAGCGTATTGTTACCGCTTCGTGGGATGGAACAGCCCGACTGTGGAATCAGGAGGGCGAGGAATTAGCCGTCTTAACGGGTTACTCCGGCGGGGTTTATGCTGCCCAATTCAGCCCAGATGGGCAGCGTATTGTTACCGCTTCAGACGATGGAACAGCCCGACTGTGGACGTTAGACGGTCAAAGTATTGGCCTGTTTTCCGGTCATTTAGATGCAGTATTGTTTGTCCAATTCAGCCCCGATGGTCAGCAAATCCTCACCAGTTCTGGCGATGGTACTACAAGGCTTTGGCCTGTGCGGGATTTACCCCAGTTGTTGGCAGCGGGCTGCGACCATTTAAGGGACTTTTTGCGCCTTAATCCCCTGATTGACCAACGGTTGGAGGTTTGCCATGATTCAGACAACTGACACGGAATTGCGAGGTCACTCGGACTGGGTTAGGTCTGCCCAATTCAGCCCAGATGGGCAGCGTATTGTGACCACTTCTGAGGATCAAACAGCCCGACTGTGGAATCACAAGGGCGAGGAATTAGCCGTCTTAACCGATTAAACGAACAATTCCCCTTGGGCAATCATCACGACTTGCCCCCCAATATGTACATCGATCCCCTCTGTTTTCGGTTTTGCCTTTAAAAAAAGTAAGGAGGGACGCTCAATTTCATAGCCTTGTTCAACCTGTAGGTCTACCGTCGGTTGATTGAAATAATTATGTTCGGCTAAATAACCAGCGAGACACCCGTTAGCGCTGCCTGTGGCAGGATCTTCTGGGATGCCTAAATAGTCAGCAAAAACACGGACATTGAGTTGATGCTCCCTCCGATAGGTTTCTGGACAAAAGACTAAAATACATTTAGCCTCGCTGTTTGTAATTAGCTCAAAATAACGGTCACGCTGAAGCTGAATTTGTTGGACATCGGAGAGAGTTTTGAGGGGAACAATAATAAAGGGAACCCCCGTAGATACCGCTTGAATGGGGAAGCGGGGATCAATGGCTTCTGGGGGGAGATTGAGGATAGGGGCCAAGGTTTCTGGGGGGAAGGTGTCACCAAATTGGGGCGGATTTTGCTGCATCCAGAGGATTTCACCCAAGGGATGATCCCCTTGAATGGTGACGGGGATCGGGCCGACTTTTAGATTTAGGGTGAGGGTATCTGGGGGGGAGGAGAGAATTTTTTCCTTGAGGATGTAAGCGGTGCCGAGGGTGGGGTGTCCGGCAAAGGGGAGTTCTTGTTTTGGGGTGAAAATGCGCACGTCGTAGCCACCGGATCGGGGGGTATTACTGAGGATAAAGGTGGTTTCAGAATAATTCATTTCTCGGGCGATCGCCTGCATCTGTTGATCGTCTAAGGTATGGGCTGAAGTGATGACGGCAAGCGGGTTTCCCGTATAAGCTCCCACGGCGAAAACATCCACAATATAAAAGGGAATCAAGTGCGGCATAAAGGTTTTGAGAATAGAGAAGAAATCGATAAGATAGGGGAGTTTTGGCCTCCTGCTCCCCTACCAAAAGGTAGGATTTTAAGGGCTGGGGCGGGATAGTCCCCTACTCACTTTTCCCGATTCCCTGCGCTCTGTCAACAGGCAACCAGCCGCTTTGAGAAGGGCGGGGATCAAAATTTTCTTGATCCCCGAGGAAATTATGTATACTAAGGTACGTTTCGTTCCTCACTGGTGTGTCGTCTTTAAAAAATACTGCTCATGACTTTTTTCAGACTAGCCTGGGTGACATCCTGTGTCGGGATCTTACTAGGGTTTAGCCAATTTATCCTGACAGACTCTCGTTTAACAGGATTACGTCTAGCCTCTGCTCCTAAAAATAGTCATTTATTGAGTTATTCTTCAGATTGGGGTTCATGGATGCCCTCTGCCCCTTGGCAATGGTCTTGGGCAACCACGGGGTTACATCTTGGCGGCTACAATCGGGGTCAGGAACCACCTCTTGAGGTGGCATTCCAGCGTTTGCCTGAGACGCTTTCGAGTTGGGAAACGGATTTTCGTTCCTATGAAGGAGTCCCCCGCCCCTTACGGGGAAAAATAGTCTCTTGGCAAAATTCCGCTCAGGATGGCTTCTGTCCTCCGGCTTGGTCTTCTACGGCTCAATGGTCCCAGCGACCGCAGACGGAGAAGTTAGGGCAGTCTCAGCCTAAATTAACCCATCAGACTAGCCTGAGAGAACGTTTAAGTCAGGTCGTTGAGAATGTGTTTCATTGGTCAAAAATGACTCAGGAGGCGGGGAATGTGGTGAAAATTGCTCAGGTGGTTAATGGTGAAACCCGCAAGCTAACTGTTCCTGAGCGATTACAATGGGTGAGCGGGCGATCGCAACCTGAAACTCCTTCCAAGCATCGGGAGGAGTTTCATCTTTTGGTTAATGGTCAGACGGTGATGAAATTAGAAAACCGTCAACAGATTGAAGATTTAGCCGAGCGTTTACGGTATTTGCTGAATAAGGAGGACTTGGATCCGACGGAGATTAAGCCCAGTCTGCTAGGAGGCAATCCGGCGGGGATGGCGGGCGATCGCCTTTTATTTTTAGTGGATTCTAATATTACACCGCTTGAAGAACCCCATCGGGAATTAATGGTTATTCATTGGGTGAATCATCTCCGTCAAGCACTGGGCGCTGAGGCTTTGAGTTTGGTGGAAGCTCAACGGGCTATGTACAGTTTAGTCGAAACCCGTCGTCAGTTTGAGGGGTTAGCATCTTGGTATGGGCCTTATTTTCATGGTCGTATGACGGCCAATGGGGAAATCTATGATCAAGAGGCCTTTACTGCCGCTCATCCCTATTTACCTTTTAATACCTATCTCAAGGTGACAAATTTAGAAAGTCAGGAGAGCGTGATTGTGCGGATTAATGACCGGGGGCCTTATATCTATCCTCGCACCCTTGATTTATCCCGAGGGGTGGCGCGTTGTCTCGATAGTAAGCAGTCCGGTGTGGTGCGCTATCGGGCGGTGGTGATGGAATCTTACTCTCGCCTGTGACTTCCTCCCGACGCTGACCACAAGGACACCTGGCGGGGATTCGCTACATTGGGAATTTATTAGGAGACAATCGCGGCCTTTAAACTTTGGCAAAATTCCCCAATGGCTTTTAATCCCTCTTCCGGGGAATTTTCGGCGAGGCGTTTCACAAAGGCACTGCCCACAATGACCGCATCTGCCCCCCAAGCCTTGATTTGTTGGGCGTGTTCTGGCTGAGAAATACCAAATCCAACACCAATGGGCTTGTCTGTCAGATCCCGTAGGGCGGGAAGAATATCTTTGACTCTAGAGGCGACTTCGGTACGAGTTCCCGTTACTCCTGTAACACTAACGAGATAAATAAAGCCTTGGGATTGTTGTGCGATCGCCTCAATCCGTTCTTTCGGACTCGTTGGAGCCACTAATAACGTTACATCAATCCCTTGAGCCGCCGCCGGTTTTAACAAAACCTCGGCTTCTTCTAAGGGTAAATCCGGCACGACCAAACCTTTCACACCCGCTTGAGCCACTTGGGCGAGAAAATTTTCAACCCCTCGATAAAAAATGGGGTTGTAGTAAGTAAACAAAACAATGGGAGCCTTGACCTCTCCCTGTACCGACTTAACCACCTCTAACACCTTATCCAGTGTCACCCCCTGTTGTAACGCACGGGTAGCCGCCGCTTGAATCACCGGACCATCTGCTAAGGGATCCGAGTACGGCACCCCTAACTCAATTAAATCCGCCCCCGATTGATCTAATACTCTTAAGGCTTGGGCTGTCGTCCCTAAATCTGGATCTCCGGCCGTAATAAAGGGGATCAGGGCGCAAGTTCCTTGTTTTTTCAGGGCTTGGAAACAATCAGAAACAGAGGTCATGGGGGGTTGAAGGTGAAAGACTCAGACTTTTGATCTTATCAGAATTTGGTGCAGGGGATGAGGTCGCTTCACGTCTCAGACTGGGAAGGGTGGCCGCGCTCTTCTTGCTCAATTTCGGCTTGAAGTTGGGCTAACTCGTCAGGACTCATTTCCTCTAAACGCTTTTGTAGAACCGCGTCCTCGTAATCCTTCAACTGTTGATGATAGGTCATTTTACCCGTACCGACCCGGAATAAATAGGTACCTAACCAGCCTAACAGCCCCATCACCATCAAGGCTTGTGTCCAGATTCCGGCTTGAATACCATCGAGTCCGAACCATTGAAACCCCCAGTAGAGAACAGCACCGCCCCCGAAAATCACTAAGGTGAAGGCGATCGCATCAATTCGTCGCATCTTCTCTGTTAGACTCCCACTTGACGGCGTTTCGGGCGAAAATTGAGGAAGGGCGAGAGTAACAACAGTCCGGGGAACAGGAAGAAGACAAAGAAATACATCACCGTCCGTTCCACAGAACTCGCCACATACCAACGTTGATTCAAATACCAATAGAGAACTGAAGGGAGAATCAACAAATATAAGCCACTCAACACCAGATACAACAAGGCGGTTAAAGTTGTGGCCACATCTAAACTTAAAACACTCAGATCCATCATGGGGAGTTCACTCACTGGGCTAAAAACACCTATTTTAGTCTACATGAATCCCAGACCATCAGCATCCCACCCCTGAAAACCCCTACTTGCGGCTGATTTTTCCCCCAGCTTGATCGTTGATTCTTCATCTAGGTCTATCAGCGTTCCCTCGAAAAACCGGAAAGTGACAGACGAGGGCTAACGGACGCACCAATAATTTATACTAACGTTGATAGAAACGGTTCACTCAAATGACTTCATACGCTTTCTGGAACAATAAAGGTGGAGTAGGAAAAAGCTTTCTTTGCTTTGTAGCGGCTTCCGAATATGCTTACCGTCACCCTGATACAGATGTCTATGTCATTGATTTATGTCCACAAGCCAATGTCTCAGAAACTATACTTGGGGGAAATCCTAATAGTCCAAAGGCCCTAAACTCGTTAATTCAGAAAAAACCACGAGCAACAGTAGCAGGCTACCTAGAAGCACGTCTGAATTCGCCTTTTATGATGCTCCCTGATATTTCTCCCTATGTCTGTGAAGCTAGAGATTTTAATTCTAATATACCGAAGAATTTAAAACTTGTATGTGGTGACAATCTCTTGGAAATACTCTCTGAAGCAATCCGCCAAACCTCCCAACTTTCAATCCCTATTGATGCTTGGAAACAGGTACTTACTTGGATCAAAGACCTGACTGTTGCTCTGCGCAAAAAAAGTGGGAATCGGGACACTTTATTTGTGATTGATTGTAATCCGAGTTTTGCTGTTTATACACAGCTTGCTCTGGTTGCCGCAGAAAATTTAGTGATCCCATTCACGGCTGATGATAGTTCCCGTCGCGCTCTAGAGAATGTCGTGGCACTTCTCTATGGTATCAGCGATCCATTAACTGAAACCTATGCACGAATTAGCTTTGCTAAACGAGCAAAAGAAGAGGGATTAGATATTCCAAAGTTACATACATTTGTGAGTAACCGGGTGACTTTATTTGAAGGAAACCCCAGCAAAGCGTTTCAAGCGGTCAACAAAACAATTAAGCAGACGATGGATGCTCTACATCAGAAACATCGTCATATTTATGCGATATCTAAAGAATTGCCTAGCAAAAGTTTTATCTCTATTCCTGATTATCATAGTGCTTGTGTGGTAGCTGCTCATACTGGCACTCCTTTGCACAAACTCAAATCGGGTCCCAAAATAATTGTGGAAGAACGGGTGCAATTGAATAAAGATCCTCTGGATAGATACCGAACCGCACTTGAGGAATTTGTAGACTGTCTCTAAGATTATTACTGTGCCTTCACCAGCAGCTATTAAGTATCAGATCGCCTCCGAACAGGCTCGAATTCTTCGATCAACAGCAACTGATCTTCGGTTGCGACCAATATCACGGACTCAAACTCAAGTTTACTATCACTCCGCTCTTGCCGCATTTATTGCGGCATGGGATGCTTACATCAATGAACTGGTAAGAAATTTTTTCGATGCAACGGCGAATCCCTTAGATTCCCAATTCCATGCTGTACATTCTGTGGCGAAAGGGAATGCTGAACGGGAACTTAAAAGATTCAATACACCCAATGCAGAGAACACCCGTAACCTTTTAGTACAATATACTGGTTATGATCCTATCGGAGATTGGGTTTGGCCAGCCAGAAATATGAATGGGGTTAGGGTTCGTGAAAAACTCAACGAAATTATGAAAGTACGGCACAGTTTTGCACATGGCTTTAGTATTCCTGCATTTTCTTGGACTCAAACCCCTACGGGAAGAGTTCGGCTCACGGCTCAAGCTATTAAGGATGTTGATGCTTTCTGTCAAAATCTTGTTACTGTTACGGATCGCGGTATGAAACAGCATATCCAAACAATTTATAGTAGATCAATGCCTTGGTAGGAAAGAGGCAAGAGCCACTCTTGCAATAGGGGGGAGTCGGAGAATTATTACTTATTGCCTAGGGCTTGCTGAATAACTCTGCTCCGGGTGGGGAACAGGGAACAGGGGAGAGGGAATAGGGAATAATTCTTGATTCCTCGACTCCCGATTCCCGACTCTCCCACTTATTCAGCCAACCCTAGCTATAAAAGGCCTTCTGTTTGCCCGCCAAACGCGCCACAATACTGAAAATTAACACAATAGCCACTAAAACCATTGCCGCCGCCCAAGCTAAATCTTGAGAGGCCTTATAGGGAATAATCGAGAAGAAATAAATCAACACAGGCAAAGTCGCCACGGGCCGACTGGGATCCGTTGACCAAAAATTATTATTAAACGCCGTAAATAATAAAGGCGCCGCTTCCCCGGCTGCCCGTGCTAAGGCCAAAACTACCCCAGTAATAATTGCTGGGAGGGCGGCCGGAATGACAATGGAAATCACCATCTGGAAGCGGGTAGAACCTACCCCAATGGCAGCCTGACGCATTTCATTGGGAACCAATAATAAGGCTTCTTCTGTTGCCCGAACAATAATCGGTAACATCAACACCGCCAACGCCACACCACCAGAAAAGGCGGAAAACCCTCCCATAGGCATCACCACAATGGAGTAGGCAAATAGACCGCATAAGATAGCCGGAACCCCGGTTAAAACGTTGGCGGAAAATTTGACCAGATAGGCGATTTTACTCCCCCGACCAAACTCAGCTAAATAAATGGCCGATAAGATGCCAAAGGGAACCGCAATAGCACTGGCAATGGCGAGGGTGATTAAGGTGCCGATAATGGCATGACCAAACCCCCCTTCTGTTAAACCGGGAGGGGGAGGTAGTTGGGTGAAGGTATCGGGAAACTTGAGTTGATTCACCCCTCTAGCGGAGACATTAATCACCACCATAAACAGGGGAATTAAAATGGCACTGGTGAAAATAAAGGTTAGTGAGGTGAGAGTAATACTCAAGATTCGCCGATGGAGGGCGACTGATTTTTTAGATAGGTCAAATAGACGCTGATTAGGAATAGGTGAGGGCTGATTTTCCACGGTGTCTAAGGTTATTTACTCTGGAAGGAACAAGATTTACCCCTAGCGGGGGATTTATTCAATATTTTGGAAGCGACGAATGATTAACTCAGCCAAAATATTCACGATTAGGGAGAGAACCATTAAGACCAAACCTGCATACATCAGGGCGGAAACTTGCAAGCGTCCAGCTTCCCCAAACTGGGAGGCGATGAGGGCGGTAATGGTGGAACCGGGCTGAAGAATGGAAACATCAATACGGTTGGCATTACCTACCATCATGGCGGCTACCATGGTTTCCCCCATGGCGCGTCCCATTGCCAACATCACGGAACTAATAATCCCGGAAAGGCCGGCGGGAATTAGCACTTTGAGGATGGTTTCCCAACGAGTGGCACCCAAGGCCAAGGAACCAGCACGGAGGGAGGGGGGCAACACTTCAAAGGTGCTGCGGGTGATGGAGATAATCAGGGGAACAATCATCAGGGAGAGGACTAAACCCACGACGAAAAGGTTGTTTCCGCGAGGTGCGCCACCACTAAAAATGGGAATCCAGCCAAAATTGTTATTGAGGAATTGAAAGAAGGGGCGCAGGAAGGGAATTAAGACGAAAATTCCCCAGAGTCCTAGGACTACGCTGGGAATGGCTACGATTAACTCGATGGCGAAGGCGATAGGGGTAGTAATGTAGCGGGGGACAAAATCCTCAGTCAGGAAGACGGCCACACCGACACCTACAGGAATGGCAATCAGGAGGGCAATAAAGGAGGTGACGAGGGTGCCATAGATTTGGGGTAGTACGCCGTAAATGTTGGTGACGGGGTTCCAGGTCTTGGTGGTTAGGAACTCTAGACCAAACTGCTGAATGGCGGGAATGCTGGAGTTAGCGGTTTGTAGGATCACCCAAATTAAGACGGCTCCGGCACTGATGGCGAGGAGGAGGGTTAACCCCCAAAAGCCTACATCTAGGACGCGATCGCTACTAATTTTTTTCTCTAGACTGGGAGCAGAAACTTTATCCTGTATATCGTCAAAGGTTGTCATGATGGCGTGGAATAAAAAACAAAACCCAGAGAGCAAAAAACCGGGTTTCTAGGACTATTTTGGTAGTTTAACCAAGATTTAGGCAAGAAACCCGGCGGCTTTTTCTTCGGAGCCCTAGGCGAACGGCATAATCCAATCAGGGCTAGTTCACTTTAACGGCATCTAATTCTTTTTTGATCCGAGTCACGATACTATCGGGCATCGGCACATAGTACAACTCTTCGGTAATGGCGCGCCCTTCGGGGCCGAGGGTCCACTCTAACACTTCTTTGAGTGCATCCCATTTATTGGCATCGCTATATTCCCGATAAACCATCACCCACACTAAACCAGAGATGGGGTAAGCGTCGGGATGTTCAGGATCGGGAACCAGCAGGGCGAAATCATCGGGCATCTCAACCCCTTCAAAGGCTAAGGACGCATTGGCTGGCAGGGGATCGGGGAAGTTGCCCGCTTTGTTTTCAATGCGAGCAACGGGAATGTCGTTCAATTTAGCGTAAGCGTAGGACAGATAGCCGATGGCTCCTTCATTTTGTTGGATCCCGGCGGCTACCCCTTCATTCCCTTGACCACCAATGCCAACGGGCCAGTCTACAGAGGTACCGGCTCCGGCGGGCCAATCGGGACAAATGGTGTCGAGGTGATTGGTGAAGACGAAGGTAGTCCCGGAACCGTCGGAACGGTGGACAAAGGTGATCGGTTGATTGGGAAATTCTACGCCTTCGTTATCGGTGGCGATCGCCGGATCATTCCAGTTGGTGATCGTACCGCCCACAATCCCGCAGTAGGTCGTCCGGGACAGTTTCAATTCGGCATCCACCCCCGGCAGATTATAAGCAAAAATCACATACCCCCCGACTAAAGGCAGTTGCAGAGGTTCGTAGGGGTAAGCATCTTTAAAGGATTTTAAACGGTCGGCGGATTCAGTAATCGGCGCTTCACTGGCCCCAAAGTCCACAGTTCCGTTGATATACTGTTCCAACCCTGCACCACTGCCGACGGATTGGTAACTCACTTGAACCATAGAGTCTACTTGGCGGTTGAAGGTGTCAAACCAACGCTGGAACAGAGGAGCCGGGAAGGTTGCCCCCGCGCCACTAATGGCTACGGTGGAAGTCCGACCACTGCCTTCTGTCTCCCCATTATTATTGGCTACTTCTCCCCCACAGGCCACTAAACCCGCAGAAAGAGCCGCAACGGATAGCAGTTTGACGCTACGCCAAGAAAACAGTTGAGATGGGAAATTTAAAGATAACATCAGACCTCAAAAAAATGTGACTATACTGTTGTGCAAGCAAAGATTAAGCAGAGGAGAAAAGGGGGTTTTTGCCCCAACAAAAACCAAAAACTTTAGGAAATTTAACGAGGTTGAATGGGGTTGGTGTAATTGAGTTAGTGTGATTTGGGCAAAAGGAACTTAGGGGGACAATGATCTGTCTTAATCCCCAATAATTGGGTTCTACTGACCCCGTGACTGCTGCCAAAACGAGGACAACCCGCTACAGTGATGAGCGCATAAGTCATGCACCATAGGGAATTGTAGGGAGTCAAGGTTAACCCATGTTTAAGGGTAAGTTTTTTTTAGGGATCCAAATCCACCCCCACCGGGAGTTTCAATGACAAAACAATCCCCGGCTTCTAGCTCAACCATCGCTGTATTGCCCAATTTTTCTAGGGTTTCGCCCTGTCGTAAAACGTAATTTTTGCCCGGTAATCCGGCCTCTCCCCCGGCTAATCCAAAGGGGGCTACTCGTCGGCGACTGGATAAAATGGCGGCCGTCATGGGTTCTAAAACCTGAATTTGACGAATTACGCCATTTCCCCCCTTAAACAAGCCGTCTCCGCCACTCTGGGGGCGAATGGTGAAGCTTTTCAAGAGGACTGGAAACCGCCATTCTAGCACTTCAGGATCCGTAAGGCGGGAGTTGGTCATGTGGGTTTGTACGGCATCGGTTCCGTTAAAGGTTGCCCCGGCACCGGAACCGCCACAAATGGTTTCATAATATTGATATTTTTCGTTACCAAAGGTGAAGTTATTCATGGTACCTTGAGCGGCGGCCATGATGCCTAACGCTCCATATAAACAGTCGGTAATCAGTTGAGAGGTTTCTACATTCCCCGCAACAACGGCGGCGGGGAATTGAGGGTTAAGTAAACAACCGGGGGGGATAATAATTTCTAGGGGGTTTAAGCACCCAGCATTCAGGGGAATATCTTGATCAATTAGGCTACGAAAGACATATAAAACGGCGGCTTTACAAATAGCAGAGGGAGCGTTATAGTTGCTATTAGTTTGGGCAGATGTTCCGGTAAAATCAAGGACGGCTCGATTATTATTTAGGTTGGTTTCATCACGATGAATGGTGATTTTAACTTGAATTTTTTCCCCACTATCTAATTCTGTGCTAAATTCCCCATCTTTCAAGACATTAATCACTCGACGAACACAAAGCTCGGCATTTTCTTGAACATACCTCATATAAGCTTGCACGGTTTCTAAGCCGTATTGTTGAACCATTTTTTGCAGTTCTTGCACGCCCTTTTCATTGGCGGCAATTTGGGCTTGTAGGTCGGCGATATTTTGGGTTAAGTTGCGCACGGGATAGGGACGGGTTGTTAATAACTCAATTAGTTCTGGTTCTCGGAACGTTCCCTGATCCACTAATTGGAAATTATCAATTAAAATTCCCTCCTCTTGGACTTGTTGACTTTGGGGGGGCATGGAACCGGGGGTAATGCCGCCGATGTCGGCATGATGCCCGCGAGAGGCGACATAAAAGAGGGGTTTTGTGGTGAGATCAGGGGGGTTAAAAACGGGGGTGATCACGGTAATATCGGGGAGGTGGGTTCCGCCATTGTAGGGGTTATTGAGGGCGTACACATCACCGGGTTTAAAGGGGGTTTGTTGGTTTTCAATTAACCGGGTGACGCTTTCTCCCATTGAGCCTAAATGAACGGGGATATGGGGGGCGTTGGCGACTAATTGACCCTGCTGATCAAAAATGGCACAGGAGAAGTCTAAACGCTCTTTAATGTTGACAGAATAGCTGGTGTTTTGGAGGGTTGTCCCCATTTGTTCGGCGATGGAACGGAAGAGGTTATTAAAGATTTCTAGGAGGACGGGATCGGCTTGATCTGCGCTGGGGATGGCGCTAGGAGAGGGGGCGGGGGTGGCGACTTTGCGTAAAATCAGGTGCTGGTAGGGGTTCACTTCCGCTTGCCAACCGGGTTCAAGGACATTTGTTCCGGTGGATTCGATGATCAGGGCGGGACTGGGAATAATATCACCGGGTTGGAGGTCTTCCCGTTGGTAGACGGGGGCTTGATGCCATTGGTCGGCGGTGTAGAGGGGAACGGTGGTGAGGGGTTGGGGGGGGTGGGGGGTGGTGCGGGGGTGGGTCTTTTCGGGGGGGATTTGGGTAGGACAGACTAATTCGAGGGAGAGGGATTGGACGATTAGGGGTTTGTCGGGGAGGGTGAAGCCATAGCGTTGGTGGTGGAGGGTGGCAAATTCGGCCTGCATGGTGGCGTAGTTGTCCCAGTGGATGGGGAGGGTGGAGTCGGTGCCTTGGTATTTGAGGTGGAGGGTGCAGATTTCTTGACTGATGGGGGGTGGGGTGGGGTATTGTTGGCGCAGTTCGGCCTGGGTGGTTTGGGAGAGGTCTTGGAAGGCTTGGCTGAGTTGGGGTTCTAGGGCAGGGTTTAGGGGCAATTCTAGGGCCTTTTCCCGCAGGATGCGAATGTCGGCTAGGCCGATGCCGTAGGCGGAGAGAACGCCTGCGTAGGGGTGAATGAGGATTTGTTCCATGCCTAAAGCGTCGGCAATTAAACAGGCGTGTTGTCCTCCGGCTCCGCCAAAACAGCAGAGGGTGTATTGTGTGACATCATAGCCTCGTTGCAGGGAGATTTTTTTGATGGCGTTGGCCATTTTTTCGACGGCGATCGCTAAAAAACCACTGGCGACTTGTTCCGGTGTTCTCCCGTCGTCGATAGCGGCGGTTAATTGGTCGAATTTTTCCCACACAATGGCGGTATTGAGAGGCTGATCGCCATGGAGGCCGAAGATGGGGGGGAAAAAGGCGGGTTGTAGTTTCCCCACTCTTACATTACAGTCGGTGATGGTCAGGGGGCCGCCTTTGCCGTAGGCCGCGGGGCCGGGATGGGCGCCGGCGGATTGGGGGCCGACGAGGTAGCGGGTGCTGTCGTAGTGGATCATGGAACCGCCCCCGGCGGCGACGGTGTGAATGGCCATCATGGGGGTTTGTAGGCGCACTCCGGCGATTTCGGTTTCTAGGCTGCGTTCGTATTCTCCGGCATAGTGGCTGACATCGGTGGAGGTGCCGCCCATATCAAAGCCGATGATTTTTTGATATCCAGCGATCGCACTGGTTTTGACGGCCCCGACAATCCCCCCAGCGGGCCCCGACAGAATGCTATCTTTGCCCTGAAAGCGATGGGCGGCGGTGAGTCCCCCGTTAGACTGCATAAATAATAAATGGGGGGTGGTGGGCGTGGGGGGGTTTTTCTCTCCCCATAAAAAAGTCGCCACTTGATCCACATAACGGCGTAAAATGGGGGAAAGGTAAGCATCAACCACTGTGGTATTTCCCCGACTGACCCACTTCATCAGGGGGCTGACTTGATGGGAGACGGAGATTTGAGTAAAGCCGATTTCTTGGGCGAGTTGTGCGATCGCCTGTTCATGTTCAGGGTAGCGATAACCGTGCATCAGAACAATGGCACAACTGCGAATTCCGGCGTGATGGGCGATTTCTAAATCTTGCCTGACGGCTTCAATTTGCAGGGGAGTAAGAATAGTTCCCCTAGCATCAATCCGTTCGACGGCTTCAATCACCGTTTCGTACAGGAGACGTGGTAAAATAATTTCACGGGCAAAAATCTGAGGACGGTTTTGATAGCCAATGCGGAGAGCGTCTTTAAAGCCTTGAGTCACGACTAAAACAACGCGATCGCCTTTATGTTCTAACAGGGCATTGGTGGCTACTGTTGTCCCCATTTTGAGGCTTTCAATTTCCGCCGTGGGAATAGGTTGATCTCGACTAACCCCCATAATATCCCGAATCCCTTGTAGGGGGGCATCTGGGTATTGTTCCGGGTTTTCCGACAGGAGTTTATGAATGACAATTTCCCCATCGGGTCGTTTCGCCACAATATCGGTAAAAGTACCACCGCGATCAATCCAAAATTGCCAAAGATTTTGAGGGGAATTTACTGGGGTCATCATGAAAATTCAATCGTATTAAGTGATTATGAGGTTCTATGGAACAGATTAACAGTAACAGGTTTAAATTAAGATATTGGATTATTGGCGGTTATTCCATTCCTATTATTTTAGTCTTTTTTTCCTCTTTTTTTATCCTCAATGATGTTAATAAAATGAGAGAATCGACTAATTATCTACAAGAATCTTACAACATTGAAGAAACAATCAATAAATTTTCCCTCAGTGTGGTTCTTAGCTTAAAAGCGCATCAAATTTATCTGCTAGACCCCAATAGTGAAGCCCAAGAACGCTACAACGAATTAATGCAACAGTATAAAGGATATCAAACCGAACTCAACCGCTTGATTACGGATGCTACACGACAGCCTATTTTAGCTGAATTGAATGACTTATTAAGCCGTATGGAACAGAATAATCAACGGATTAATCAAAGTGTGGAAGCAGGTAACTTAGAACTAGCATTACAACAGTGGCGAGGGGCTAATATTCGCAGTATTTCAGATCGGGTTGAAGTCTTGTTAGATACTCTTAGCACTTCAGAACACGAAACTGTTTTAGAAGCCCAAGAACTACAACAAGCCCGACTGGATATTCTACAAAATACTGCGGGGCTACTGAGTATTATATCCCTGCTCGGTACGGTTGCTGTCGGTTGGTTTTTAATTCATCGCCTGATTCATCGCATTAGTTCAGAAGCCAATACTATCGCCACCTCTTCTGTGGAAATAACTGCCACCATCGAAGAACAGGAAAGTATTGCAGCACAACAAGCCGCATCTGTCAACCAAACTACTGCTACCATTGAAGAATTAAGCACCTCTTCCCAACAGTCTGCCGAACAAGCCGAAGCCGCCGCTAAAGCCGCTCGTCATATTTTAGTACGAGCCAATGGGAAAGATTTGGCCAGTGGGGATCTGATTAACGACAAGGATAATCTGGATGCGAAATCCCAGCAAATCGTTAAACAGGTGTTAGATTTAACCGAACAATTAGGGCGCGTTAACGAGTTTACGGAAGTTGTCCGGGATATTGCCAGTCAAACCAATATGTTAGCCCTTAACGCGGCTGTGGAAGCGGTGCGGGCTGGGGAAGCGGGGAAAGGTTTTGGGGTAGTGGCCACAGAAATCCGGAAGCTGGCCGATCAAAGTCGTCAATCGGCGGTGAGTATTACCCAAATCCTGCAATCAGTACAGACTACGGCTTACTCAACGGTAGAAGTGACGAAAGACGGAACCAAGGCAGTGGATGATATTGTGGAAGGGATTAATGCGATCGCCCTCAATGTGGAGCAAATCTCCCTCACCGCCCGCCAACAAGCCACCGCCACGGAACAAGTACGCCTAGCAATGGATGATATTAACCTGGGTGCGCAACAAACGGCGACAGGTATTGCTCAAACGAGGATCGGAGTACGCAGTTTACAGGAAACGGCCAATAATTTGAAAACCTTGGTTTAACGTAATACAAATTTAACTTGAGTTGTGTGCAATAGAGGAAGGTTTGGGGAGCAGGGGAGAATTATTCCCTATTACCTATTCCCGACTCCCGATTCCCGATTCCTGACTCTTACCTACTGAGGATTAAAATGTTGATTTAAAAGCTGGGGCAGCTTGCGGGGGGTGACTTGGGTATATTTGGCTTTATCGGGTAAAACGACCATAGCGGGGCCTTTTTTGCACTGATTGAGGCAACCTGTGGCTTTGATTTGCACTTGGTTTTCTAAACCGCGATCGCGCAAATACTCATCTAAAGCACTACATAACCCAGATCCCCCTCGTTGGCGACAATTCGATTTTTGACAAATGAGAATTTTTGCTTTTTGGCTGGGGGGAGTGGAGAGTATGGGGGGAGGCGATACCCGAGGAGAAGGGGAGGGAAAGTCATTAAAAACGGGTTGAAGTGCGATCGCCTTATACTTAAATTTTCCCGTTTTACCAGAGCGTTTTTGAGTCCCTGAGACTTTCACCCAACAGCCCGGATACAGGCTTGGATCCAAGGTTTTCCGTAGAGACTTGGGGACTTTGAGCCAATACTCTTGGTTGTGAATCACTAACCGCAAATACTTGATTTTCTCCCCATCCTTCATCACAAATCCTAACAACTGTCCAACCTGCTCAAAAGTCGAGGTTTTGGGGGTTTTAACCTCAGTGACTACCGTCGCTTGTCCCATGCTTGCGTTTCATCCTCCGAATTGCTGAACCAGTTTCCCAAGTGAGAGAGGTCGAATCCCCCCCTTCTTCTGTCCACTATAAACACAAAAACCATAAATGACAACTATTCTCAATTATTTTTCAAAGTAGCCAAGTTTGGGAACAGGGAGGAGTCTCAATGTTAGACTGGACTCATTTTGGCAGTCCAAATCATTCAAGCATGAGTTTATCTAAGCAAATGCGCCCCCGCGCTTCCGTCAAACGTTCCCCGAAAAAAGGCGGTAGCCTTTGGTTTGAGCGAATTATGGCGATTATCGCCTTCCTCAACTATGTTCTTGTGGTGTTTGACTTTACCTATGTTCCCTTGCGGGATTTTTGGTTACAGGGGCGCGTTAGACTCTTGAGTATTAATCTCGGAGGTTATCAACTAGAGATACCCGAAGAACCTATTGTTGTACATCGTTTACCCATTACTCAAGCTTACGACTGGGTAAAAGCCATTGAACCTCATCGGGACACAGAAGCCTATTTAAAGCGCGTTGAAGACTTAGAAGAAGAACTGATTCAAACCAGTTTAAGTTCTCCAGAAGTGGCGGAAATTCTCGAAGATTTGCGCCAACTCAGCGATGAAATGATTGATACTAACCCTTTTTTAATTGCCAATAAAACTGGGACATTGGAACAAATTAAAAACATCATGCGAGAACACATCTGGGGAGAAGAGGGTTCATCCAAAGAAGCGTTCCAAATTTTCTGGAGTCAAGAATATTTATCGACCCGAAATGCTATCCAAGAATTAAATTTTTTTAACCGCAAACTTCGCCCCCTCATCGAAACGAACTATTTTCGACCCATCGGAGAAAATGGTCGCCCAGTCAATAACTTCGGTTTACTAGACTTTCCTTTTGCCTTAATTTTTTTTGCTGAATTTTTACTCCGCAGTTGGTTCATCAGTCGTCGTCATACAGGCGTAAATTGGTTTGATGCTATGTTATGGCGTTGGTACGATATTTTACTGTTTGCTCCGGTTCTTTTTGGCTTACGTTCCATTCGGTTATTACGAGCAATTCCTGTTCTAATTCGACTTAATCAAGCCAACTTAATCGATTTAAAGACCATTAAGCGACAAGCCAGCCAAGGCTTTGTAGCCGGTATTGCTGAAGACTTAACCGAGGTGGTAGTTGTGGGAGTTCTCAACCAAGTTCAGGGGTCAATTCAACGGGGAGAATTAACTGATTTTTTAGCACAACGGAACACTAATCCCTATATCAATCTGAATGATATTAACGAAGTTGCCGAAATTTCTCGTTTAATTGTGCAGTTAATTGTTAATCAAGTTTTGCCCGCCACTCGTGAGGACTTGGAGGCGATTATTCATCATAGTTTAGACAAGGCAATTGCTGATATTCCGGGCTATCAAAATCTAAGTAAACTGCCGGGAGTAGAAAACTTAACCAAAAATGTGATAGAACAAACCATCCATCAGGTTTATTCCATCGTCTACACACAGATTCAACATATCCTAGAAGAAGATCCCGAATTTGACCGTTTGTTAGACCGTTTAATTAGTACTTTTACCCAATCCATGCGTTCAGAAATTCAAGCCAAGGAGAGTATGGAACGGATGGAATACTTACTCCATGCTTTAATTGAAGAGATTAAGGTGAATTATGTTCAGCGTCTGTCTGAGGAAGATATGGAGGCCTTATTAGATCAAACTCGCGCCTTGCGTCAAGCCGCACAAGCCACAATGGGGAACTCTGATCAGTGATGAGTCAATGTTCCACTCCGAATTGAAAAAATACCAGTATTTTTGATTTCTTACCCCCATGCACGTTGCACTTTATCGCTCTTAAAAAGGCTGAAAGTGTTATTTAATAATGCTTAGAGCCATATTCAGCAAGCCTTATGTAAAGTTTTATTGAAACATTCAACGTTTTCAGTAGAATTACATAGAATGAGAAGGGAGTTCATCGTAGGATAATCATAAGTCTTTCATTTTTGCTGTGTGCCTAACTCTGTTCCAAGATGTTTCTATCTTTGATGAAGAGTAGCCCTAAAAAATTAGCTGTGAAAAATTGGCATATTTTAGTTAGTCCATTGCACGGTGAACTCGCTTTAAAATTACTGTAATTTGATTTGAACTGAACAAACGATCGAAGAATAATGAGAGTTGGGAGGAAAGTCATTTATTCTCGGTTTTGGCTTATATCAAGTCTGTTGAAATAGAGCAAAGCTTAGTCAGCCAACTGTTAAACGCTTAAGGTTGAACAGTTTGGGCTTAGGGAATTACAGACAACAAGGGAATTGAGATCAAGTTAAGGGGATTGAGCCTAATGGCTATCCCATGAAATCAAGAATTTGAGCTTGTTTTTTAGATAGGGGTTGGGCGGCGTTGCTCTCAACTCTTCAATCCTCTATGGCAATCCTACATAGGTTTGGCTAGGGAAAATTCATGAATTCCCCCTAGGAGAAGAGGATAGCTTTATTCCTGATTTGGCCATGATAAACCTCTTAAAAATAACCCTTCATACTTGATCAAAGGTCAAGATTCTGATGAAAACCTTATTACTTTATCCTAAATTTCCCCAATCGTTCTGGTCTTATGACCGCTTCATGGAAATTGCGGGACTCAAAGCGGTTTTACCCCCTTTGGGACTCATTACAGTGGCCTCTTTGTTGCCCAAAACTTGGCAGATTCGGTTTTGCGATCGCAATGTTGCCCCAGAAACAGACGCAGATTGGGCTTGGTGTGATTTAGTGATCCTTTCTGCCATGTTAGTTCAACAACAGGATTTTCATAATTTGATTCAAAAAGCCGTCAAACTGGGTAAAAAAGTAGCCGTTGGGGGGCCTTATCCCACAGCTGTTCCAGAAGAGGCCATTCATTCCGGCGCACATTATCTAATTTTAGATGAGGGAGAATTAACCATTCCTCTGTTTTTAGAAGCGATCGCCCAAGGAAAAACCACAGGACTATTCCGATCCAGCGAAAAACCCGATGTCACCCTAAGTCCTATCCCCCGCTTTGATTTACTCCAGCAGGATGCTTATTTAATGATGGCCGTTCAATTCTCCCGGGGGTGTCCTTTTAACTGCGAATTCTGTGACATCATTGCTTTGTATGGTCGTAAACCGCGCACCAAAGAACCTGAACAAATATTAACCGAATTACAAACCCTCTATGATCTCGGTTGGCGGGGTTCAATTTTCATGGTTGATGATAACTTTATTGGCAATCAGCGCAATGTGAAACGCTTACTCCGGGCATTAAGTCCTTGGTTAGCCGAACATAATTATCCCTTTACCTTCCTAACCGAAGCCTCCGTAAATTTAGCCGAAGATGATGAATTACTCTCCCTCATGGTGGAATCGGGTTTTTATGCCGTTTTTCTAGGGATTGAAACCCCAGATCAAGAGAGTCTGCACGTCACAGGAAAAGTGCAAAACACACGCCAGCCCCTCGTTGAGGCCTGTCGTAAAATTAATGATGCAGGTTTACTGATTTATGCCGGATTTATTCTGGGTTTTGATGGAGAACGTGCAGGCGCTGGGGCAAGGATTCAAGAATTTGTGTCAGAAACCAGTATTCCTCAACCGATGTTAGGGATTTTACAAGCGCCGCCCTTAACAGCCTTGTGGCATCGTCTCAAAGGGGAAGAACGTTTGATCATGGGTGAGAGAATTCATCCCACCGGAGATCAAAATACACTGATGAATTTTATTCCCACTCGCCCGATTGCCGAAATTGCCCAAGACTATGTAGAGGGTTTTTGGACAATGTATGAACCGAAACAGTATCTGAAACGTTGTTTCGAGCAATGTCTGCGTATTGGTGTACCTTTGAAACCACGGCAAACGATGAAATTTCCTCTGGCGAAAGGCTTTCATTTAGTGCTTCAGGTGATGTGGTATCAGGGAATCTGCCGTTCCGAAATTCGCGGTCAATTTTGGCGGCAACTGTGGGTTATTTTCTGGCAAAAACCCCAAGTGCTTAATATGTATTTAGGGTTATGTGCGGCAGGTGAGCATTTTTGGGAGTATCGTGTTTTAGCCCGAGAACGTATTATGGAACAATTAGGCTATGATCCTTTGAATGTTTTAGCTTAATCTGCTTGGGATAGACTTCCCTGGCCTAGATTCGGGGAAGTCTAAACTCTATTGTTCAAAGGACATTGTTTTGAGGGCATTCTAAAGCCCGCGCTGTCTGCGATGGCGCAACTCGCTAGTTCACAGATCACACGAACCTGAGAGGTTAAAAGACGCGGTATGTTTGGGAATTTCCAGAAAAGTCATCTTCGGATTGAAGTGAATGCCTCGGCTGATGCGATCGCCGATAGTTTACTAAAACCGGAATTATTTCGTCAATGGCTGATACCCCAACAGTTTGAACGTGGACTGCCGGAGAAACTTTACCCGGATTTAGTCTTTCGTGCTTCTTTGGGAATTGTCACCCTTGAACATCATGTCGATGTGGTTTATCCTAACGCCCTCCGTTTGATTTTAAGTCAAGGTATTGACGGTTATCATGAATGGTACTGGGGAGAGGGTTGGGTTCAATCTCGTTTAGAAGGGGTTTCTCTCTTGCCGTTAAATTTAGGACAAACCTTTGCTTTATCTCGTTTACGGGATTTTGTGACTCGGAAAAAAGAAAATGGAGAACATTAAGGCAACGGAAAAGATGGTTGATTTTGAATAATTATTGATTATCAGAATGATTAGTGATTCTGATTTCTTTTCTCTGCCGATTGGGTGAATTTTGTTTAAACTGGGGGCAAATTTAAACCCGATTTAGGCTTAACTTCATGACCCATCAACCGAACTCAGGTGTTCAGGTTTGTCCCGCTTGCGGGGTGAAAATTGTAGGCAGAGATACCGTTCTATTTTCCGCAGGTGCGCCCGGAAATCGTGCGAGATTGTGGGCGAGGGTGTGTCAATATGTGAAAAAACCGGGTTGTATTAATGAGGAAGAAGAGTCCATCGGTGTAGTCAAAGAGGGTGACTATTACAGCCAACAACAATCAAGTTCTCCGTAGGTTGGGTGAAGTGAAGCGCAACCCAACATCCCCCCCTGACGATGTGAACCTTAAAGCCAAAATAAGAAACTGGGTTTCTGTCAAGAAATAGGGGGAAAATGAGGGGAGGCAAGAAACCGGGTTTCTGGGTTGCGAAAACCCCCAAGATGCTCCCAAACACAACCCAAGCCCTCAGCGTAACTCTTAAGGCTTTTATTTGGGAGCAAAAATCCGCTATGCTTAGATGAGGTTAATCCTTAAGCGTATCTCGTCTTAGATTCTGATGACATAGCACCGCATGGACTTTCAGATTTCCTCTTTGATTGAAGGCTATTCTCAAGGTTATTTTTTAATGGCGGATGAAAAGGGGGAGTTGGGTTGGTATTCAAGCCGTCAGCGCGCTATAGTCCCCCTAGATGGTCGTTTCCGCTATCCCAAATCCCTACGCCGGGTTTTGAATCAAAATCGCTTCACTACGGCGATTAACCGCGATTTTAAGGGGGTGTGTGAAGGTTGTGCAGCGCGGGAGACGACTTGGATTTCTGAGGATTTACAAGCGTTATATTGGCAACTGCATCTAGCGGGATGGGCGCATAGTTTTGAGACGTGGGAAGGGGATAAACTGGCGGGGGGGATTTTGGGGATTGCCATTCGTGGGCTATTTGTGGGAGAGTCGATGTTTTACCGGATTCCCGATGGGTCTAAGGTGGCGATGGTGCGGTTGGTGGAACATTTGCGACGACGGGGGTTTCAGGTGTTTGATGCTCAGTTGCAAAATCCCCATTTAGAACGGTTTGGGACGGTGACGGTGACGGATCGAGATTATCAAATTCTCTTGCAAAAAGCGATCGCTACTCCCTGCCGTTTCCTGTGAAGCCTCACGCTAGAATAGAAGCTAGTCCTCTCTGGATTAAGACTAACTTGATCTAAACGTTTCTCTAAGCTCATTCATCATGAAACGCCGAACACCCCCCCCCTATCAGCGCGGTTATAACTCCGGATATAGTCGCGGATATGATTCCCCCCCCCCTTCTCGTCCTCCAAGTAAGGAGGGGGATGGTTTCTTGAGTCGTTTAAATTATGGAATGTTAGCCCTCCTCGCTGGGGTGTTTATTGTGGGAGTGGGACTGGGGATGACCTTGAGTATCACGTCTAGCACCAATAATGTGGCCAATGTAGCGACGCGGGAAGTAATTGACCGTAGCGCCCCGGATGCTGCCCTCTGTCAACAGTTTGGGGCGAGTGCCATTGTGACGGATATGCGGGTATTTGTCACGTTGAACCCTTTTAATGTCTATGTGACCCAGCCCCAAATGACTCCCGGATGTGTCTTGCGACGGAATAACTGGTCAATTTTGGAACAACGGAAATTAGTCTCGGATCAAAGTGTGAGAGACTGTAAAAACCGCATGAATACGTTTGGTTTTACAGGAACTTTAGATGGCGGTTCTCCGAGGATCTCCTGTATTTATCAAAATGATGCGGCCGGGAATTTGTTCTTAAATAAACCGGGTACGGTGGATGTGCAGGTACCATCGGAAACGAATCAGTTCTAAGTCCAGCAGTAACGAGAAAAACAATCAGGAGGCTAGAAAATCATGCGCGTGTTGATTATGGGGGGGACTCGGTTTATTGGGGTGTCTTTGACCAAAATCCTCGCCCAACAGGGTCATGAGGTGGTTTTGTTCAATCGGGGGAATAAACCCGCCCCTCTAGAGGGAATTGACCAGATTCATGGCGATCGCAAAAACCCCCAAGACTTAACCGAAAAACTGGCTGGACAACGGTTTGATGCGGTCTTTGATAATAACGGCCGGGAATTAAGCGACACTCAGCCTCTGGTGGAATTATTTAAAGACACGGTGCAGCACTTTGTCTATGTCAGTTCGGCCGGGGTTTACTTAAAATCAGAACAAATGCCCCATATTGAAGGGGATGCCGTCGATCCCCAAAGTCGTCATAAAGGGAAACACGAAACTGAGGCCTATTTAGCCCAGCAAGGATTGCCTTGGACTTCCGTTCGTCCGGTGTATATTTACGGGCCGCAAAACTATAATGACCTAGAGGCGTGGTTTTTTGATCGGATTGTGCGCGATCGCCCCCTTCCCATCCCTTACGACGGCACCCACATCACCCAACTCGGCCACGTCAAAGACTTAGCCAGCGCCATGGCCGCCATTTTAGGCAACGACACGGCCAAAGGTCAGCTATACAACATTTCCGGGGAGCGTTATGTCACCTTTAAAGGATTAGCCCTCGCTTGTGCCGAGGCCGCCGGAAAAGCCCCTGATAGCGTGAAATTAGTCTATTTTGACCCCAAAACATTCGATTTCGGCAAACGGAAAGCCTTCCCCCTGCGCGTGCAGCACTTTTTCACCGACATCCACAAAGCCAAAACCGAGTTAAACTGGCAACCGGAATTTGACCTGATTGGGGGGTTAAAAGACTCATTCCAGAACGATTATCTGCCATCGGGTCGAGATCAAGCGGAGATTGATTTCTCGGTGGATGAGCAGATTTTAGCCAGTGTCCAGTGAAGTTGGAGTTTAGACTAAACGGGAAAGAAACGGGTTGCTTCGTACCTCCCAATGACCTTGTTTTAGGGCAGCTGTAGCAGAAAACAAGCTGGTGCAAGAAACCCGGTTTCAAGTTCAAGGTCAGAAACCGGGTTTTTAACAAAAATGTTGCGGAATTCCCCTTCCTCGCTTGCAGGGACCGGATGGACTTGACCACTAACTCCCAAAGCGAAAACCAAGCTAAAAAGGGCTGTGTTGCAAGAGAAAATTTGGGTCTTAGGAACTAGGACTTCTGCCTGGGGAGGGAAGATAAGACTCGCTATATTTCGGTATAGAAAGCACTTCCCATTGAATCAGGAAGCTCCATCCTCGCGCCTCGGCAGGGTGGGGTAGTTCACTAGGGTTGGAGGCACTCACGAAGCGCACTTAAAGCTAAATTGACAACGGAAAGAAATTAACATCACGGCGGTTAAAACTGCTCGTGTCGCATTTCATCCCCCACTTAAAAGAGGGAGGCTTTCATGCTCCCGCTATTTTCCCGTAAATAACTTAACAACCAATTGGCCATCGTTGCCCGTCTAGCCTGAGTGGGGCTGAACTCCCCCACCTTATAGCCTTTAAAGCCCAATTCCTCCTTTAAAAGTTGTTTATTCGCCGCCGGGATAGAGCGCGTTAACTTCACCGTTGGGGGACGATGGGCGATAAAATCTGGGGGCTCCGGGTAATCTTGCCGCCACTCTGGGGCAACTTGTTCATTGTTCCACTGTTGGCTGGTTTTATCGTAGCGATAGCCCAAATAGTACCAGACCAATTGATTCACCGTATCATCGCTTAACTCCTCATTGAGAATCGCCCAAATGGTATCCGTGTTTAGGGGGGGTAAGTTAATCATGAAACTTGATCCGGGTAGTAATCCGGAAACAATTATCCATCATGAAGGGTTAGGCCTCAACCCACCTGTTGACGGAAACTTTAATTCCTTGGGTGGTTTGCTCACCTCTCCCGGTTCTCTTGCTAGAGTGAAGCTATGAACCCACGAGAACTTACGGCTCTATGTTAGATACTCTGGATCTAGAACGTTCCCTCGACAAAGACACCTATACAACCCAAGTTGAGGACTTAATGCAGCAGTTGCAAGTCTTACAACAATCCTGTTGGGAGCGTCAACTGCCCTTAATTGTTGTTTTAGAAGGATGGTCTGCGACGGGGAAGGGATCCCTGGTGAAAAAAATGGTGAACTCAATGGACCCTCGGGGGTTTTCCGTGCATCCTACCCTGGCTCCCACCCCTACGGAGGAACAATATCCGTTTTTATGGCGCTTCTGGCAACAATTGCCCCCTCGGGGGAGCTTTGGTATTTTTTACCATAGTTGGTATACCCATGTTTTAGAGGATCGTCTCTTTGATAAATTGCCTGAATATAAAGCCCCCCAAGCACTGGCGCAGATTAACGCTTTTGAACGTCAACAGGTCGAGGATGGGGTGGCGATCGCTAAATTTTTTATCCACATTAGCCGCAAAGAATTAAAAAAACGGATCAAAACCCTTGCTAAAGATGAACTGAGTGCTTGGCGAGTTCGTCCCGAAGATTGGTTACAAGCCAAATATTATGCTCAATACTGTGCCTTAGCTGAGGAAATGTTCCTCCATACCAGTACAGGTGTCGCTCCGTGGGTCTTAGTTGAAGGCAACTGTAAACGCTGGACAAGGGTTAAAGTCTTATCCCAACTGGTTTCTACCCTCACCAGTGCCTTAGATCGTCAGGCCATCCAACAACCCCTTCCCCCCAGCACCCCTCAAGTGCAACTCCTCCCCACAGAACCGGATTTTCTGGCGAAAGTAGACCTTTCCCTCAAACTAGATCGCGAGGAATATAAAGAAAAACTGCGCAACGCTCAACTGGAACTGCTCCAGCTACAATTACAAATTCATAAACATCAAATTCCCGTTTTATTAGTCTTTGAAGGCTGGGATGCGGCCGGAAAAGGGGGAGCCATTAAACGGTTTACTGATACTCTCGACCCTCGCAGTTATGAAGTAAATGCCTATGCAGCCCCCACAGAGGAGGAGCATAAATATCACTATCTCTGGCGCTTTTGGCGGAAACTGCCCGAAGCGGGGAAATTTGGCATTTTTGACCGCAGTTGGTACGGCCGGGTTTTAGTGGAGCGCGTGGAAGAGTTTGCCACGGAGGCGGAATGGCGCAGAGCGTACCGGGAAATTAACGAATTTGAAGCCCAATTAGTCAGCAGTAATTATGTGTTAGTCAAGTTCTGGTTACATATTAGCCCGGAGGAACAATTAGCCCGCTTTGAAAAGCGCAAAGAAGATCCCCTCAAACAATATAAATTAACCGAGGAAGATTGGCGCAATCGGGAAAAATGGCCGTTGTATGAAGTGGCGATTAACCAGACCATTGGACGGACTAGCACCCCCGGAGCGCCTTGGACGATTGTCCCCGGAAATGATAAATATTATGCCCGAGTATTTGTGATTGAAACCGTCATTCAAGCGGTTAAGGCACGGTTGAAACAGTTTAAAGATTAGTTGACGCTCCCCGCTCTTGCATAGACGGGGATTCTTCATTCATCGACTCGCCATAATCCAGCAGGATTTCTCCAACCAAACTAGAGGGCAAATCTCCTGAAGCTTGAAATTTGACGCGCCCCGCCATATTTATCCCTTTTTGCAAGATGTTCAGTGCGGTGTTTCTATCACGACAATCCTTGTATCCACAATGAGGACAAACATGAGTTCGACTAGATAGAGACTTCTGGCGCCCCTACACCGACTCCCGATTCCCGGACTTTTTCAGCAAGCCCTAATTATTGATAATTGCTCAGGAGTGTATCCCCCTGGGCGATTTTGTGGCAAAATGGGTCGTCAAAAGTCATGTTGATATTGGAATAAAGGAGAAAACCCTTGACTCATACCCTTTTACTTGCTGCTGTTGGTGGAACGTCCGTAAGCTGGAGCCCTAAAGTGGCTATTGTGATGATTGTTTGTAATATTATTGCGATCGCCTTTGCGAAATTCACCGTTCAACAACCCAGCGTCGGCCCTGCCCTGCCCATGTCTCCCTTTTTCGGGGGAATGGGTTTCCCCGCCCTCTTAGCCACCACCAGCTTCGGGCATATCCTCGGCGCTGGGGCTATTCTAGGTTTAGCCAGTTTGGGCGCTCTCTAATTTCCCCCTTGTATCCATCCTAGAAGGAGCAGGAAATCCTCTCAATTCGATGACGAGTTTGGATTTCCTCGCTCTTCTAGCACCAAGCGGTTTAAATCATTGCCTCGGATGTGATAAGCCCCCCCAAAGCCTAAAATAAAGCGCCCCTGAGTGGGAGTTAATTCCACCACCCGAAAATCTGGTAAACGCCGAAATACCGTCACAATATCCCCGAATTTATCCTGAAATTGATCGGCGATATATTGCCATTCCCCCGTGTTACGTTCTATGAATTTGGCTTGACAAAGATAGCTTAAACGGCAACGAGCAAAAATCTGTTGCGCGCCCCCTTCATCTTCAATGATCAACACACTAGCTTGAGGACGGACTAATAAATTTTGGGTATGGGTTGATAAACCACTGACAAACAAATAAATTTGTTTCTGGGCATTCATAATAAAGGGCGCATAACTCGCATCTGGAACTCCCTCTGTGCTGACTGTGCTTAACATCAGACTTTGAAACCGTCCGGGAAAACTTTGGTAGATTTCCTGCGCTTGTTGAATTGAATTCATTGTGTTTTTCTATTTTTGCTCGAATCAATGGCGGTACTCTCCCAATGACCCATCATAACGAATTGGCTCGACTAGATAGGGCAACAGCAAGGGTGAGGGATCCTTTGCGCCCAGCTTGCTTGATAATTTGCTTCGGTACCAACAATCTAGCCCCCTCTCCTCCCGCTGCACACAAGGCCGCCGCTTCTGCAACGCTGGGGATGCCGACTTTCTGCTGCACGACCCCCGAAGCCGTGGGGACTCGAATCCCTTGGAGTTGCTGGCGTGTAAAGGTTTGTAGGGGGAAGTGGCGATCGCGACAGAGGGCCAAAATCCCGGTTTCCTTAGCTTTTACGTCCAATGTGGCAATTCCCGCGATCGCCTCCGGTGCCAAATCATAATCCCGGAACACCTGCTCCACCCCCTCCGCCATTAACTGACCATCCGTATCCTGTTGACACCCCATGCCTACCCATAACCAAGCCCGACCATTTTCTTGACAAAAATCCTCTAATATGCAGTTAAATTGAAGCATCGTTGCGATCGCCGCCCAAGGTTGATCATCGGCAAAAGTCATGTTGTTGTGAGGAGAAACTGAAAAAACTTGTACAGTACACTATTATACGGTTTGAACGCTCCAGCACTAAATTGAGCCAGCATCCGGGTCATTTTGGGCTAAGATAGAAAAGGCTCGGATTGTATTGTCATGTCCGAAACTTCAAGCCTGTACTTTTGAAGAAACTCCCTCGGGTTTTACAGGACTATTTAGACTTAAATATTTTGGGTAAACGCGACAATACTAACGCGAGATTTTGGGCTAAACCATTAGCCGCTTTAACTTCTATTTTTCACCATAACTGAACTTGAGTGACGCACTTTAGTTTCCAATCTAAACGAACACAGGGTATGACATACTGTTTAGGCATTATTACACGCTCCGGGCTGGTCATCGCCGCCGATTCCCGCACCAATGCCGGAGTCGATTATATTTCTACTTATCGGAAATTATTTGACTTTTCCGTACCGGGAGAACGAGTCATTATTCTCTGCACATCGGGGAATTTAGCCATTACCCAAAGTGTTATTACCGCCCTAGAACGGGATATTGAAAATCAAACTGAAACCAACTTACATACCCTAAATTCTTTTTATGACATTGCCCATTATATTGGCCAGAAAATCCGAGAAATCCAAGACCGGGATAGACCTTGGTTAGAACGAGATCATATTGACTACCAGTGTAGTTTACTTTTAGGCGGTCAACTCCCCGGAGAAAAGCACAAACTCTATTTAATTTATCCCCAAGGGAACTTTATCCAAGCCACCAAAGAAACTCCTTTTATCCAAATTGGGGAAACCAAATATGGTAAACCTATTTTAGATCGCACCCTAACCTATGAAACCCACTTAGAAGCCGTTGCTAAATGCGCCCTGCTGTCCATAGACTCCACCATGAAATCTAACCTATCCGTGGGTCCACCGATTAATCTCGTCATGTATGAACGAGATACCCTCGTTTTGCGGCATCGTCTCCAATTACGTTTAGGTGCGCCCTATTTAGCAAAAATGCGCAAACTCTGGGAAGAATCCCTGCGCAAAGCCTTTGATGCTATGCCGAATTTAGAGTGGGAGTATGGTGATGAAGCTGGGGATGTTTTTCTCGATTAAAGAAAAACTGATCTAGTCTCTAGTGAACTACCCCACCCTGCCGAGGCGCGAGGATGGAGCTTCCTGATTCAATCGGAAGTGCTTTCTATACCGAAATATAGCCAGTCTTCTCTTCCCTCCCCAGGCAGAAGTCCTAGTTCCTAAGACCCAAATTTTCTCTTGCAACACAGCCTTTTTTAGCTTGGTTTTCGCTTTGGGAGTTAGTGGTCAAGTCCATCCCCTTCCTCGCCAACGGCAGGGTAAGGTAACAAGCTTGATAACTGATCCTTCAAGATGTGATAGAACCGAAGTAGTGAATCTGATCCCTGATCCCTCTAGCGCTAAAACCTTTCCTGCAAGATGTGATAGAACCGAAGTAGTGAATCTGATCCCTGATCCCTCTAGCGCTAAAACCTAGAGCAAAATTCTATGGCGAATCTTTCGGCCTTGTGTTCGTCTCTGCTTCTTTTCGGTTCTTCTAGTAGCCTGTTCCTCGGGTTATGGGGAACGCCCAACCTCCAAGCCGTTTTAGCACAAAATCATCCAGATTTTACCTACCCTTTAGCTCAAGGTTCTCCCTCTCACGATGAATCATTGATGGAGGCGGTTTATCTCAATCAAGAAGCAGAGCAATTGTATCATCGGGGGGATGCTCAAGGGGCGATCGCACTTTATCAAAAAGCCCTCGCCATTTTCCGCCAGATTAACGTACCCGCCGGGGCTGGGCGGAGTTTGCAGGGCATGGGGGAAGTGTATCTCGCCCTTGAACGAAATCAGGAGGCGTTATCCTCCTTTCAGGAAGCCCTAAAGTTGTTCCAAAGCGTCAATCATCCCGAGTCTATCGCCTATACCCACCAATACTTAGGGCAAACCTACGAACAGTTAGGCGATCGCACCCAAGCCATCACCAGTTATCAACAAGCCCGGCAAATCTTACAACAACTGCAACGGGGCAATCCCGAAGATCCTCAAAGTATTAGAACCAGTCTCATTTTAACCACATCTGCCCTCGCCGCCCTCGCCTTTAAACAAGGAGATTATCTCCCTGCCATTACTCAGTATCAAACTGTCTTAACATTACAACGAGAAGCCGACGACAAAATTGGCCAAGCTTACACATTAAATAACCTCGGCGTAGTTTATGCTAATTCCAGTCAATATGCCCTAGCCTTAGACCATTATTATCAAGCCTTACAGATTGTTCGGGATCTCGCCAATAATGCCAAAATTCGCTATCTCGGCGCAGAAGCGGCCATCCTGAACAACTTAAGTTCCCTCTGCTTAGTTTTAGGAGAAATCAATCAAGCCCTAGAATTTTCCGCTCAAGCCGCAGCCCTCTATCAAACTTGGATCAAAGGTTCAGTTTCCGGCTCTAACCTGCAAGGCTTAGAATTATTACGAGATGCCCTGAGTCAATCCTATCTCAGCCCCCCCATTCTCCATCAAAGTTTAGCCATTCGTCCTCCCTTGGGAGATGAACTGGATGTCACCTTTGCCCAAGCCGGAGAAGCCGTTAATTGGCTCAATTTAGCCCAAATCTACACCCAACAAGGCGAATTGACCCAAGCCCTAGAATTCGCCCAAAACGCCCTAAAAACCTATCAAGACCTGAACCGTTTACCCGCCGTCGTAGTTAGTCTGAATCAAGTGGGTCAAATCTATCAAAAATTGGGACAAATTGACCGCGCCCTTGCCCTTCATCAACAAGCACTTGACCTAGCTAGCCGCTTGTCAGATGCCGAAAGTAAAGCCCAAAGTTATAGTCTATTAGCCCAAGCCTACAACAGTCAAGACAAGCCCGAACAAGCCCTTAATTTTTATCAACAAGCCTTAACAGAATATCCGGCTAAAAGTGCCGGGTCTATTCTAACTCAAAATGAAATCGGTCGCCTCTTAATCACTCAAAAAAAGTACAGTGAAGCCGCCCGAATATTAACCCTAGCCATGGATAACTTTGAAGCTCTGCGACCGGGTTTAAATGATGCCCAGAAAGTCTCATTATTTGAACAAGGCAAAACCATCTATCAACATTTACAACAGGCTTTAGTTGCCCAAAACCAAGAGGAAAAAGCCTTAGAAATTGCTGAACGAAGTCGAGGGCGGGCTTTTGTGGATTTGTTAGCTCGTCTTGTCACCTATCAACCCCAAACAAATCCCCCCAGTCCCACCGTGGCACAAATTCGCCAAGTCGCTCAACAACAACAAGCAACTTTAGTTGAATATTCCTTGATTGGGGAAGATACATTGAATCCTCAATTATATATCTGGGTGATTACCCCAGAAGGAAAAATTACCTTTCGCCAGAGTCATTTAGATCAGGTATTAATCCCGGCTGGACAAGGACAAGTCCCCTTAACTCGCTTTGTAGAACAAAGCCGCAATATCTTACTCTCTCAACGGAAACAACAGAGTGAGCAAAGGTTAGCTGAACTCTATCAACTGTTAATTCAACCCATTGCCGATTTCCTCCCCACAGACCCAGAAAAAAAGGTGATTTTTATTCCCCAAGGAATCTTATTTTTAGTTCCCTTTCCAGCCTTGCGAGATGAACAAAATCAATATCTCATTCACCGTCACACCATTTTAACAACACCTTCTTTGCAACTGTTAGCCTACACCCATCAATTACCCAAAGGACGGGGGGAAGGTGCATTAATTGTCGGGAATCCTACCATGCCGAGGATTCCCGTGCCGGGGAGTTCAGCGCCTGTGTCCTTGATGCCCCTACCGGGGGCAGAAACCGAAGCGAAGGCCATCGCCACGACTTTGGGCTATCCGGCCTTAATTGGCGACGAGGCCACGGAAAAAGTGGTTGTCCAACAGATGCAGCAAGCCCGTATTATTCACCTCGCTACTCATGGTTTACTGGATGAGGTGAAACAGATTAGTCCGACTCCTGGAGCGTTGGCGCTCGCCGTTTCCCCTCCCGATGATGGCCTCCTCACCCCCCAAGAAATCCTAAGTCTGCGTTTGAAGGCTGATCTCGTGGTGTTGAGTGCCTGTCACACGGGACGGGGGCGGATTACTGGGGATGGGGTGCTAGGGTTATCTCGTGCTTTTCTAGGGGCAGGGGCAAGGAGTACCATTGTGTCACTGTGGGCGGTTCCCGATCAGCCTACAGCTACACTGATGATTGAATTTTATGCTCAATTGGCCGAAAAAGGCGATCGCGCTCTAGCCTTACGTCATGCCATGTTGCACACCCTCAAAGAATATCCCGACCCCACTCATTGGGCGGGTTTTACCCTCATTGGAGAAGCCAAAGATTAACAGGAAATGGTAAAATCCTCCAGGAGATTCTGTTCCCGGACTTCGGAAACTAGGGCGAAAGCCCCGTCTCTTTAGAGCGGGGTAAGCTTACTTAGGGTCTGCTGAATATCCCTCTAAGCAGTGTTACTAGGACTTTCAGCGGTTTATACCAAATTAAATAGACTTGAGGGCAAAAACCTGAATTCCCCCCGTTCCCTGTTCCCTTGACTTCTAACAGCGAGAAACTGTAAGGTTTTAGGGATAAATCATCAAAAAGGCTTGCCTTTTTCCGATTCCCCTTCCTGTTCCCCGTTCCCTGTTTTCCACCCAGAGTAGAGTTATTCAGCAAGCCCTACTTATTAACGCCATTTGATCAAAAACCCCGCTCATTACATTTGAGCGGGGTTTTTTTAGTCAAAGGACTTTATTCAGAATTGAGCCATCAATTAGTTAGGAAGAATGCTGGGATCGATTTCTTCCAGACCTTCGATTCCTTCTAATTCAGTCCCGTCGTCATCAGCTTCAACTTCGGTTTCGTCATCAGCTTCAACTTCGGTTTCGTCGTCAACATCAACTTCGGTTTCGTCATCAACATCAACTTCGGTTTCGTCATCAACATCAACTTCGGTTTCGTCATCAACATCAACTTCGGTTTCGTCGTCAACATCAACTTCGGTTTCGTCATCAACATCAACTTCGGTTTCGTCATCAACATCAACTTCGGTGTCATCATCAACATCTAAGTCGGTGTCGTCATCAACATCTAAGTCGGTGTCGTCATCAACATCTAAGTCGGTGTCGTCATCAACATCTAAGTCTAAATCGAGATCATCATCAGCCGCCAGTTGATCATAGATGGATTCAGCTTCCTCTTGAGAGATTTCGCTTAAACCAACCAAAGAGGGGAAAGCACGGCTAGAAGGACCACGCAGTTTGTAACCTAACGCTAAACCACGACCACGACCGCGAGAAGCCACTAAGTAACGAACACCAGAGACTTCACCAAACTGGACATCAACTTGTGCCGTTTGATTCACGAAGTAGATAGGAGAACCTAAGACCAAGAAGCGACCACGACCACCCCGACCTGTGAAGATATTCACAATAGCGGGATTAAATTTGAAGCGGTTGTTGCGCTCAAATTTGATTTTGATTTCGTTGCTGATGCGCTCTTGTTCTTCAAATTCAACGCTTTGAGGAGTGCT
This sequence comes from Spirulina subsalsa PCC 9445, assembly GCF_000314005.1. Lineage (NCBI taxonomy): Bacteria > Bacillati > Cyanobacteriota > Cyanophyceae > Spirulinales > Spirulinaceae > Spirulina > Spirulina subsalsa. Next base: position 4,507,651 of record NZ_JH980292.1, read on the forward strand.
TTCAACTTTCACGTCCTCAAATTTGATTTTGCCACCTTCAAGAACATTGAAGTTAAAACGACCAACTTGGAAAACATTGCGGGTTTTGAATTCCCGTTGGTTAACCGTTAAGAAGTTAACATTAACCTCTGTGCCAGTATTCCGTAGTGCCAAGAAAGTGGGATTCCCAGCCAAGTTTTCGTACTTGTAGTTACGAGACAGACGAGATACATTCACCTCCCCTACACCACTTTGGGTCAGGAATTGAATATCGCCCCGGAATTTACCATCTAATTCAAAATTCGTGCTATCTTGCTTCACTTCAAACTCAACGGGTTTGTCGCCGCGTAAGTTGCTGCCACTAAAAGCGGTAGCAGTAGAGTTCAGCAGGGCAAAATAACCACTCGCTTGACCATCAATTTTATAGTTCAGAGAGCGAGCGAGGTCTAAAGAAGCACGGTTTTTCTCGGTGACATCACCCACTTGTTGCAGGTTAGCCATTGCAAAGTCAATAGCACCAGACCCTTCAATTTTGAACTTGTTGCGACTACCACCACCAACAGATTCAATTTTGAACTTGGTGGCTTCGCCAGACACCCGGAGAGTACCATCAGAGTAATCAAGGTCAGTCCCTTGGGTCGTCGCTAATTGATTCTCGGAAGAGCTAGTGGTGCTGGTGTCGCTAGTGGTGCTAGTGCTGCCACTGGTGCCGCTAGTAGTGCTAGTGCTGCCACTAGTGGTGCTAGTGCTGCCACTGGTGCCGCTAGTAGTGCTAGTGCTGCCACTGGTGCCACTGGTGCTGCTGCTAGTGGTGCTTGTGCTGCTACCCCCTCGGTTCAGAGTAACGTCTTTCCCTTCAAACTCAAATTTGATTTTTTGAGTGGCGATGGGGATGACTTCAGGAAGAGTGGCACCAGCCGTTTGAACAAAGCGATAGTCAGAAGGTAAGTCAATCAAACCATTGTCAATATTGGCATCAATTTGACCGATTTGCAGTTTCCCTTCAGTGGGGGTGAAGCCAGTCCCTTCAACATTGGAGAGATAGGGTAGGAACAGTTGAGGTGCCGCAACTTCAGGTCGGATTAAGGTACCCGGAACGTTGAGGGGGTTACTGTCGAAGAAACCAACCTTGAAGCTCAGAATCGTATCAACACGGGAGAAGGGAACGAGGAAACCATTACCGTTAAAAGCAACCCCAGACAGTTGACCTTGTAATAACCCTGTGTCTCCAGCGTTCACTTTACCGTTGCCACCATCATCAAAGTAGCTTCCGGTGGGAACGAAGTTGGGGTTAGTCAGGACACCGTTAGGGCTAACGATGCGCAGTTGGTTAATCCCGATGTCAAACAAGCTAACATTCCCTTCTGGGTTTTGAGAGGGAATAAAGAATGCTGCTTCACCTTGAATGCTACCACCCGTCACAGGGATTTGAGCTTGAGCCGCAGGGGCAACGCCGAGGGCAAAAGTTCCAGCCAGACCTAAAAACAGTGCAGTTTGACGAGTTGATTGAGAAACCATAGTGAAATACTCCACAAGTAAAATGAAGATGAGTTGGACTGTTGTTGATTTAGAAGTCTCTTGCTGTTGGATGGACTCCTAGAAGCAAGCTTGAAATACAGCCAGTTAGATTCGGAGAGAGAAGGTAGAAGCCCCAGAAGGATTAGAGAAAAAGTTGCCGGACCGGGTTACAACCACCCATTTTAGGGTTTTTTCTCTTCTGTTGTCTCCTATGACGGGAGGGGTTGCCTCAGTGTTCCCAATTTTAGAAAAATTTTTCTGGGTAATTTCTCAAGGAGATTAGTGATTTTAGTCACAAGATATACGCAGAAAAATGTAAGACTTTAGTGCAAATGACATCCGCAAAAGGTACTAATTTTTTTGCGTTTTTGTCGGGAAAAAGTCAAATCAATAGGCTGAGGGTCGGCTCTCTCTTTGACCAGCAAGCGGATTGCCTTATGCCTAAGCCCTCTTGGTTTGTTAGGTGGTTTTTTCCCTTTCACCCTTAACCTTACCATCGAGTTTAAGGGTGAATTCTGACTCTCTTTAGTATAGGTGTTAAAAGTTACCGACTAGATATTGAGGAGAACCGCTAGAGGAAGCGACCGAAAAAAAGGGGGAACAAAGTCCCCCTCTGGTTCGGTCTTAACTGTCACCCTAGAAGCTGAAGGTGGTTCGCAAAGCGCCAATGGTGACGGTGCTGTTGCTACTGTTGTGACCGGGGTTGAAGACGACGATCACGCCCGGTGTGATGCTGATGTTGTCGGTGAGACGCAACCGATAGAAGGCTTCGAGGTGGTAGCTGGTGGCAGGTTGACCGCCGGGCGGGGGGTTGATGACGTTTTGGGGGAAGCCGGGGATGTTCCGACCTAGGCCGCCTTGGGAGACGTTACTGCTGGTGATTTTGGGGGGTTGCCCGAAATAAAGCCCGCCTAGGTTGCCTTGACCGCCGAGGTCAGGGAAGTTGAGGAAGGCCATCCAGTTGAGGGTTTCTACGGAACCCGAACCCGGGAGGTAATTAGAGGTGCTGTAGCCAACCCAACCCCCTAGGGTGAATTTGGGGGTGACGCGCCATTCCGCATTGAAACCAAAGGCGTTGGTTTGCATGGGGGCGCGGAGGAAAGCACCACTGTTACTGGTGATCAGTTGATCATCCCCAAGTCCGGTGAGTAGTAGACCCAAGGGGGAGTAGGAATGGATGTATTGCAGGGCTACGTCGATGTCATCGCTGGGGGAGAGAACGACTTGTAACCCGGCCGTGGTGGCGGCGTAGTCTCCGCCAAAGAGTCCACCACTAAAGATGGTGCCGGGGAAACTGTTTTCTGGGTCGCTGGAGGAGTAAACGGCTTGTAAACTGGCGATGGGGGAAATTTGCCAGTCAAACCCGATACCCCCTTGACCCCCACCGATGCTGGAGATGGGGTTACGTTGGGCAAAGCGTGACAGGGGACCACTCCCGGCGCTTTCGACTCGGTTGGATCCCCGGAAGACGTTGACGGGGCTAATGCCGCGAGGACCGACCATAACGGCTAGGTTGTTGCCGAAGAGGTGCCGGTAGTTGAGGTCACTGAGGAAGAGGTTGGCGTTGGTGTCGCCTTCGTAGGCTAATCCGATAAAGTTCCGGTATTGGCTGGGTAAGCTGCGATCGCCTGCGAAGGAATCAACGGTGCTTCCGGTGCCCGCTTGGAAGCTAGTCAGCAGTAAACTCCGGGGACTAAATTGGGTGAATAAGCTCAGTTGAGCGTTGGCAATGACGTTAAGATTTTGCTGACGATCTTGGAAACGCAACCCCAAGAAGTCAAAGGTTCCTCCGTCACGACCTTGAATCCCGATGATGGCTTGGCCGAACAGTTTAGTCGTGGTGGAGAATTGGTTATCTTCTTGGAAGGTGATGCGCGCATCAAGGGCATCAATACGACCCCCGAGCATTTCTAATTCCCCTTGGAATTCCCGCATTAAGGCTTGTAGCACTTCGAGGTCTTCCCGGGTGGCGAGGTCGGCGGTGGACTCGGCCAGAATACGCTCGATTTGTTGTAAGCAGGCGTTGAGTCCGGCGGCGAATTCGTAGCGACTCAGGGCGCGGTTGCCTCGGAAGGTACCGTCAGGATACCCAGCAATACAACCATAGCGGGTTACGAGGTCACTCAGGGCTTGATAGGCCCAGTCTCCGGGGAAAACGTCCCGGAATTGGGTGACGCTGTTCACTTGGGACATGGGATCCCCTTCAACATTATTGTTGAAGATCACGGGGGCGGGTTGGCTGGGGTTGGCTAGGGTGTCCTTCAGGTTGGAGGATGAGGGGGCGGCTGGAGTCGGTCGAGTGTTGAAGAAGGAGGCGGGGGTTTGGGCGTTGGTAAAGCCCTGCTGCCGAAGGGAAGAAGTCCCCTCAGAAGATTGTAAGAGGGAAGCTTCAGTAAAAGATCCTTCAGTCGCCTGGGTTCCGGTTACAGCAGCAGTCAATGTAGATGCGGCGGGACTTTTGCTGACGGTTGACTCAGAAGATTCAACGGAGGACTGAGTTTTAGAAGACCCAGAAGCGGCTAGCAGTTCTGACGCGGTGGTTGCTTGTGCTTGTAAGGGAGCGGTAAACAGCCCTAACAGTGTGAGCAGGACGGCAGAAGACAGGGTTTTCTCGTGTTTAAAATTTAGTTTCACGGTTTTATGACTCCTCAAAACACCATATCAATCATCGTAAGACCTAAGATGGATCAGGAATCATTTTGACCAACCTGCTTAATCGAGATTAAAGCAGGAGGGGGATTAGACTACCAGAGTCCTGACACGCAACTTAGTTGAATTCTACAGTTAGCACCAACTCTGACCGAGTTAAGTTTGATGAATGACTGGAATTCTCGGCTATTTTAGCTGATTTATTGACCAGTGAACACAGGCAAGAAGCTGAGATTAATTCCGCTCCATTTTTTGCTGGAGAAAAATTAATCGGATAGCTCAGAATGGGAGTCAAGGCAAACCTGAGCTTGTCGCTTTCCCTAGCATTGTTTCACCATTCTTATGGGGGGGGGCTAGCCCCCTAAGATTTATAGTGTTGACTCATGATTTCTAGCTGTTGACGGATGCCTTCAGGGTTTAACCAGCCATAACCTGCTTCTCCGAGAACTTTAAGCAGTTGCTGAAAATCTTCTTCTGTCCAATCGGGAGAACCATAGCGGGTGAGGGCTAATCTAATTTCCTCTTCTGAGAGATTACCCAAGGGATTGGCTGGTTTAAAGAATGGACGGGGTAGATATTTGGGTAAACGGGCTTGAATCCAATCTTTTAAGGAAGGTTTAGCCGGAACAAGTTGAACTTGTAAGGTCAGGGTGTATTTAATTTCTGGGGCAGAATATTGATGTAAAATAATTTGCCGCTCGTAGCTTTCCCCAAGGGTTAAATGACGAGGATCAATGGTGATTTGATAGTCTCGTTGTTCGGGGTCAAAATGGGCGGGACTCACACGAATCCAGGGATGAATCGCTCCACTGTGGGGGGGATCATCGGCATGGGGGGCAATTTCCCAAGTTCCCTCGATGAGGGAGGGGGGGAGTCCCCGTTTGAGTCGGAGGGATTGGTTGAGAACTTGCCCGGTGTGATGGGCTTTAAAGACAATGGGGGGAAGTTCGAGGGGGATTTCCGGCACCCGGGCCAGGGAGAGTCGTTCTAGGGCGGTTCTAGCTTGGTGGGCGGATTGGTAGGGGTTGGGGGGGTTGGGATTGACTAGACTCTCTAGCCACTGCACAAAGTCGGGGTTGAGGGTGGAGAGTTTGGGGGCGAGGGGACTGAGGGTGAGGCGATCGCCAATGGGGGGCATTTCCTCCCAAGGCGTTTGGCTAAACCAACTGAGCCAAGCTAATCCTACCGCCCGCAAATCCCCCCGAGGATTCTCCAGTTCGTCGGGTTCTGATTGCCCATGCCAACCCAAATCTACTAGATAAAGATTCAGTTGATCATCCAGCAAAATATTCTCGGGTTTCAGGTTTTGGTGCAGAATGACTGGAGTCTGTTGGTGGAGTTCACTTAACAGGTCTAATAACTTCAGAAAAACTGTTTTAATTTCTGCAAAAGATAACTCTTTTTTATGGTGCAGGGGTTGACAATTATCTATATAATTGCGTACCCAGCAGAACCCTGTTCCCTTTTCGGTCGGGGTGGGGAAACCATACTGATAGGTCAACAGTTGAGGATGATTGACCGTTTGTAGACGCTGAATTTGCTGTTTTAGGGCTTGCCAAGGAACAACGGTTCCGTCGGGTTCTGCGGCTTCAAAATGTTTAATCACCACCTTCTGCTGCGTGATGGTGTCTTGGGCGAGATAGGTGATACAACCGCGCTCAATGGGCTGTCCTAGCTCTTGGAGCATTTGGTAACGCTGGGTGGGGCGTGCTATTTCTGGGGCGACAACAGGGGGGTGAGCGGCACTGGGCTGACGCTCTGGTGTTAACGTTTGGAGTACCCCTTGACTCTGGGAAAGGTCATTAGCGTAGGCATCCCCTACGGACACACCGGAGGAGAGGGAAGAACTCGAAAGATTGGGTTGCTGAGGTTGTACCATTGCTGTTGTTGTTCAGAGCGATCGCCAAATAATAACCTAGAGTATCAGTGAGCTAGAGTATAAACGGATTCAGAGCATCTAACTCCCCTTACTTTACCGGAAAATATTCCCGAGTGTTCAAGCATCACGAATCCTTATCAAGAGGTAGCCCATTCATTCCCTGATCATGGCATCCTTAACTATAAACCCTGACCCAGAAAAAAATGCCAGAATCGAAAAGAATCATCGTCGTGGGTGCAGGCTGGGCCGGACTTAGTGCCACCTACCACCTCGCACAACAAGGATATCAGGTAACACTGCTCGAAGCCGCTTCCCAACCCGGCGGACTGGTGGCGGGCTGGAAAACTCCCGGTGGACGTTCCGTAGAGGGCGGAATTCATGGTTTTTGGTATCCCTACCGCAACATTTTCCAGTTAGTCGAACACCTTAAGCTAAATCCCTTTACCCCCTTTACCCGTTCCGCTCAATACTCCCCTCAAGGGTTAGAAGTTGAGTCTCCCATTTTTCAAGATGAAATTCAACTCCCCGCCCCCCTCGGCACCTTTTTATATCCTAAATTTAAGCGCCTCCCCCTCATTGATCGTCTTTCCGCCCTTCCCCTTCTCCATGCCGTGTTAGACTTCGACAATTCCCCGACGGCTTGGCAACGGTACGATAAAATGACCGCCCGGGAATTATTTAAACAATATGGGGTTTCAGCGCGTCTCTATCGAGAAGCCTTTGAACCTATGTTATTAGTGGGTTTATTCGCCCCCGGAGAACAATGTAGTGCGGCGGCGGCGTTGGGAATGCTCTATTATTTCATCTTGGCTCATCAACCCAACTTTGATGTCGTTTGGTGTCGCGGCACGGTGGGCGAAATGATTTTTAAACCTTGGGTGCGGGAAATCCAAAAATTAGGCGGTCAAGTTTTGACTAATCAACGAGTCACGGATTTAATGCTCAATGAAAATGGTCAAGTGCAGTCGGTGATCTGTGAAAATGACCGTTTTGAAGGGGATGCCGTTGTGTTTGCTCTGAGTGTGATTGGCATTAAACGGATTATTGCTCGCAGTAAAACCCTCAATCAATACCCAGAATTCCGGAACTTAATGAACCTCAACGGAATTGATGTTTTAGCCACTCGTCTCTGGTTTGATCAAAAAGTCCCTATTCCCCTGCCCTCTAACGCTTGTTTTGGCTTTGATAGCACCACAGGCTGGACATTTTTTGATCTCAATACTCTTCATGATGATTATAAGGAGGAAACCGGGAGCGTTATTGAGGCGGATTTTTACCATGCTAATCAATTATTACCCATGACAGATCGGCAAATTGTCGCCAAGGTGTACCGGGATTTACTCACTTGTATTCCTCAACTCAAGGAGGCGAAAATTATTGATAAAAGTGTGATTCGCGTTCGTCAAGGTGTCACCCATTTTTCTCCGGGGAGTTATCAGTATTTATTAAGCCGGAAAACGACGATTCCTAATCTGTTTTTAAGTGGGGATTGGATTGTCACAGATCATGGGTCTTGGTCCCAAGAAAAAGCCTATGTGACGGGTTTAGAAGCCGCCAATGGGGTGATTGATTATTTTAAAATTGGAGAAAAAGCCCCAATTATTCCCGTCGAACCCGATGAAGTCCATATTCAATTTCTGCGTAGCATAAATAAGGGGATTCGTCAAGTGCAGAATGCTATTTTACCAGATTTTTGGTTAGACTAGGAGCAAGATCATCACGGGAGGAATTATGAGTGACGCGGAAAAACAAGAGTTAGAAAAGATGGGTTTACCGTTGAACAATCAAGAGGAAAAGCCCCTTTCTTCCTCGGAGTTTGCGGCGAATTCTTCGCCGTTAGTGAATACGGTTTCCCAACTGAGTGGGATTGTTTCGCCCTACTTTATTGTGTTGGTGGGGTTATATATTTATAACAGTAACTTCTGGATTGGTATTGTCTTAGTGGGGGTGGGAATTGTTTCCCTGTTCAAAATCTCACTGAGTGATGTTGAACGGTGGATTGAGGGAATCAAGAAGTTACTGTGAGGGGCTTAATCCCGTTGAAAAACGACGGAAAGATTATTAGCAGGCATGGGGACGGTTTCCAGCCAGGTTAAACTATGATCGGCGGCTACGTCTTGCACGGTTTCTAGGTTACGGACTCCCCATTCTGGATTCTGCGATCGCAATGACCCATCAAACGCCTCATTACTCACGGCCGTATGGACTCCCCCCTGCTTAAAAGGCCCATAGAGGTACAGAATCCCCCCCCGAGGTAAAATCCGCTTGGCCCCCGCCATCAAGCCTAAACAAGCCTCCCACGGGGCAATATGAATCATATTAATATTCACCATGCTTTCAATGGGGTACTTTTCTCGTTCCTGTGCCGTATAATGAGCCGGACTGTTGCCATTTTCCACCGACCAACGGGACTCACAAACATTCAAGAAAAAAGGCGGGTATAAATTCGGACTCGGTTCTATCTCTTGCCAAGCTTTAATACTCGCTAATAATTCCGGTTGACAATCACTGGTTAACCAGCGTCGCGGCTTTAAACGAGGGGCAAAATAAACACTATGTTGACCCGTCCCACTGGCAATTTCTAAAACCGTCCCAGTAGGGTTAAGAACACGCTTTAAGACCGTTAAAATCGGCTGACGATTGCGCTCCGTTGCGGGAGCATATCGGCGGAAATCATTTAAATTTTGTTGCACAAGTCAAGGAAGATGTGAGGAATAGAAAAAGTCAGAGAGAAGTCTTGAGAGGAGATAGAGAGATAGGAAAAACCCTTAGCTATCTTGCTCTACCCCGGAGTTTTTTCTCTTAATCAAGAGGAATCTTATACACCCAATCTTGATAATCAGAGTCGCGATTTTCCGTAATCGCCACCAGTTTTTCCCGCAGTTTATCCGTAATGGGTCTATTTTTCGGCAGATGATAATTTTCAATCTGTTTAACTGGGGTAATTTTCGCCGCCGTACCACTTAAAAAGACTTCATCAGCAATCAGTAACTCCGTCTTATCAATCCCCCGTTCAATAACCGGAATGCCTAAATCTTCCGCCAGAGTGACAATACTATTGCGGGTAATCCCTTCTAAAATATCCTGGTCATAACTGGGGGTAATAACTTTACCGTTACGCACCATAAAAACATTCATCCCCGAGGCCTCGCAAATCTTGCCTTGAGAGTTCATTAAGAGTGCTTCATCAAAACCAGATTCGACGGCCTCAGTTTTAGCCAAGGAAGAGGCAATATAGGCCCCGCTAATTTTACCCCGTAAGGGAAAACTGCGGTCTTCCTGACGATGCCAAGAACTCACCCGACAGCTTACCCCATCGGGCGATAAATAATCCCCTAATTCCAAACCGTAAACAAAGAAATCCTTCTCGATATTATGTAAACGGGGGGCAATTCCTAAATCAGAAGTGTAGACAAAGGGGCGAATATAAAAGGAAAATGTGGGTTTGTTTTTTTCGACAAATTCAACAATCACCTGTTGAATCTTCTCAGCCGGGAGATCAAAATGTAGGAAGCGCGCACTGTTGCTGAGGCGTTTACAATGTTCATCAAGGCGAAACAATAAGATTTGTTGCGGATTATTAGGATCAGGAATGCCACGCAGTCCTCCAAAGGCTCCAGTGCCGTAGTGTAGGGCATGAGTGGCGATGGAAATATTGGCTTCCGCAAAGGGGACAAATTGGTTCTGGAAATAGGCGATGGGGAGGAAGTTGTGCATTGCAAATGATGGGGAAACGGTCGTAAGAATGGCAATTCTATCCGTTGTGCAGTATATCATGGCGGCTGGCGTTGGAGGGGAAGGGATTGAGTCGGATCAGAGGATTGGGCAAATTTACGGCAGCTTTGCAGCTTTGGAAGATTTTATAAAGCTTTAGTGAAGCGTATAAAAAAATACGCAGAAAAATTATCTTTTGCGTACATTGAGGGTATTGTGAAATTAGGTCATGAGTTTTTTCAGGGGTGTCAATTGATGAGGTTCTACGGTCGAAGCGTTTAAGTAGAACCACCCATGATCTAGGAGTGAAGACACCAAGAGGTTGTAGGGCTTGGGCAAACAATGTCCTACGAAGGAGGCAAATGTGAGTATTCAATCTCGAATTTTATGGGGATCTGCCCTAATTATTGCGTTAGGCGTAAGTATTGGATTATACCCAACTTCTGCGGCGATTGCTGAGGAGACGGGCAAGGAGGAAAAAGAGATAGAGGTGGCGGTGGTGGGTCAGCCAGAAAGTCCACCGTTCGCGCAGGATGCTGTTGGCGCAGCCTCTCGAAGCGAAGAAAAGGAGGAAAAGGTAATAACGAGAAGTCCTCATGCTCCTCGTCCTCAAAATACGGTGTCTCCTCAGAGGAGGAGAACTTCGGAAGCGGTGGCCTATCGTCCCGCTCCAGCCACCTCTCATTTATATCGTGGGGTAGCGTCTTGGTATGGCCCCAATTTTCACGGTAGACGGTCGGCTAGTGGGGAAATTTATAATCAGAATGCGATGACGGCGGCCCATCGGACGTTACCCTTTGGGACTCGGGTCAGGGTGACGAATTTAAATAATGGTCGGTCGGTGGTGGTACGGATTAATGACCGAGGGCCCTTTATTGCGGGTCGTATTATTGATTTATCCCGGGGTGCGGCTCAGGAAATTGGTCTGATTCGGTCTGGGGTGGCTCCGGTGAGTGTGGAGGTGTTGGGACGTTGAGACTCCGCGCTCTTGCCTAAACTGAATCCTAATAGATCCCGTTCACTCCTAGTGAATTTAGCTCATTGTCGGGAAGCCCCGCACTGTACGTTCGCGTTCGCAACGCTTTGCTACGCAACGCTTCGCGTTCGCGAAGCGTCACGAAGTGAACGCGAACGGGGATGTCCCTAAAAAGACATCTAGAGCCTCCCGTAGAAGCACCGAACGCCTCATAGTGATATGGGGAAGCCCGCACCGTACCCCTAGGGTCGGTGTCGGGAGGATGTCACGTCTGACGCACCCTTGTATAGTGGAAGAGAGGGTGAATAAGAGGTAAGCTATCCCAAGAGAACATCGGAAAAAGTGACTGATGAAATCTGTATCTTGGATTACGGTACGCACCACCAGCACGCGCTGGGAAGCTGAACTAATGCAGCAAATCCTGACCAGTCATGAGATTCCCTGCCGTGTGGTCAACTTGGGAGCGAGTGCCTGTTTTTTGTCGGGAGAGGCTGCTTTACAGGTGTTTCCCCAAGATCGATGGACGGCTTTATTACTCCTAAGTCCTCAAGAAGAGGAGGATCTCGACGACTTCCCGGAAGACTCCTGATCGTCCTCTGCTAGTTTCGTTGTTTAACAAAAACGTTGCGAAATTCCCCTTCCTCGTTTACAGGGAGGGAATGAATAGCCAACTAAAAATAAACTAAGCAATAGCGAATCATCTGATAAGATGTTACCATCTTATCGGTACTGTTGAGTTTTGATAATGTACAAGGCCTACAAATTTCGCCTATACCCAACGAATGACCAAAAAGTATCCCTTGCTAAAGCCTTTGGGTGCTGTCGTTGGTATTGGAATTTTGCCTTAGACTTGTGCCAGAAAACCTATATTCAGACGGGGAAAGGATTGTCCCGGGGATATATCCAAGGTCTATTACCAGGACTAAAAAAGGAGTATCCTTGGTTAACAGATGCCTACTCCCAATCCTTGCAGGTGGTTGCCCTTAATCTTTCCACGGCCTATAAAAACTTTTTTGAGAAACGGGCGCAGTTACCCCGTTTCAAATCAAAGCATGGTCGGCAGACTCTGAGTTATCCTGCTAATGTTAAGTTTGAAGGAGACTATCTCAAAGTACCGGGAAAAATTGGACTGCTCTATTGCCGTCGTCATCGGGAATTTGAAGGGACAATCAAAACCGTTACTCTTTCTAAAAATCCTGATGGTCAATACTATGCTTCGGTGTGGGTGAATGACGGGAAAGATACCATTACCCCATCAGTCGGAGGTAAAGCCATTGGGATTGATGTTGGTCTAACCCATTTTGCGATTACTAGCGATGGCTCTAAGTACGACAACCCTCGCCATTTTGCCAAGCATCAGAACAACCTAAAGCGTAAGCAACAAAAGCTATCCCGTAAACAAAAGGGAAGTCAAAATCGAGCTAAGGCTAAACAAAAAGTCGCCAAAGTTCATAGTAAGATAGCCCGATGTCGTGAGGACTTTCTACACAAACTATCCCGCAAGATAGTTAACGAAAACCAAGTGATTGCTGTAGAGAATCTGAACGTTAAAGGGATGGGACAAAACCCTAAACTTGCCAAGGCAATTAGTGATGTGGGTTGGGGGATGTTTACCACAATGCTGAAATACAAAGCCGAGTGGGAGGGGAAAACTTATATTGAAGTTGACCGCTTTTTTGCGTCTTCTAAAATTTGTCACGTTTGCCTTAATCGAGTGGATAGTTTACCGTTAGAAGTTCGGCAATGGGAATGTCAACATTGTGGGACTCACCACGACCGTGATCTCAATGCAGCGCAAAACATTAAAAATGAAGCCTTGCGGATATTGTCGTTGGGAACCAGCGATACTGCCTGGGGAGGGAACGTAAGACAACCTGGTAAAACTTCGGTTTTGCTAGATGCTATTCCCGTTGAATCAGGAAGCCACATCCTCGCCAATGGCAGGGTGGGGTAGTTCACTGCTCTTATTACACAAAAACCTAAACCCTTAAAAAACTATATGTCGTTATTTGATTGGTTTGCCAATCGGCAAAAATCAGAACAAACCACCCAACAAGGTCAAGCGGAACGAGAAATCGCGGATGGTCTTTGGACGAAATGCCCAGAATGCGGGGTTTTAGCCTATACCAAGGATCTGCAAGCCAATATGATGGTCTGTGCAGACTGTGGTCATCATATGCGGGTGGATAGCAATGAACGGATTCGTCAACTGATTGATCCCAAAACTTGGAAACCCCTCAATGAGGAGTTAGAACCCCTTGATCCCCTGAATTTCCGCGATCGCAAATTCTACAAAGACCGTATTCAAGAAACCCAAGCTAAAACCGGACTCAAAGATGCGGTACAAACCGGAACCGGCCTCCTCGATGGTTTACCTGTCGCCCTCGGCGTGATGGACTTCCGCTTTATGGGCGGTAGTATGGGCTCGGTCGTGGGAGAAAAACTCTGTCGGTTAATTGAATATGGTACCCAAGAGGGCTTGACAGTTATCATCATTTGTGCATCCGGCGGAGCGCGAATGCAGGAGGGGATGTTAAGTTTAATGCAGATGGCCAAGATTTCCGGGGCTTTAGATCTCCACCGTCAAGCCCATTTACTCTATATCCCTGTGTTAACCCATCCCACGACGGGGGGCGTAACAGCCAGTTTTGCCATGTTAGGGGACTTGATTTTGGCGGAACCCAAGGCAACCATCGGCTTTGCGGGGCGGCGGGTGATTGAACAAACTCTGCGGGAAAAACTACCGGACGATTTCCAAACCTCAGAATATTTGCTCCAGCATGGCTTTGTTGATGCTATTGTGCCACGAACTCAGTTGAAAAAGACTCTCGCCCAATTAATTAGTCTTCATCAACCCTTTTTCCCCTTGGATGCCGGGCCTAATGCCCATCACGCCATGTCAACGCAAACCCTTGTCCCTCAGAATTAGGGAACAGGGAACGGGGAATAGGTAATAGACATCTCCCCTGCTCTCCTGCTCCCCGACTCCCAACTCCCGGACTTGTTCAGTAAACCCTTCCTAGTTTTGCACTTTATTGGCGATCGCAAGCAACTTGAAAAAAACATCCAATTATTGGCTACTCTTGCCCTACCTCCGACCCCAAACCCCCATCATCGGGTTAGCGATGGTCTGTACCCTCGTGTTTACAGCTAGTTGGCCGATTTTGATTAAACTGGCTGAATTGATTGCCGACTCCGTAGGTCGCGGTCAGTTAGAAATTACCGGACAAATTGCCGGACTAGGGATTCTGGTGTTTTTAGTCCGCAGTCTCTCCCTCTATGGCCAAGATGTCTGGATTGCTGAGGCCTCCCTACAAGTCGCCCATCAACTGCGCTGTGATGTTTACGCCCACTTACAACGTCTGGGCTTAAACTATTTTGAAACCACCAAAACCGGGGACTTGTCCTATCGTCTCACCGAAGATACAGACCGCATCGGGGAGGCCATTAACCAACTCTTCCATCAGTTTGTGCCTTGTGTCTTACAACTGATTGTTGTGTTGGTCTATATGATTTACATGAACTGGCAACTCACCCTAGCGGCCTTTCTTATTGCCCCTCTGATGGCCTTATTGGTGACAATGTTTGGGGAACGTCTCTTAGACTTCTCTCGGCGCAGTCAAAACCGCATTTCTGACCTTTCGGCGCTGTTAATTGAGTTTCTCTCGGGGATTCGTCTCATTCAAGCCTTCGCCGCCGAAGACTACGCCCTGCGCCGTTTTACCCAAGAAGCGGAGGAAAACCGTAAAGCCCGTTTAGGGGTGGAGAAAATCAAGGTTTTTCAAATGGTTTTGGTGGGGTTTTTATATGCCACCAGTATCTTATTGGTGTTCTTTTTGGGGGGATGGCAAATCTCCCAAGCTAACTTAACGGCCAGTCAATTTGTGGGGTTTTTGGCGGCGGCTTTAATGTTGGTGGATCCGATTAATATTACCACCAATAATTACAATACATTCAAACAAGCTCAGGCTTCGGTGGATCGGGTGTTTGAACTGGTGCAACTCGCGCCTAATATTCGGGAAGCCCAAAAGGCGATCGCACTTCCCCCCATTACCGGGCGTGTCACCTACGAGAATGTGAGTTTTGGCTATAATCCCGAGCAACCTGTGTTAAAAAACCTCAGCTTTGAGGTAGAACCGGGGGAAATGATTGCGTTAGTGGGACATTCTGGGGCAGGGAAAACCACGTTAGTTAATTTACTCCCCCGGTTTTATGATCCTGACCAAGGCAAAATCCGAATTGATGGGCTAAATATTGAGGAAGTAGAACTAAAAAGTTTACGCCAACAAATTGGCATTGTCCCTCAAGATACGATGTTATTTTCTGGCACTATTGCGGAAAATATTGCCTTTGGTCAACGAAATTTTGACCTTACCGCCATTGAAAAAGCGGCCAGAATTGCCAATGCTCATCAATTCATCGCTCAATTCTCCCAAGGGTATTATACCTATGTCGGAGAGCGGGGGGTGAACCTGTCAGGGGGGCAACGACAACGGATTGCCATTGCTCGGGCGGTGTTACTCAATCCTCGTATCTTGATTTTAGATGAGGCTACCTCGGCGCTGGATTCGGAATCTGAGGCCTTAGTACAGGAAGCCCTCGAACGATTATTGCGCGATCGCACCGTTTTCGTCATTGCCCACCGTCTCGCCACCGTCCGCCAAGCCAATCGCCTTTTTGTCCTAGAAGCAGGGCAAATCATCGAATCCGGCACCCATCAAGAGTTGTTACAACACAATGGCCGTTATGCCCAGTTTTACGCCCAGCAGTTTTCGAGTTAGGGTTTACTGAATAAGGGAACGGGAAAAATGGAAAACGGGATTAACCCCGATGAAATTTAAGTTTTAAAACAATCATTTTGGACACAACCGCGTTTTCCCAACTCCTGACTCCCAATGCCTTGACTTCTAACGTTGGGCCTTAACTTGTCAAGATTGCCTATTCCCCATTACCTCCCCCCTGCTCCCCCCGTTCCCTTGTTACACGGAATCTACAATCAAAGGCTTGTAGAGTGGAACAAGCATCTTGCGCTCTACGGTCATTATTCTATTAGTAGAACAAATTGAGAGAGATTATGGACGACCCGAACACGCCCCAAACCCCTAAAAAATCGCTAGTTAATCCCCTTATCGCTGGAGCCTCTGCGATCGCAATTCTCCTAGGAGGTGGAACAGGCTTTTGGGCTTGGAATCAATTAAACAGCCCTCAACCCACCGTTGAAACTCCTAGTGAAGCTCCCACGGGAACAGCACAACAACCCCTCTCCCCCGATGTGATTCAAGAAACCGCCATCCAACTCTACTGGCTAGATGAGAACATTGAATTAGTCGCCACCCCAGCCACCTTATTAGAGAAAACTGGCACCCTCGAAGACTCCTTAGAAAATGCTATCCAGCAACTTCTAGACGGTCCCCCGGATGACAGCTACGGTACAACGATCCCCGAAGGAACAGAACTCCGAGGAGTGCGTCTAGAGGGGGATGGCATCCATGTAAATCTGTCCGAAGACTTTACCTTTGGAGGGGGAACCGCCTCCATGAGTGGGCGAGTTGCCCAAATTCTCTATACTGCAACCAGTCTCAATCCCGACGGCAAAGTATGGCTGGAAATTGAAGGGCAACCTTTAGAGGTACTCGGAGGAGAAGGACTGATCTTAGACCAACCCCTCACCCGTGAGGGCTACGCTCAAGACTTCCCTCTTTGACACTCCCGTCGCTAAAAGCGAGGGATTCTTGGTTCACCGAGTTTCCTTAACTTGACAGGACCTATCCAATAAGTTTTCGTAGGCACCGAGGGTCTTCACCCCGACATTCTCGATAACGGGCAAAAACCATGACGGGCAACAACGGACCAACAGCCCCACCCACAAGGGGATGGGGTTTTCCCGGCAATCTTTATGAATTTGGCAAGTCCTATTTCATCTTCCACTGAAAAGATGAGATATTTCATGCTACCGTGCTTTTTCCGGTAAAATCCCGAAAATGGCGCGCTTGCTGTTCAATACGAGCAGCCAGTCGGTTACAAACCAAATTACACAACTCAAAACTCAAGGGATCGTCAACACGGTAGTAGGCAGAAGTCCCTTCTGTCCGCCGTGTTAAGATCCCTGCTTGCAACATCACTTTGAGGTGTTTCGAGACATTGGCCTGACTGGTTTGAGTTGCTTCAACCAGTTCCTGTACACATTTTTCTTCTTCCCGCAGAAGACTTAATATCCGCAGACGCATCGGCTCGCTCAAAATACCAAAGTATTCTGACAACTGCTGAACAACCTCTTGAGGGATCGGCTTAACTGATTGCATACAAGTAAGCTACATTAGGTGATCCCCACATCATAGCAGTCTTTGTCGTTAAATAACAATAGTGTTAGCAAGTTAATTTGGATTAACACGCATCAAGACTTGACCATACTCCACAGATTCCCCATTCGCCACCAAAACCTCAACGACCTGACCCGCCACTTCGGATTCAATTTCATTCATGAGTTTCATGGCTTCAATAATACAAACCGTCTGACCGACTCGTACCGCTTCTCCTATATCCACAAAAGGTGGTTCATCGGGGGCAGGCGCACGGTAGAAGGTTCCCACCATAGGGGAGGTAATTTCAACCCATTTCGGGTCAATTGTTGGGGGGGGAGAACTTTCTACTGGGGGTGGGGTGGAAGATGCCGCCTGAATAACTACTGGGGGAGAGGGCATCGTCGCCATCTGTACCCCATCCGAGGCAACGGCAGGCATAGCCATGCCGCCCTTACGCACGGTTAATTCAAAGTCGTCATCTTTTAGTTGTAACTCAACAATGTCAGTATTCGCGATCGCAGCTAGCAACTCGCGGACTTGCTGAAAATCAATAGGCACAAGTCTTTTTCCTACTCTAGCGTTATCAATCGGTTTAAGCAGCCCAGCCCATTCACTCAGGAGGAATCCACCGAATTAGATTGTTACCTTACCCTCGTTGCTTGGCTGAAGTGACCTCCGTTTCAGATGTCCTTGGCAACGGGAAGCCTGTTCCCCTCCCCATGACTCAGAATTAATCTAGCAAGGGGACAACCCGCCGTTTAAGCCAGACTACCGCCCAGCGTCAGGATGGGAGAACTAGATTCTAACATTTTTCTTTAGTTATCTCGTCCCAAATAACTATCATTGCGGGTATCAATTTTAATTTTTTCACCAATGGAGATAAACAACGGCACCATCACCTGGGCGCCCGTTTCCACAATAGCGGGTTTTGTGCCTCCGGTAGCCGTATCTCCTTTCACACCAGGATCTGTATCCGTTACTTCTAAAACCACGGAGTTGGGGAGTTCGACCTCAATCACCTGAGTATTCCAACTCACCACATTGACCTCCATTCCTTCGGTGAGGTATTTTACGCGATCGCCCACCTGTTCAGGACTTAAACGCGCTTCCTCAAAGCTTTCCATGTCCATAAACACCAACTGCTCCCCATCCTTGTAGGTATGCTGCATGGTGCGTTTTTCCAGTGTGGCTTGAGGAACCGTCTCCCCGGCTCGGAACGTCCGTTCTACAACGCTACCCGTCTGGGCATTTTTCAACTTCGTGCGAACAAAAGCAGAACCTTTCCCCGGCTTCACATGGAGAAACTCCACAACACGCCACACCGAGCCATCTAGCTCAATTGTTACACCAGTTCGGAAATCATTGCTCGAAATCATGAGGTTTTATCGACAACCCAAGAATAGTCCGCCATCCATTTTACCCTTCTCTGGGTCTTTCCTAGAAGGTCGGATCGGATTTCCGCTAGATAAACCTCACCAACCTTATCCATCAAGGCTGAAACCTTGACACTTCACCACGCTTGAGTCGGTTTTACGGTCGGCTTCTCCCAATGGAGTCCGCTCGGGATTGTCAATGGGAAGGATAATGAACCTTGTGCCAATGGTGAGCAATATCAATTCGACGACAGAGCCAAACTTGCTCCCGTTGTTGAATATAGTCCAAAAACCGAGCCAGTGCGGCTGTGCGTCCCGGTCGTCCAACTAAACGGCAGTGTAGCCCAATACTCATCATTTTAGGTTGAGTTGCCCCCTCTTCGTATAAGGTATCAAAGGCATCCCGCAAGTAACTAAAAAACTGATCTCCACTGTTAAACCCCTGATAACTGGCGAAGCGCATATCATTGTTATCCAGCGTGTAGGGAATGACTAAATGGGGTTGACCATAGTCTAAAACCCAATAGGGGAGATCATCGGCATAACTATCCGAGTCGTAGAGAAACCCCCCGGCTTCTACCACTAAGCGGCGAGTATTGGGACTAATGCGCCCTGTGTACCACCCCAGAGGACGGTTTCCGGTCATTTTAGTGTGAATAGCGATCGCATAATGAATATGTTCCCGTTCCTGTTCCTCGCCAAAATACTGATACTCAATCCAACGGTAGCCATGGGAGGCAATTTCCCAATCCGCCTCTAACATCGCGGCAACCGCTTCAGGATTGCGCTCTAAGGCCATTGCTACCCCATAAACGGTCACAGGTACACCCCGCCCGGTAAACAGGCGATAGAGTCGCCAAAACCCGGCTCTGCTGCCATATTCAAACATGGATTCCATGTTCATATTGCGCACCCCCAACAAGGGCGCTGCTCCGATAGACTCAGACAAAAAGGCCTCTGATGCAGGATCTCCATGTAGGATGCAATTCTCCCCCCCTTCCTCATAGTTAATGACAAATTGAACCGCAATCCGGGCATCTCCGGGCCATTGGGCATGGGGAGGGGTGCGGCCATAGCCGATCAGATCACGGGGGTAGGGAGCAGAATGGGTCATAGTGTTGGCTCAAGAGAATCAGGATTTGGTTGAGGTCACGAGTAGAATGATTATATTCTCTAATTTTCTGAATGGCTCACACAGATGACTATGCTCCAACTCGCTGGTTATGAGGAACTCAATCAACTTTATGCTGGAAATCGTACTCTGGTCTATCGTGCCATTCGGAAACCAGAACAACAACCCGTTATTATCAAGATTCTGCGCAATCCTCACCCGGATTTTCAGGAGTTAGTTCAATTTCGCTATCAATACACCATTTCCAGTCAATTGGAACATCCCCGCATTGTTCAACCTCTGGCGCTGGAAACTCGGGGGAATAGTTATGCTTTGGTGATGCCGGATGAGGGTGCGATCGCCTTATCCGACTATTGGCCCGGTTCTCCCCGTTCCCTAGAGGCCTTTCTCTCCCTCGCCATCCAACTCACCGAAGCCCTCGGATACCTGATTCAACAGCGTATCATCCACAAAGATATAAAACCCGCCAATATTCTCATCCACCCAGCCACTGGGGAAATTAAGCTGATTGATTTTAGTATTTCCAGCTTACTGCCCAAAGAACAACAACACCTCATGAACCCCAACGTTCTCGAAGGCACCCTAGCTTATATTTCCCCCGAACAAACCGGACGCATGAACCGAGGCATTGACTACCGCACCGATTTTTACTCCTTGGGGGTGACATTTTTTGAACTGTTGACTGGAGAATTGCCCTTTAACAGCGATGATCCAATGGAGTTAGTCCATTGTCACCTTGCCCAAGAAGTGCGCTTTCCCCAAGACATTGACGAAGAGAAAATTCCCACCGTCTTACAGGCCATTGTCTTAAAACTGATGGCCAAAAATGCCGAAAACCGCTATCAGAGCGCCTGGGGGTTACGATACGACCTCGAACGCTGTTTAGAAGCCTTACAAACCACCGGGGAAATTGAACCCTTTACGCTGGGAGAACGGGATCAGTGCGATCGCTTTTCCATCCCAGAAATCCTCTATGGACGACAGGCCGAAGTGCAAACCCTCTGGGAGATTTTCCAGCGTGTTGCTGACCCCCACCAAGAACATAAACGGGCGGAAATGGTTCTAGTGGCTGGGTTTTCCGGCATTGGGAAAACCACCGTCATCAACGAAGTCCACAAACCCATCGTCAAACAACGGGGGTATTTTATTAAAGGCAAATTCGATCAATTCAATCGCAACATTCCCTTATTTGCCTTTGTCCAAGCCTTCCGCGACCTGATGGAACAACTCCTTGGAGAACCCGACCTTCAGTTAACCAACTGGAAAAATAAGATCCTCATGGCCTTGGGAGAGAGCGCCCAGGTGATCATTGAAGTCATCCCAGAATTAGCACAAATCATCGGCCCTCAACCCCCCGTCCCCGAACTCTCAGGCAATGCCGCCCAAAATCGTTTTAATCTTCTGTTCCAGAACTTTGTGCAAGTCTTCACCACCCCCCAGCATCCCCTCGTCATCTTCCTTGATGATCTCCAGTGGGCCGATGCTGCCTCATTAAACCTTTTGCACCGCTTAATGAGTGAATCAGAAGGAGGATATTTATTAATCCTCGGCTCCTATCGGGATAATGAAGTCTCTCCCTCCCATCCCCTCCTCCTCACTTTAAGGGAGATTGCCGAACAAGGCACCCCCTTAACCACCCTTACCCTCACCCCCCTCACGGTCGAGGATCTCAACCATCTGGTCGCTGACACCCTCCTCTGTTCCTCAGAACTCGCCACCCCCCTCTCCCAATTACTCCATCAAAAGACCCAAGGGAATCCCTTCTTTGCCACCCAATTCCTGAAAAGCCTCTATGACGACGATTTAATCACCTTTAATCTCAATTGTGGTCACTGGGAATGTGATTTGAACACCGTGCGCACCCTCGCCCTCAACGACGACATAGTAGGCTTTTTAGTGGAACGGTTGCGCAAGTTATCCCCCCCAACCCAAAAAATCCTGAAACTGGCGGCCTGTATGGGCAACCCGTTTGATTTAAAAACTTTAGCGGTGGTGGATGAACAGGACATGGAAACCGTCGCCACAGACCTCTGGGAAGCCTTACAAGAAGGGTTTATTGTGCCGGAGAGTGAAACCTATAAATTCCTTCAGGGCAATCCCCACCGGGGAGAATCTTGGCAAGGGGAAACCGTCACCTACCGCTTTTTACATGATCGCGTTCAACAAGCGGCCTATACGTTAATTTCCCCAGTTGAGCAACAACTCACCCATTTAACTATTGCTCGCCTTTTGCTCCACCATGCCCCAGAACCTGACGAGACTCTCTTTCAAATTGTCAATCAGTTCAATCTGGGAATTGCCCTCCTTGACGGTGATGTAGAACGGGAATTAGTAGTCCAATTAAACCAAAAAGCCGCCGAGAAAGCCAAGGCTTCCGCCGCCTACAGTGCAGCGCGAACCTATCTCCAGCAAGGGATTGCCCTGCTCAGTACCGCCCAGGCTTGGCAACAGCACTATGATCGCCTCTTGCCCTTACATAGCTTACTGGCCGAGGTCAACTACTTAAACGGTGACTTCACTCGTGCCGAGGAAGAGATTCAGACAGTCTTGACCCACAGTAAAACCGTTTTGGATGGGGTCAAAGTCTACGAAATTCGGATTCAGTGTTACGTCGCCCAAAACCAATGTCAAGCCGCCTTAGATGTGGGGTTAGAGGTCTTAAACTTACTGGAAATTCCCCTGAGTGATGCTCCCCTGCCTCACATTGAGGTAGAAGCCCTCTATGATTTGCCCCCTCTCACCGATCCCCGGATTCTCGCTGCCCTACGGATTTTAAGTAAACTCTGGGCTCCCGCCTTTATTGCTAATCCGGCTCTCCTGCCCCCAGTCATTTTCACCCTGCTCAACCTCTCCGTCACCCACGGCAACTCAAGCCTCGGGGCTTTTGCCTACGCCCTCTATGGGATGTTGCTCTGTGCCGCTATGACCGATATTGAGTTAGGCTATCGTTTCGGGGAATTAGCCCTTCATACCCTCGATCAGTATCAAGATGTAGAATTCACCTGTAAAGTTAATCAACTGTTCTACGCCTTCATTCGCAACTGGAAAGAATTAGTGCGCGATCGCGTCGAAGCCCTCGCCCAAAACGTCCTCACAGGTCTAGAAACCGGGGATCTCGAATTTGCCTGCTATTCCGCCATTAATTACTGTGATAACCTCTGTCTCATGGGCGAGTCCCTGCCCCTTGTCCAGCAGAAACAAGAATACTACATCGAACTCACAGGCAGCCTCCACCAAACCATTCAACACAATATCGCCCAATTGTGGGGGCAATTTGTAGAAAATTTACTCGGTCAAAGCGAAAATCCCACCCAACTCGAAGGCCAACAATTCCAAGAATCCCAACAAATCCCCGCCCTCCAAGCCGCCAACGCCTTCAGCGCCTTATTCTTCTTCTGGACCGCCAAAACCATCCTCGCCTACATTTTCCAAGACTATCCAGCCGCCCTGAACCATGCCACCACCGCCAGCCAGTACCAACTCGCAGGCGGGGGGTTATTGCCCATCACCCAGATTCCCTTTTACCGCGCCCTCGCCCAGTTAGCCCTCTACCCTAGTTTAGAGAAAGACCAACAAGCCCAAGCCCTTGTTCAAATTGAGCAAGATTACGCCCAACTGAGCCAATGGGCAGCCCACGCCCCCCAAAACTTTGAGCATAAAGTCAATCTCATCGCCGCAGAACGGGCGAAAGTCTTGGGGCAACGGGAACAGGCCATGAATTTTTATGATCGTGCGATCGCCCAAGCCCAAGACCA
The DNA here is from genome assembly GCF_000314005.1 of Spirulina subsalsa PCC 9445. NCBI lineage: Bacteria > Bacillati > Cyanobacteriota > Cyanophyceae > Spirulinales > Spirulinaceae > Spirulina > Spirulina subsalsa. The sequence continues at coordinate 4,530,928 of NZ_JH980292.1, forward strand.
TCAATATATCCACGAACAAGCCCTAGCCTACGAATGCGCCGCCCACTTTTACCTCGACTGGGGTAAAAACATCATCGGCAGCGCCTACCTCCAAAAAGCCTACTACTGCTATGCTCACTGGGGCGCTCGGGCCAAAATCCACCAACTCGAACAAAATTATTCCCCTCTCCTCGCCCCCATCCTCGAAAAACCCGATCTCACCGCCACCAATCCCCGGGTTTCCACCCAGAGTTTTAGCACCCTCACCACAACAACCACCCTCTTTGACCTCGGTTCCGCCCTCAAAGCCTCCCAAGCCCTCTCCGAAGAAATCGAACTCGATACCCTACTCGGGAAACTCATGCACATTGTCCTTGAAAATGCCGGGGCAGATCAGGGAGTATTAGTCCTCAACACATCCGGACAATGGGAAGTCGTCGCCCACTGCCAACCAAACAGTTGTTCCCTCATACATCTCACCCTCGACCAAGTAGACATCATTCCCCAAACCCTAATTAATTCAGTCAAACGCACAGCCCGCGCCATTCTGCTCAATCAGTGTGAACAGGATAATCCGTTCATCGGGGATCTGTATTTCAACCAACATCATCCCAAAAGCCTTTTCTGTACCCCCATCCTGAACCAAGGCCGCTTTATTGGGATTCTCTACCTAGAAAACAACCTCACCGCCCAAGTATTCACCCCCCGCCGGATTGAGGTATTAAACCTCCTCACCGCCCAAGCCGCCATTTCCTTAGAAAATGCCCAACTCTATCAAAATCTAGAAGAGAAAGTCGCCCAACGCACCGCCGAACTCGCCGCCGCCAATGCCGAAATTAGCCAACTTAACGAACGCTTGCAAGCCGAAAACCTGCGCATGGGTGCAGAATTGGACGTAGCTCGACGAGTCCAGCAGATGATTTTACCCAAACGGGAAGAATTAGAAAACATTACCCCCCTAGAAATTGCCGGATATATGACCCCAGCCGATGAAGTTGGGGGCGATTATTATGATGTATTAGTCGAAAAAGATATCATCACCATTAGCATTGGAGATGTCACCGGACATGGTTTAGAAAGTGGTTTAGTCATGTTAATGGCACAAACCATTGTCCGCACCCTACGGGAATTAGGCGAGCAAAACCCCGTCCGTTTCCTCAACACCGTCAATGCCACCATTTACAAAAATGTCCAACGGATGGGAGTTGACCGCACCTTGAGTTTAGCCGTTCTCAACTATAGAGACGGGTTATTAAGTATTAGCGGTCAACATGAATTAGTCTTAGTCGTGCGCGCCAATGGTCACTTAGAAGTAATTGACACCATGAACCTAGGGATGACCATTGGTTTAGTGGATGATATTAGTTCCTTTATCTCCCAAGTTTCCCTAGTCCTAGCACCGGGGGATGGAATTGTTCTCTACACCGACGGCATCCCGGAAGCCGAAAATGAGGTTGGCGACTTTTACGGTTTAGACCGTTTCTGTGAGATCATCCGCCTCCACTGGCACGAAGACGCATCAACGATTCATCAAGCCGTTATTAACGATTTAGAGACGTTTATTGCTTCTCATAAGGTGTTTGACGACATCACCCTATTAGTCGTTAAGCGTCGGGAACAAGATCAACAGGAATCCTAATTGAGTTTAAGTTGAGTCGCTGAACCAAAAACCTACGCACAGCGACGTTTGGAGAATCTTCGGCCTTCAGGCAGGAAAGTCTGTCAAGGATCACTGTTCTGTGCCATTCGTCGAATTTCCGAGTAAAACCCCGTTTGCACAAACGTCTCCCCTTGTTTCACTAAACTGGTGCGTAGGCGTAAATTGGGACTGGCAAACCAAATCCGCTCCTCGGCATAGGTAGAGTCTTCTTCAATGATTAACGTCAGGGTGTCCTCCGCGAGGATATAACGGCCGTAATGGGTGGGTTGGGGGGTAGCAGAGCGAATAAGTTGACCCTGTGCCGGATTGTTGCTATCGGGTATCATAACCATTAGGCTGAAGCCCACTTGTTTGGGTTTTCCCCAGTCTACGGAATTATCCCAACTCATTTTTAGGCCGCCTAAGATTTGCTCTGGGGTGAGGTGTTCGGCGGCACCCAAACTCGCCACGGTGGGATCTTGAGGGGACAAAATCTCTACGGTTAAATCGGATTTGCTATTGTCTACTTCTGTTCCGACTAATTGGTAGTTGGTGCGTTGGGAGAACCACTTCCCGGCGCATTGTGCTAAAAATTCGTTAATATCCATGAAAAAATCGCTGTTCTGGGGAAAACACAATAGAGACAATCGACCATAAACGGGGGTTTTGTCTCCCCGTTACTGCTCCTCCTGAGTCAGGCTGAAACAGTCTAACTCAGGGCTGTTAATCCCCATTGTATTATGATTCGGTTTCGAGCCGTTGCAAAGAAAGGGCGGCGGCTTGGTGAACTTGGGGGTGGCTGTCTTTGACGAGGTATCTTAGGGCCGAAAGGCTTTGTTCACAGGGCAGATGGCCGAGGGCTTCGGCTAAACGTTGACGAACTAACCAATCGGGGGATGAGACAAAGTTGAGCATTTCTGGGACGGCATCAAGGGCTTTAATTTCACCGAGGGCGGCGATCGCCGCTTGATGTAGAACTACCTCATCCCCTTTCAGCGCGCTGATTAGAGCCTCTTTCGCTCGGATGTCTTTTAAGTTGCCCAAAGACACGGCCGCACTAAAACGCACTAACCATTCTGTATCCTCATAAAACGCCCGCACCAACGGTTCAAAAGCCCGAGGATCTTCTAAATACCCTAATGCCCCGGCCGCATCTGCCCGAATGCCATAATCGGGATCCGTTTCCAGCAGTTTCACTAAAATCTCAAAACTCTCCTCCGTGGGTTTAATCCCCAAGGCAAAGACGGCCATTGAGCGAATTTGCAGCACTTCATCGTTGAGGACTTTTTTAATCAGGGGGAAAGCCTCCGAGGGGGAAAAGTCCCGCAGAGAGGCTAGGGCAATCATGCGATCGCGGGAATTCTCGCTTTCCAGTTGGGTGGCAATTTGTTCTAAACTCATGGGAATTCTGGGGATAATGATACCTTTACAAATTGTAATGAATTTCTCAGATAAACACCAAAACCTCACCCCCACACCCCAGAAACACGCTATGATCCCAAAGGACAACCATCCTTAACGAATCTTCATTTGCGGAGTGTAGCTATGTTTCTTGATGAACTCACGCCCCTAGGGAAAGAACTTCTACAACAACCCATTGCCTTTATGGGCGGCTTTTTTTCCGGTGTCTTTAAACTCAATCTAAATGAAGATCCCCTCAAAAGTTGGCTCAAAGAACAAGGAGCCGTCAATCTGTCCAATTCCGGGGGCAATGACAACAACGGCAACAATAACGGCCCCCAGCCTATTCAAATTGATTAGGGAACGGGGAAAAGGGGGGGAGTCGGGAGTCGGGAGTCGGGAGTCGGGAGTCGGGGAGAGAGGGGGAGAGAGTGAGAGAGGGAGAGGGGGGGAGAGGGGGAATTAAGACTTATTCCCTATTCCCTAATCCCTAATCCCTATTCCCTAATCCCTATTCCCTAATCCCTAATCCCTAATCCCTAATCCCTATTCCCTATCCCCTATTCCCTGTTCCCCAACTTTCCCAACAAGCCCTAGGTATTTTGACTTAATTTGGCAGAATTTGCCCAAAATTCCCCCTAAATCTGAAACCTATGTAAAGTTCAGCCCCTTTCCCCTCATATCTCCCTATCATGGATCAAAAAGGGGGAGTAGTTTTGTCGTGCCAATCGACAGGATTCTGGAGTGACCATCTTCTCAACTTCCCCTTGAGAATTACTGCTCATCTTGGAGGGGAAAATATGACAACATCAGAGCAAGCTGTAACGTCATCCACAGCGCCATCAGTTGTCCCAGAGCAGGCATTAGATCGGGATTGTACCACCTTATCCCGCCATGTCTTACAGCAAACCGTTAAAACACTTAATGCTCCCTCGCTATTGTCTCCTGAAGCCCAGGATATTAGCGCGATTATGAACCGAATCGCCCTCGCCGGGAAACTCATTGCAAGGCGCTTGAGTCGTGCCGGATTAATGGCAGGGGTATTAGGATTTACCGGAGAAGTGAACGTTCAAGGCGAGTCTGTAAAGAAAATGGACGTTTACGCCAATGATGTATTTATCTCTGTTTTTAAACAAAGTGGTCTGGTTTGTCGTTTAGCCTCGGAAGAGATGGACAAACCCTATTACATCCCCGAAAATTGCCCCATTGGACGCTATACGTTGCTTTATGATCCTATTGATGGCTCGTCCAATGTTGATATTAATTTAAACGTGGGATCTATCTTTTCAATTCGTCAACAGGAGGGAGAAGATTTAGACGGCGAAGCAGTAGATTTATTGCAAGATGGACATAAACAAATTGCCGCCGGATATATTCTTTATGGTCCTTCAACGGTTTTAGTTTATTCGGTGGGAGATGGGGTGCATTCGTTTATTTTAGACCCCAGTTTAGGCGAGTTTATTTTAGCAGAAGAAAATATCAAGATCCCTGAACATGGCCCGGTTTATAGTGTGAATGAGGGGAACTTCTGGCAGTGGGAAGAATCCTTACGAGACTATATCCGTTATGTTCACCGTCACGAAGGCTACACCGCCCGTTACAGTGGCGCATTAGTGGGAGATATTCACCGGATTTTGTTACAAGGTGGTGTGTTTTTATATCCGGGAATGCTGAATAAACCAGAGGGAAAGTTAAGACTACTTTATGAGTCTGCCCCCCTTGCTTTTTTGATTGAACAAGCTGGAGGAAAAGCCAGTACAGGAACTAATCGTTTATTAGATGTCGTTCCCGATAAACTTCATTACCGTACCCCTTTAATTATTGGGAGTCCCCAAGATGTCCAGTTAGTCGAGTCCTTCATTCAAGACTACGCTAAACGCAATCAATAACCAGTTTGTAGCTTGTAGTAGTTCGTAGGTTGGGTGTAGCGGCAGCGAAACCCAACGCCCCCCGCAACCAGTTTGTAGATTACGCACAGCGCCAGCGAAACCCAATAAACCAACTCTTATCAATCATCAATTCCCCATCTAAGGAGGTCGATTATGACTACAACCAACCCAATTTTAGACATTGAAAAACAATACGGCCAAAGTATTTGGCTTGATAACCTAAGTCGAGATTTAATTGAGTCCGGGGAATTAGCCAGCTTAATTGAAACTCGGGGCATTCATGGCATTACGTCTAACCCAGCGATTTTTGAAAAGGCGATCGCAGGCAATAAAATCTATGACACAGCCATCCGCGCCGGAATTGAAGCCGGACAGTCCACCCTAGAGATTTATGAGTCCCTCGTATTCGACGACATCCGCAACGCCTGTGATGTCTTTAAGCCCGTCTACGAAGCCACCCAAGGACTTGATGGCTATGTCAGCATTGAAGTCCCCCCCAACCTAGCCAAAGACACCGACAGCACCATCCAAGAAGCCATCCGGTATTATCAAGCCATTAATCGGGAAAACGTCATGATTAAAATTCCTGGCACCCCCGAAGGTCTCCCCGCCGTTGAAGCCGTTATTGCAGAAGGAATCAACGTCAACGTCACCCTACTCTTTTCCGTCCAGAGTTACATTGACACCGCTTGGGCTTACATCAAAGGCCTCGAAAAACGGGCAGCCCAAGGCCAACCCATTCATAACATCGCCTCCGTTGCCAGCTTCTTCCTCAGTCGTATTGATAGCAACATAGATGACCGTCTGGATACCAAAATCAAAGCCGGAGTCAGTCAGGACGTAGCCAGCAAACTCATTGCCCTCAAAGGCAAAATCGCCATTGCTAACGCTAAAATTGCCTATCAACACTATAAAGAAATTTTCGGCGGCGAACGGTGGCAAACCCTAGCCGCCAAAGGAGCCAAAGTGCAACGCCTCCTCTGGGCGAGTACCAGCACCAAAAACCCCGAATACAGCGATGTCATGTATGTAGACGAACTCATTGGCCCCGACACCGTGAACACCCTTCCCCCCCAAACCGTAGAAGCTTGTGCTGATCACTGTGATCCCGCGAATCGGATTGAGTCTGACCTCGAAACGGCGAAACAGTACATCAGTACACTACAAGATCCCGACGTGGACATTAATCTAGATGCGGTCATGGCCGAATTGTTAGAAGAAGGCATTGATAAATTTATCAAACCCTTCGACTCCCTCATGGCTTCCCTCGAAGACAAAGTTAAACAACTCGCCACCGTCTAGTTAATGGGGGCCTGCTGAAAGGGAATAGGGAATAGGTAATAGGTGAATCGGTAGGAGTTTTTGCTGTTCACGATTCCCCCTCTCCCTCTCTCCCCCTCTCCCGACTCCCAGACTTTTTCAGTAATCACTACTTCTCAATTCTTCCAATTCCTGCCCATGATAACCCTGCAAGAAAACCCCCTGCGCGTTGGACTTCAACAAGAACGAACCCCCGAACCCCTGATTTTAACTATCTTTGGGGCATCGGGCGACCTGACTCAACGGAAATTAGTTCCCGCCCTCTATCAACTCAAACAAGAACGCCGCCTTCCCCCCGAAATCACCATTGTTGGGGTAGCGCGTCGAGATTGGAGTGACGACTATTTCCGGGAACAAATGCGCCAAGGTGTGGAAGAATTTGGCGGGGGCATTGGTAGCGAGGCCGTCTGGAACGATTTCGCCCAAGGCCTCTTTTACTGTTCCGGCAACATGGACGAGGCCGCCAGTTACGAGAAACTTAACACCCTCCTCGGTGAACTCGACGGCAAACGCGGCACCCGGGGCAACCGTGTTTTTTACCTCGCTGTTTCCCCTAACTTCTTTGTCCCCGGTTTAAGAAACCTTGGAGCCGCCGGAATGCTCAAAGACCCCATTAAAAACCGGGTGGTGATAGAAAAACCCTTTGGTAAGGATTTAGGCAGTGCCAAGGCTCTAAATCGGGTCGTTCAGGAAGTTTGCCGGGAAGATCAGGTATACCGGATTGACCACTATTTGGGCAAAGAAACGGTACAAAATATCCTCGTGTTCCGTTTTGCTAATGCCATTTTTGAACCCCTTTGGAATCGGAACTATGTTGATCATATTCAAATCACCGTCGCCGAAAGTGTGGGGGTAGAAGACCGGGCGGGCTATTATGAAACCTCTGGCGCACTGCGGGATATGGTACAAAACCACCTCATGCAGCTTTTAGCTATCACCGCCATGGATGCCCCCAATTCTCTTGATGCGGACAGTATCCGCAATGAAAAGGTGAAAGTCTTTCAGGCCATGCACTTGGCTGATACCCAAAACCTAGATCGTTCGGCCATTCGGGGGCAGTATTCCGCCGGGTGGATGAAGGGGAAACCCATTCCGGGGTATCGGGAAGAACCGGGGGTTAAACCGGGTACGACTACCCCGACCTTTGTGGCGATGAAGTTAATGATTGATAACTGGCGCTGGAAAGGGGTGCCGTTTTATTTGCGCACGGGGAAACGTTTACCTAAAAAGGTGAGTGAAATTGCCATTCAGTTTAAGGAGGTGCCGTTGCTGATTTTCCAGTCGGCCGCCCAACAAACCAGTCCTAATATTCTGGCTATGCGCATTCAACCCAATGAGGGGATTAATTTACGCTTTGAGGCGAAAATGCCGGGGCCGGATTTGCGGACGCGGACGGTGGATATGGACTTCAGTTATGGGAGTTCTTTTGGTATGGAAACGGCAGATGCTTACAATCGTTTGTTGTTGGATTGTATGTTAGGGGATCAAACGCTGTTTACCCGGGGGGATGAGGTAGAGGAGGCTTGGCGGGTGGTGACTCCGGCGTTGGCGGCTTGGGATGCTCCGGCTGATCCGGCTACAATTCCTCAGTATGAGGCTGGAACTTGGCAACCGACGGAGGCTGAGTTTTTGATTAATCGCGATGGACGGCGTTGGCGCAGGTTGTAAGGTCTGATCTGCTCTAGCTCGCTGTTCAGGGGATTTATCCCCCCCTAGCCCCCCTTTGGAAGGGGGGGACAATACGGGCTTAACTTGTCAAGATTGTCTATTCCCTATTACCCATTACCTATTACCTGATTATGGTTCCAACTTCCCCCCCTTTGGTTTCTCTCCAAGCCCCTAAAGATGTTTCGATTGATGAAATTGAGGCATCTTTACGGGATATTTGGCAAAACTATAGTTCTGGTGAAGAGGGTTTAGCGGCCACTCGCGCTACAACCTTTAGTTTTCTGATTTATGAACCTGATGGTACTCAATTGTTGTTGGCGGCGTTAGGGTTCTATACGGGGCCGATTGATGGCATTTCGGGTGCTCGCACTGAGGCGGCGATTAAGGCGGCACAAAAGGTCTATGATTTTGAGGTGACGGGTAAATCCGATGAGGCGTTTATCAAACGGCTTAAGGCGGAGTTTGAACAGTTGACGGTGTTGGATAAACAAACGCCGGATAATTTGCGGGCGGCGTTGCAGTATGCGCCGGATTTGGATGGGGCAGGGGTGGCTGATGCGATCGCCTCCTCCAATCCTTGCCGCATCATCACCCTTTGCCCCACCACCGGGGCTGATGAAGGGGTACAAGCCCAAGTGTCCGCCTACTGCCCCATTCAAAAGCGCAGTAGCAGCACCTTAATTTGTTGTGAATATATCAACCTACGCGGCACCGCAGAAGCCCTAGAACGGATTGGGGGCATTATTTCCGCCCTCATGATCCCCGACTTACCGAAATTCATCTGGTGGAAAGCAACTCCCCAATCGGACTATGGATTGTTCCAGCGCTTGGTGAAAAATTGCGACACTATTATTGTGGACTCCAGTAGTTTCAGCCATGCCGAAGAGGATTTAAATTGTATCGGGGGGTTAATTGCCCAAGGATTGCCCATTGCGGATTTAAATTGGCGGCGGATTGCCCCTTGGCAAGAGTTAGCGGCGGAAGCTTTTGATCCCCCTGAACGTCGTTTACAAATTTGGGAAGTGGATCAAGTGGTGATTGACTATGAAAAGGGCAATCCTTCCCAAGCCTTATTATATTTAGGGTGGTTAGCCAGTCGGTTACAGTGGAAACCGATTTCCTATGAGTATGAAGGGGGGGATTATGATATCCGTCGTATTCGTTTTGTGGGGAAAGAACAGCGTCAAATTGCTGTCGAGTTGGCGGGTATTCCTACGGCGGATTGGGGGGATATTCCGGGGGATTTAATTAGTTTAAAACTGGACTCTACCAACCGCGAGGCGGATTGTTGTACGGTGTTATGTTCGGAAACTACGGGCTGTATGCGTATGGAATCAGGAGGGGGCGCTCAGTCTTGCCGGATTAATCAAGTGAGTTCTCTTTCTGACCAAAAAACGGAACAGTTATTGGGTCAACAATTGCAACGTTGGGGGAAAGATATGCTCTATGAAGAGAGTATGGTTTTAACCTATGAAATGTTGCAGTTGATGGAGAAATAACAGTAACAATCGGTTGTGGTGGGGGGAATTCGTGAATTCCCCCTAGGATGTGGGTTAAAAGTTCTCAACAGGGGGCTAGCGTCTGGTGTTATTCAGTCAACCCTAGATACAATGGCACGTCAACGGAAAAAATCTGACATCCCCAGCAAAATCTGTCCAGTGTGCGATCGCCCTTTTAATTGGCGCAAAAAATGGGCGGACTGTTGGGATGAGGTCAAATACTGTTCGGATCGGTGTCGCAGACGACGGTCAACAGGAAACAAGAATTATTAATCTGTCAACCTGACTTGGGTTAAGCGTCTATCAGCACTGTGTCAAATGATGAATTCTCAATTTCTCTACCCCCCCAATTAATCAAACCTACTCCCCAGACGGTTTAACGGCCAAATGCGCACCATCGCCCGCCCAATAATATTGTCAGCCGGAACAACCCCCCAGACAAAGGAATCACAGCTTTTATTGCGATTATCTCCTAATACTAAATAAGAATCTGCTGCCACTGTTGGGAAAGTCCCCTCATAATTAGGCGGTTCATTAATATAATTCTCCGTTAAGGCTTGCCCATTGACAAAAATCTGTCCCCCCGTTACCTCGATTTTATCCCCCGGCAAACCAATCACCCGTTTAATATAAGCATCTCGGATGGGTAGTGTTTTCGTCGGATCACATTTCAGTGCCGTATCAGGAGGGTAAAACACGATAATTTCCCCCCGGTAGGGAGTGCGGAAACGTAACGTCACCTTGTCAATAATGAGACGATCATTCACTTGCAGCGTCGGTAACATCGACTCTGAGGGAATATAGCGAACATCCCCTAAAAAAGTCCGGATAATTAACGCTAAAACAATGCTCGTCCCTACAATAGAGCCAATTTCGACCCACACATTAGTGGGTTTTTCCTGCTTTTCGCTCACCAGTTTCTCTCCTGATTGTCCTGATCTACTATATCCACTGTGGGTCGTAATTGACCGAAGAGCGGGGAAAGGTCTAGAGACACAACGCTTGCGGTTTTGGCAGTCAACAGCATGAGCCATTTACTCATTACTGTTCACGCGCTCAGATATTTGCTAAAGATTCTCAATTATTGGGACTTGTTGCAAGTTATCCTGAAAAAGGGCTATGCTTGTCAACAAGTCGTTTTTCCTGAGAATTCTATGCTTCCTTACACAGCCACCACCTTAAAAGCAGAATTAAACTCCCGAGGCTGGCGCTTAACTCCCCAACGAGAAAAAATCCTCCACGTTTTCCAAAATTTGCCCCGAGGCAACCATTTAAGCGCAGAGGAGTTATATTCATTACTCGACCAACGAGGGGAAACCATTAGTCTATCGACGATCTACCGTAGTGTAAAACTGATGGCACGGATGGGGATTTTACGAGAATTGGAACTGGCAGAAGGTCATAAGCATTATGAACTCAACCAACCCTATCCTCACCATCACCATCATATGGTTTGTATTCAATGCAATAAAACCACCGAGTTTAACAATGATTCGATTTTGAAACATAGTCTCAAACAGGTGGAAAAATTCGGGTTTCAACTGATTGATTGTCAATTAACGGTTATGACCATTTGTCCCGAAGCATTGCGTTTAGGTTGGCCTTCTGCCTTGCCGAGTAATTGGTCTTGTTCTAGGGTCATTTCGGAAACCCCCCTAGAAGACGAAGAGAATTAAGCTTGTTGACTGGCTAGTTGAAACCCTAATGCTTTTTTCTTCATCATTTGAAAAATATTGTAAAAACCATTGGCACGGGATGGGGTAAGACTGACTCGTAATCCCGTTTCTTCAATAAAGTCTGGGGTGACAGCAAGGATTTCTTCGGGGGTTAATTCATTGAGTCCTTCAATGAGTAAGGCGACTAACCCTTTCACTAATTGAGCGTCGGAGTCCCCATGATAAATTACTTTACCATCCACTAAATCGGCGGTGATGAACACTTGAGAGACGCAGCCATGTACCTTGTTTTCTGGGGTTTTATCTTGGTCGGCCATCGGATCTAATCGGTTGGCATACCAGAGCAATTGTTGATAACGTTGTTTTGGGTCTGTGCGGCGCTTGAAACGTTGCACAATTTTGTCCAGTGTTGGGGGTAAGGGGTGAGCGGTCGATGACATGAGGTCGTAAGTTTCGTTAAACTATCTTGTAGATTCGTTACTGATCTTAACACTCCTGTTCCGACCCGGAAAAAGTTCTCTGACTGTTAACCGTTTTCCCTAACATTTTGCATGAAAGAATCCCTCCCAGAATCAGAGGTTATGAGTTGCCCGGTTTGTGAGCAATGGATTAATCCGGACGTGCCGGCTTGTCCCCATTGTGGCTGTATTCTGTGGCACGATGAACCTAGGACTTCGGAGCGTTGGTTGACTCACCAGCGTTTTATTGCGATCGCCATTTGGGGCTGTAGTCTCCTCTACATTGCCACCCTTATCCTCAGTGGTTCAAGCATTGGGGGGGTAGGGATGATGAATTTTTTAGCCCCCAATACCTTTGCTTTAGTTCTCTTTGGGGCAACCGGGGCGATTCCTGTCTTTGAATTAGGGCGCTGGTGGACTGTTTTAAGTGCCGCTTGGTTACATGGCAGTTTATTACATATTGTCTTCAATATGTTGTGGGTGAGGGATTTGGGGGCTGGGGTGGGTCAGGTTTACGGGGCGAGTCGTTTGGTGGTGATCTACACCTGCGCGGCCATCACAGGGGCCTTTTTAAGCAGTTTAGCCGGGGTTTATCTCTTGGATGCTCCCGCCCTCTTTCACGGGGCGCAGTTGTCTGTAGGGGCTTCTGGAGCCATTTTCGGGCTGTTTGGGGCGCTGGTATCCTATGGTCAGAAAATGCGCAATCGTAACTTGCGACGCAAAGCCCTGTCCTATGCGGTGGTGTTGTTTGTTTTTGGGGTCATTATGCCCAACGTGGACAACTGGGGGCATTTAGGGGGCTTTCTGGGGGGATATCTCCTCACCCAACTCCCCGGATTCCATCCCGAGGATTCTTGGGGGAAATGGGGGGAAGGGATTGCGATCGCCTGTTTGCTCCTCACCCTAGCCAGTGTGGTGGTTTCTGTCCTAGATATCTTGGTCTGGCGTTCCTAGATAGGGTCTGCTGAATAACTGGGCTAGGGAACGGGGAGCAGGGAGCAGGGGAGAGGGGTTAGAAACTGTTCGGTAATTTCTACCCATAACTAGACAAAACTAACGGAACGTCTATATATTGAGAGTAGTCCTGATTGGCATCAAGTTATGGGAGACTCTCAAATGACTATTTCAATAGGGAATGCGGCTAAAGAGCTAGGTGTCTCTGTAAAGACTGTTCGGAGGTAGGTAGATATGGGTATATATTAGAGAAGTCAAGAAAACATTGGAGGTCGAACAGTGTTACTCAGTTTCAAGACAGCTTTGATACCAAATAACAAACAGGAAACGTTGTTTCGTAAAGCATCAGGTGTGGCGCGTCATGCCTACAATTGGGCAAACGCAACTATACAGAATGTTTTAGAGCAACGTAAAACTGATAAAAATGTCAAAGTTCCTTCAGCAATCGATTTACATAAAAAGTTGGTTGCTGAAGTGAAATCACAACACGATTGGTATTACGAAGTTAATAAAAATGTACCTCAGAAAGCTTTGGCTGATTGCCGCGTAGCTTGGGATAGATGTTTCAAAAAGACATCTAAACAACCACGTTTCAAAAAGAAAGGTCAACGCGATTCTTTCTACTTAGAATCTGGCACTAAAGCATCACCTAAAATTCAAAACGATGGTAAACGTGTCAAGTTGCCTTCTATTGGTTGGGTACGTTTGGCTGAACCATTACCCGTTACAGCCGTTCATAATTGTGTGATTTCAAGACAAGCTGACAGATGGTTTATCGCTATCAAATATGAGATTGAAAAACCTCATGTCGCCATTGATAGACCGTCTGTAGGTGTTGACATTGGCATCAAAGAATTAGCTGTCTGTTCTAATGGTAAAGCGTTTTCTAACCCTAAAGCTTACCGACGTTTAAGTAAGCGTTTAAAGCGTTCACAACGTCGTTTTAGCAAGCGTGTCAAAGGTTCTAAGAATAGAGCTAAAGCCATAAAGAAACTGAGTAAATTACAGGCTCGTATCAGCAATATCCGGAAAGATGCTATTCACAAATTGACTAACTATCTTGCTAAAAACCACAGCGAAATAAAGATAGAAGATTTATCAATTAAAGCATTTTTGAAGAATCATAAATTAGCGGGCGCGATTGCGGATTGTGGTATGTACGAGTTCCGTAGACAGTTAGAATACAAAACTGAAAAGTTTGATAGCAAACTAATTCTTGTAGATAGGATGTTTCCTAGCTCTCAGATTTGCTCTAACTGTGGAAATCATCGTCACAAAATGCCCCTAAAAAACCGCGTCTACATTTGTCCTGAATGTGGTCACACTGAAGACAGAGACTTGAACGCGGCAAAGAATATTGAACGATGGTTTGAACGGATATTTATTCCGAGTCGTTCAGACTTGGCGGTGAGTTCCACCGTGTCAGCCTGTGGAGTAGACAAACCTCTCAGAAGTCATTCTGAGACTACGATGAATCAGGAAATAAACACCAAAGATGATACTTGGTTTTGGAGTGCTGAAGAAACAGATGCTCTCTGGTTTTGGTCAGCTTCTTCTATTATTGTATAGCTTTGGGTAGGTTTTATAGAACGGAGATTCATTCCTCCATCAACCCCGCCATTTCCTGTACTGGGAAGCGTTCCATTAACTGAATCGCTCGTCGGGCGTTCTTTTGTAAGCCCTCAGACACCCCCGGCACATGGGGAATCTGGGAGAGAAAATCCACCGTGCGACGCAACATCCGCACCAAATCCCCTTGATCAAAATTGGTGTTATCACACAGTTCATCCCAATCAATGCCCAGCGCCCAGCGTTCCACCACACTACTGAGCAAAGCCGTTTCCTGTTCCAACCATACCGGAAGCACCACATTATAACGGTGTTGGCATTTAATTAAGTGCTTGCGCAGGGGCATTAACTGATCCATGACCTGCAAATAGGGCGCGTTGGGGAGATAATTACACCAACTATCGGGACGGGGGGGTTCTGAGATTAATACATAGGCCAAGGCCGCCAAATGGTGGGGGTCTAAATCGTCCAAATAACCAGACACCAACACCAACCCTAACCATAGTTCGTTATCCCCTCGAATGGCTGCCGCCGCTTGTCCGAGGGGAGTTGGTTTGTACTGCTCTAAAGCGTCAAACTCTCGCAAGACTTTCACTAAATTGGTAAACTCTCGCCAGTGGGTGGTTTGGTGCTGTTTAAAGGCTTCTTGGCGCGATCGCAAAGCCGCCCGTAAATCTAAACGGTGTTGATGGCGCTTGATTAACTTACTGGGTTTCCCCCATTGATTCAGAGGATGATTTTTCAGTTGTTCCTGCACCGCTTCCAGACGGGCTGCTTGTTCTAGCACCTCCGGCGCTTCGGGCACCTCTGGGCTGTGGTCTGGCAGGAGTTCCCCCACAGCCGCGCTCACCTCGTCCCCCTTGCGGTGTTGACCCCGTTTGATGGGCAATTCTGGGGGCGGAGTCAGGGGATCTAACGCCGAGAGAGAGAGACAGCGACCATCCACCTGAATCAAATCATGGTACGACAGCACATACCAACGATTATCCCGACCCAAACAAATCAGATAGGGCGCTTGACCTCGCCCCGGAGCTTGAGCGTAGAGGACAGCCGGGAGTGGAGAATCGGTCGATTTGCCCTTAATATAAACAATGCTCCCCGTGCCGAGATGATCCAGTTGACGCGCCATCTCCTTACTGCGGATTTCTTCGGCTTGGTGTTGTAGGGTTTTGAGTAAGCGCCGTTCTTCCCGCAGTCGTTCGCTCAATTTGCCGTATTCTTGCAGGAGTTGGTCTGTCACCGGAGCCAGTTCTATATCCAGTTTCGCCAATTCTGTGGTCAGTTCTGCGATCGCCTGTTGTTCGGGTAACAAGCGCAAAGTGGCTGTATATTGGGCAAAACTCCGCTCTAGCAAATCCTTCGCCTCATCCACCGAATGGGTTTGTAGGAGGTTTAACACCATGCCGTAAGTGGGGGTAAAGCGACTTACCAAGGGATCCGGCGTTTTCAAGGCTAAATTAGCCGCATCTTTGCTCCCCTCAAAAGGAGTCTGGACAGTCACCACATGACCCATTTCATCCATGCCCCGACGACCCGCCCGGCCGGCCATTTGCAGGAATTCTGAAGCGGTTAGGAGACGGTGGCCGTGATCGGTGCGTTTCGAGATGGTCGAAATCACCGTAGTCCGTGCAGGCATATTAATCCCGGCCGCGAGGGTTTCTGTGGCAAACACCACCTTAACCAACCCCTCTTGAAACAATTCCTCAATCAAGGCTTTCCAAGCCGGTAGAATGCCCGCATGGTGGGACGCAATACCTTTATACAGTGCCTCTAGTACCCCTTGTCGTCCCACCGCACTCTGTACCGAAGGATTGAGACTTAAAAAGGCTTCAATCCGTTCGTTGAGGAGGGTGGCCTCCTCTGGGGTAATGAGAATCAGGGGGCTGTCTTCCTCCTCAGATTGGCGTTTGACTCGGGGGAGGGTGAGGTCATAAACCCTCTGCATCGCTTGATCACAACCCCGACGACTAAAAATAAAGTAAATAGCGGGTAACATGTCCTGGGCATGGAGTTGCCGCACCACATCCACCACCGTAGGGCAATCTTCCCGTCTGACTCGTTGTTTCGGATTCCGTCGTCCTTTGCCTTTTAGCCGACTGTTGATCTGGGTTTTGGACTCATTTAAGAGGGGACAGAGGGCTTGTTGATTGCTGAAATAAAATTCTAAGGGGACGGGGCGGAAATTAGACTCAATTAACTCGGTTTTACCATGGACTTGAGAAATCCATTCCGCCAGTTGATCTGCATTGGCAATGGTGGCTGAGAGGGCGACTAATTGAATTTCGGGGGGAGCATAAATAATCGACTCTTCCCAGACGGTGCCCCGTTGGCTATCGTTCATGTAGTGACATTCATCTAACACAACGGTTTCCACCCCTTCTAGGGAGGTTCCCACCTGACCGATAGGAGTTCCGTAGAGCATATTGCGGAAAATTTCCGTGGTCATGACCAAAACCGGGGCATTGCGGTTAAAGGAAGCATCTCCGGTTAACAATCCTACGGACTGTTCCCCAAATTGATCCCGAAAGTCCCGAAATTTCTGATTTGATAAGGCTTTGAGGGGGGTGGTATAAAAGACCCGTTTCCCTCGGTGTAAGGCCCGATGGATGGCATATTCTCCGACTAAGGTTTTCCCGGAACCGGTTGGTACACTGACCACAACGGATTTATTGGCATCCAAGGCGGCGATCGCCTTTTTTTGAAAGGAGTCCAGTTGGAAGGGGAATAGAGTCGTGGGATCGAGATGATTAGAACTCAAGGAAATGCTCACGGAAAGTTGCTCAACAACTTTCTATTCTGACATTCTCTCAACGCTGACCACAAGGGGGACAGTGCGGGAGTTCTATGGGTGGGGTTTGGGGAAGGGGGAATGGGGAGCAGGGGAGCAGGGGAATAGTGAATAGCTAAAACTCTTTTATTTTAGGGAACAGGGAACAGGGAACAGGGGGGGAGAGGGGGGAGAGTTCCCGGACTCCCGATTCCCAATTCCCAACTCCCGATTCCCCTAATTTGCTAGAATTTAGCTCGGGTTCAGTCAATGGGACAGAAATAATGGATGCTCACGAGTTAGAAAAATGGCTCAATGATTTAGAATCGGATCGTGTTGAGCGGAAAGCATCTATTGCTGATGGAAAAAAAATCAGACAAGCTATTTGCGCCTTTGCCAATGATTTGCCTAACTCTAATCAACCGGGCATCCTTTTTATTGGAGTCAATGATGATGGAACTTGTGCAAACTTACCGATTACAGATGACCTACTTTTAAGCCTTTCTAGTATTCGGAATGAAGGTAAAATTCTACCCTTTCCGGTTTTACAGGTCAAAAAATATCACCTCAAGGGTTGTGACCTTGCCGTTATTATTGTAGAACCCTCCGATGCTCCTCCTGTAAGGTTTGAGGGACGGACTTGGATTCGAGTCGGTCCCAGACGAGCTATTGCAACACAGGAAGAAGAACGCCGCCTCACAGAAAAACGTCGCTTTCGTGATTTACCTTTTGACTTACAGCCCTTAGTCTCTGCCTCTCTTGAGGACTTAAACCTAGAAACTTTTACCCAAGATTATTTACAAGTAGCGATCGCTTTGGATATTTTAGAAGAAAATCAGCGTTCTATCACACAACAATTAGTCTCTTTAAGGTTTGCTACGCCAGAACCTAGTTTATCTCCAACTCGCTTAGGAGTGATGGTT
The DNA here is from genome assembly GCF_000314005.1 of Spirulina subsalsa PCC 9445. Lineage (NCBI taxonomy): Bacteria > Bacillati > Cyanobacteriota > Cyanophyceae > Spirulinales > Spirulinaceae > Spirulina > Spirulina subsalsa. The sequence goes on from NZ_JH980292.1 coordinate 4,548,670, forward strand.
GTTGGCAAAGATCCGAGGCAATTTATTCCGAGTTTTTACCTACAATTTATTCGTTTTGATGGTATGGATTTAACCGATCCTATTCAAGACCAACAGGAAATAACAGGTTCTTTGATGAGTTTACTAAGGAATATAGATCAAACCTTAAAAGTCAATATTTCCATTGCTTCTGACCCGATCACAGAACCTGTGGAAATTAAAAAACCAGATTATCCTATTGCCGCATTAAGACAATTGGTTAGCAACGCTATTCTACACCGTTCCTATGAAGCAACCAATGCTCCAATTAAAGTGTATTGGTTTAAAGATAGAATTGAGATATCTAATCCCGGGGGATTATTTGGTCAAGTCAATCGAGAAAACTTAGGTCAAGGGGTGACAGATTATCGCAATCCTCATTTAGCAGAAGCAATGAAAAATTTAGGCTATGTGCAACGGTTTGGCATTGGCATTCCAACGGCTCGTCAAGAATTAGCGAAAAATGGCAATCCCCCTCCAGAATTTATTTTAGACGATGCCCATACTTTAGTTATTGTGAGGTCTTCATTATGAACCCACCTATTATTGCTTTTTTCAATAATAAAGGGGGAGTGGGTAAAACTTCCTTGGTCTATCATCTAGCTTGGATGTATAGAGACTTAGGCCGCAAAGTTATCGCCGCAGATTTAGATCCTCAAGCGAATTTAACGGCCGCTTTTTTAGAGGAAGATCGCCTAGAACAAATTTGGGAAAATTCCCAAATGCCTAATAGTATTTTTCGCTGCATTCAACCTTTATTAAGAGGCATTGGGGATATTGCCCAGCCAGAATTAGAAACAATTGACCTAGACTTACATCTGTTAGTTGGAGATTTAACCCTATCGGGGTTTGAAGATGAATTATCGTCGCAATGGCCCGATTGTTTGGATGGGAAAGAAAGGGCTTTTCGTGTAATTTCTGCTTTCTGGAGATTGCTAAATCAATCAGCGATTCAACATCAGGCGGATCTCGTTTTAATGGATTTAGGCCCTAACTTGGGTGCAATTAATCGCGCTGCTTTGATTGCGGCGGATTATATTGTAATTCCCCTTGCTCCAGATTTATTTTCCCTCCAAGGTCTGAAAAATTTGGGGCCAACGGTGAAACGTTGGCGGGGAGAATGGAAAGATCGTTTCGGGCGGAATTCTGTCCCAGACCTTCGGCTACCACCGGGTAAAATGCAGCCTATTGGGTATGTGATTCTACAACACGCTATCCGTTTTGACCGTCCGGTGAGGGCTTTTGAACGCTGGATGGGGCGGATTCCAGAAACGTATCAAAGCAAGGTGATTCAAGGGCAAGGAGAGGCGGCTGTTAGTCCGGGGAAGGATGATCATTGTCTGGCATTGCTGAAACATTATCAAAGTTTAATGCCACTGGCGCAAGAAGCGCGAAAACCCATGTTTCATCTGAAACCAGCTGATGGTGCAATCGGCGCTCACAGTCGGGCAGTAACTGGGGTGTATTGGGATTTTAAGGCGTTGGCGGATAAAATTGGCGATCGCACAGAACTCCCCCCCATTACCTGAGAATCCAGCCCGTTACAATCTCAGAAACCCCACAAGATTTTGACGCTCCCATCGCTAAAAGCGAGGGATTCTCAGTTCATCGACACGCCTTACAATTGCCTATCTCTTGCGAGCATTACCTAAACCGTCTAACCGTTCGGCCCAACCAATTAGCAAGCCTAGTTTAGACAATCCCAGAGGGCTTTATCTCCCTGAGCGTACTAGGATAATTACCTAGAGTTAATGTGCGCCCCACATTACTGAAAACAATCTAATTCTTGAGTTTTCTGGATTTGGGCTTACGTTAGTTTCCCTAGCTATGTTTTTCGTGGTTTTCGCTACCCACTATTTGTCTCCTTGTGCGACACTTTCGAGTTCAAGCTCCACCCCTATTTCAGGCTTACTGCAACACTCTGGGAATTCAAACCAATTCAATCCTATGGGTTTTTAGTTTTATGGTCAAACATTGGTCGGCTTTTCATCTCATCGGTAAAACCGAGAGCCTTTGCTGCGCAACGTTTCACGAACAAGCCGACATTTTAGGTAACGGGATCATCGCCCTACCCCCAAAAATGGGTCGCGGGATTAGGCAAAACGCCGACGCAATAAGGGCTGAATGAGCGCCAAAACTACCCCATCAAAGATGACTAACACCGCTAACACAAGGGCGAAATTCATCTCTCCCCAAGGCGCTGTCATGACGACACTATTTAACCCCCAATCACTGTTGAAATACAGATAACGAATGGGTTCAATGGCATAGGTTAAGGGGTTAAAACAAGCAATCCATTTTAACCAGTTGGCCATGAAAGAAAGGGGGGCTAAAGCCGTGCTGGCAAAGAGTAGGGGTAAGTTGGTGACAAAAATCACGGCAATCAGTTCAATATGTCCGGGGAGGGCAAAGGCCAGACCTAGACTGAGGGCTGTGACACCTAGGACGATTAAAAAGACAATGGCGGCGATCGCACCTAACCCCCCAATTCCCGGCAAACCTGCACCCAGTAAGGCACTCGCCCCGACAATTACCCCGGTTTGGATAAAGGCCAAGGCGATAATGTACAAGGTGGAAGCGGCCACAATGGAATAACGAGTGGTTAGGGGAGCCACTAATAGACGATTGAGAAAGCCAAATTCTCGGTCAAACATTACCGGAAGTCCGGCATTTAATGCCCCAGAAAAGGCGGTGAAGACAATCACACCGGGAGCAAGAAACTGCCCATAATTTACCTCAAATCCGAAGAGTCCTTGAGGGGCTTTATAAAACAACGCCCCAAATAAAATTAACCACATTAAGGGCTGAATTACCCCCGCTATTAAGGTGGAAGGACGACGCTGGAGTTGAATAAATAACCGTTGTGTTAAAGCAAGGGTTTCTTGTATAAAATTAGCCAGTTCATTTTCCCCTGTGGTCATTTCGGCTAAGGCGGGATTGGGGGCTAAACTGGTGTTACCAGTGGGTAAAATGGATTGACTCATGGTAAAAATTCCTCAAAAATAATGGTTCAAAACTGAGTTTTTTTAGCTTTTCATCGCTTGTTTTTGCTCTTTTTTCAAGTCTCTTGTCCCCGCGGCCGCTAACTCCGCATCCATTAAGGTGCGTCCTGTAGCGGCTAAATAAACATCATCTAAACTGGGGCGAGATTGGGCTAAACTAAAGGTGGGTAAGCCAATGGATTGTAGGTTCTGCTCAATTTGGGTTAAGGGGTTACAATCCCGTTGGACGACTAAATTTAAGGAGTTGCCTTGGGCTTCATTAATAATCACCTCTTCGACAAAGGGTAAGGTCTGTAATTGTTGTTTCGCTTGTTGGGCTTCTTGGGGTGGGGTAAACTCCCGAATGCGTAGGGTAACGCGATCGCCTCCCACTTGATCTTTTAACTGAGACGGACTGCCCTCTGCTAAGACTAAACCCCGATCAATAATGGCTAAACGATCGGCTAAAGCGTCTATTTCTTCGAGATAATGACTGGTAATTAAAACCGTCGTCCCCGCTTCCCGTAACTGACGCAGAAAGTCCCACATCACAAAACGACTTTCAATATCTAACCCGACGGTGGGTTCATCTAAGACTAAAAGTTGCGGTTGATGTAATAATCCCGAAGCGAGATCCAACCGTCTGCGCAATCCCCCAGAATAGGTTCCGGTTTTTTGCTCGGCATAGTCTTGTAAGCCCAACAAATTGAGTAATTGTTCAATCCGTTGTTTGGCTAAAGCATTGGGTAAATGGTACAGCGCGCCTTGCAACTTTAACAATTCTCGCCCAGTTAACATTTTGTCTAAGGCGACCTCTTGGGCGACATAGCCAAAGTATTTCCGGGCTTCCTTGGGGCGATCGCGCACGGAAACCCCACAAACTTCAATCTTCCCCTCGTCGGGCTTGGCAAGGGTGCATAAACAGCGAATGGTGGTGCTTTTGCCCGCCCCATTCGGCCCCAACAGCCCAAAAATTTCCCCCTTTTCCACCCGAAAAGAGATATCTTTCACGGCCTCTGTAGTTCCGTATTTTTTCCTTAAATGTTCTATAACAACGGCAGCAGCCATAACTTTACAATTTGCAATACTCGACGTTCCCCTATTGTGACATAATCCCGTCTCTAGCCCCATAGATTAAATGGCCAAAATTTAGTCGCGACGAGAGGCGGTAGTATCAGGCTTTTAGAGCGGTTGATTGCCCTATCCGCTAGACTGTGATCATGGTCTTGTGCGATAACTGAAGAGCTACGAAAAGCCCGCGTCGTGGGCGTTTTCTGGCGGAATGCTATGCTTTGCGTGCCGCGTCTCGGGACGAGAAAAGCACGACTCGTCGGGTAGTTTACAGCAATGTTGCGTTTTCATCCCCATCCCCTTGTGGGTGGGGAGCTTCAACTCCCCCAATTCAGCTATGAGTAATACACCTCAAACACCTTCCCCTCCTCTGCCTTTGACTCAGGAGGAGTTAATTCAAGCGATCGCCCAAAGTTTAGGCGAGAAGTTAAATTTAGCTATTGCAACGGACGAATCCCTAGAGGTGATTGCTGATGATACTTATCCCCGTTATCCCCGGGTGATCTTCGTGCGTAAGCTGATGACAGGAGTCGTGATTGTTTTCCTAATCTATGCTCTCATTAACATCTTTCACGGCGTTTTTAATGATCATCCCGCTTTTCTCTGGGGGGTGATCTGTTCAGTCGCAACAGTGGCCACAGGGTTAATCTTAATCTTGTTGTTGATCACAGAAATCTTTCGCGGTGCCGGGAAAGATCATGAACTCGAAATTAAACAAGGCTCTTATACCGTCAAAGAATATCAGTTTATCCCCTCCCTCAACCGTTTTAGTATGGTCTTGTTTTTACTGGGGATTTGCTTCCTTAGCATCTTATTAGGGTTTGCGAGTCTCTACACCGATTTATGGCGGCATCATCCAGCCCATTTCACGGGCTTACAGGATGGCTTTTTGGCGATTTATTTCTCCATTGTCACCTTCTCCACCGTGGGCTATGGAGACATCCATCCCACCTCCCTCTTAGCCCGCACGGTGGCGATTTGCGAGATTTTTCTAGCGATGTTTTTTAGTTTGGTGGTTCTGTCCACAACTTTATCATGGGTGTTAGCCAATAAACGACAACAACAAGAGATCTCGATTAGGCAACGGATTCGAGAACGGAAACAGCAACGGGCGCAAAAACCAAAAATAACATCGAGCGAGAGTTAGCCATGTCCTTTTAAGGCGTGGCGGTGGAGCGAGACTGGGGATTTATTGAGTCTTTGATTTCCCCACGCTGCGCCAATGGGTGTCAGGTGTCGGGAGACGAGGAATCAAGAATTATTCGCTATTCCCCGTTCCCTAGCCCAATTATTCAGCAAGCCCGGTCTACACCATCCACCCCGCTAGAAACTAGGCGGCCACCATCTGAGGACTGAGGGGAATGAGATCGCCATTGGTGGTCAAACCGAGGAACATGGGGCTATTTTCGGGAATCAATTCACCACTAAGAACACAACGCTCGTCTTTTTGCGCGATCGCCTCAAAAGTGGCTCGAATATCTTGTCTGGAGAAAGTCGGTCGATAAGTGCCGGATTTCTGCTGAACATAGTTCCAGAGAATATCCCGGATGAGAGCTTGATAGCCCATATTGCCCGAGATAGCTTTCAGCTTGTCTTTTAACTCCCTCTCTAAGCGAATACTGGTCACTTCCATTTCTGTGGTTGTCTTGCGAGTTTTAGTAGCGGTAGGCATGACGAAAATTTTTCTCCTCAAATAGTGGACATCTTCATAATACAAGTGTAGTATGTAAAAGGTAGGTTTTGAGCCGTCTCTTAACCAAAATTTTCCGGCCTAGTTTTAAATCCAGTGATCCTCTCCTGTGATTGAATGAACGCCATGGTTAATAAATTTGATTGTTAATAAATTGGATCATCTCTTGTGATTCCGAGGAGGAGTCCTGTGAACCGTCTCTATTCTGCTTATTCCCGCTCGATTACCATCACCACAACCCCGAACCCCCCAATGGAGTCAGGGTCAAATGGGCTAGGGATGAATGCGACCATAGATTGGGGCCTGAGTGAGGGATTACAGGCCAGCAAAGAGCGGTTTTTAGCCCAAGTGATGGGATGGTCGGCTGGGGATCTGGTTTTCGATGTCCTCAATGATTTACCCCTTGATGAGATCGCAAGATCCCATGATCCCCTCACCCTGCGGCATAGTCTGTTTATCCCCAGTGGCACGCTCCCTAGTGGACTTTTTAATTTTAAACCCAAACCCAGAAGCGGTCGGGACAGGTCTAAACCTGTACCCCAATAACCTGAAATGATTCAACAGGCTTTATCCCCCGCTTCACCTGCCACAGGAAGCGGGGGTTTTAGTGTTGAGGTGTCGCTTCTCAATTGTCTAAATAACGGCTTAAAAAAGGAGTGTAGCCGTGAGTGTGACTGAACTTTTAACAGAATCTGTGGTTGTTTTTTCCCAAAACTACCTTCCCCTGAGTCGGATTAATCTCCGACGGGCAATCTTGCTCTTAGTGACCCAAAAAGCCGAACCTCTGGACTTTTACAGCCAAGAAGGTTGGGAAATTCGTTCCCCGAATGTGGTGTTATGGATTCCCGTTCATATTCGTCTAACGGTGACGCATACCGAACGAGTCTGGAAAACCCCCCCGGTGACTCGTCGAGAAGTATTGCGCCGAGATCGTCAGACTTGCCAATACTGTGGGAGTCACAAGAAACTGACGTTAGATCACGTTATTCCTCGGTCAAAGGGCGGAAAACACAGTTGGGACAACGTAGTAATTGCTTGTGAGCGGTGTAATGGTTTTAAAGGCGATCGCACCCCCCAGCAAGCGGGAATGGAGTTACGCACCCAGCCTAAACCCCCCGCTAATCCTACCCTACTCTTTGCGAACCAATTCTGGAGAAATCACGAATCAGTTAGGGGTGATTTATAACCAGTCAATTAATTATCAATTATCAATTCTCCACATCCAACAATCCCCTTTCAAGTGCAACTCGCGATCGATGTTAAAGCTAACTTATACGGAAAACGGATTTTATTTAGAACAGTTGACTGTTTCCTTAGAAAACTGGGTGACAGCACGGATGCTCTTAGCCTTGCGTTCCGCGACTTCGATTATGATTGAACCCTCCACCGCCTCCTTTTTGTTACCCGCCAATTTGCCCCAGTGGAGTGAATTGGAACGTTTAGCGATTTCAACAGAAGGCTACGCCAACACCATCACTCTAGCGCGCTGTGACAATGAGTGCCGAGAAGTCTGTTTACAAGGAACTTGGGTCGTTTCAGAGCCAGAGAGTGAAGAGGGGATCTTTATTGCCCATTTAAGTGATGGTCTAGAGCATTTTCTCTATCAACTGTGGCGAGAAGCAGAACGGCTCACCCTACCTACGGGAGATTAACCAAAAAGTTGAGGCAATAGGGAATGGGGAATCGTGATTAGTGATTAGGAAATTGGGAATAGTAAAAAAGCCAGTAGATTTTCCTTCTACTGGCCTTTAATTCTGTTTTGTTCTTACCCAAAAACTTGGGTTTAAAGACTCGTCCTTTTCGGACTGAACGACTCCACCCACAAAGGGATGGAGATGAGAGACAAACTGATTAGAGAACAGTTCCTTCTAGAGAAGTCACATCAATGGGTTTCATGAAATACAACTTCACAAACTGAACCCCATTGCTTAAGTAATGAGGCAGTTTTTTCAGGAACTTAATCGGAGCGGGAGCGTTAGACTCCTCAATCTGACGCAACTGCTCATTATTACTCACACAAGTCTCTAAAGACTCATAGAATTTGGGATTATGTACATCTAACACGATGGGGAAAACCCGTCCGGCGGTGTCATTGGTTTTGTCAATGACATATTTATCATATTCCCGCGCATCTAAGCCCAAAGAAGCATAGAAACCCGAACGTTGGACATCATTTAAGTACATGGTAGCGAACACAGACAACAAGAAGAAACGACACCAGAGTTTCGCTTTCCAGTCGTTTAAGAATTGAGGCTGTGCTTTCATGATGGCATCAAAGAAGTCCCCATGACGGTTTTCATCTTGACACCAATTTTCAAAGAATTTGAAAATAGGATAAATCCGATTTTCAGGATGTTGCTCTAGATGACGGTAAATGGTGATATAACGCCAGTAACCGATTTTTTCCGATAAATAGGTGGCGTAGAAAATAAACTTGGGCTTAAAGAAGGTATATTGACGACTCTTGGTTAAAAACCCTAAATCTAAGGTGAGGTTGAAATCCGACATGGCCTTGTTCAAGAACCCAGCGTGACGGGCTTCATCCCGAGACATGAGTTGGAAACACTCGGCAACCAAGGGGCTAGAGGTTTTCAGTTTACGAGCCAGTTCCTTGTAGAGCAGGAAGCCGGAAAATTCAGCCGTGCAAGAACGCTCTAAGAATTCAATAAACAAGCGACGGGTTTCACCGTCGATATGCTCCCAAGATTGATTAAAGTCCTCATCTCGGACAAAGTGCTTTTGATTATAGTCGGCGCGGAATTCTTCTAGTATAGCCCGCAGTTCGTCCTCGTTAACGGAGATGTCCATTTTGGCCATCTCGTCAAAGTCTGTGGTGTAAAAACGAGGGGTGAGGATTGTTTCCTTGGCGGGAACCTTAACACCGGGACGGATTTCGTCAAATTCAGGTTTCTGAACGGTACTTACCATGATGTTGTATTGAGATGTTGTATTGAGATGTGGTATTGAGATGTTCTATTTGGAGGTGTTTTATTGATTTTGTGTTGCTCTGAAGCTAATCAGATGAAACCAATCATGGGTTACGACGCTCCAAGTTATAGGGACTTTTGTGATTCTAGATTGCATTCCAGTGTACCAAGGAGCATGGGGGGGGTTAAGCCTGTTTGTGTTAAGAGTTACAACGATTTTATGAAGTTATGTAACAAAAACCCAGAGGAGATGGATTCTGGTACCGCCAGCCTGTAGTTAAAGGGCGGGTCTTTTAGAATAGGAATAAGACAACGTGAGTATGACGGTTTTGGGTTCTATGAATAGTAACACTACCCGAACTGAGCGGTTGCTAATCTCTTACGCTCTGTGGGCGAGTATTTTTGTGGGGATTGGTGGTATTCACCGTTTATACAACGGGAAAATCGGCTCGGGGCTTTTGTGGTTTTGTACATTCGGTTTGTTTGGGGTGGGGCAGTTTGTGGATTTGTTCTTAATTCCGAATATGGCGGAGGAGTACGATCTCAAGTTGCGGATGAAGTATGGGGTGCTGCCCAATGGGGTGCCGATGCCGACGGCGACGATTGCACCGACGATGGTCGATACTTCTGGGTCGGATAATTTAAGGGTTCGTTTGCTGAAAGCGGCTCAAAAGCGTCAGGGGAGAATCTCTGTTACCCAGGCGGTGTTAGAGACGGGGGCAGATTTTGCGGAGGTAGAGGAAGCGTTAATGAAGATGGTTAAGAAGGGATATGCGAATATTGATAATGATCCGATTAAAGGAACGATTATCTACGAGTTTCCGGAGTTGTAGTAGAGTCGGATGAGGCAAAATAGAGGATATTGGCTCGACTCGGGCGGTTTTCTCAATTAATACACCATAGTTCATGTCTCTCAATCGTCGCCGTTTTTTCCAATCTTCTACGCTCCTGCTGGCTGGAACGACGCTCTCCAGTTGTGGGTGGACTTTGGCTAGTGTAAAGCCTACGGCAACGCGCCAAGGTTCGGCAGATGAACTCTATATTTACACTTGGGCGGGCTATACGGATGATGACCTGTTGCAACGGTTTCAGGAAGAAACAGGCATCCGGGCGGTGGCCGATGTGTTTGATTCTAATGAGGCGATGTTAGCTCGCTTACAGGCTAGTGGCGGGGGGGATTATAGCATCATTTACCCTTCGGATTATATGGTGCAGAAGATGGTGGAGTTAGACTTGCTGCGGGAATTGGATCACGATCAAATTGTGGGTTTGGATCGGCTGTTTCCCCGTTTCCAGAATCCGGTTTATGATCCCCACAATCGTTATAGTATTCCCTTAAGTTGGGGGACAACGGGGTTGATTTATAATCGGACTCAACTGTTGGAACCGCCTCAAGATTGGGATTATCTCTGGGAACATCAGGGGGATTTGCGTAAGCGGATTACGCTGTTAAATGATGTGCGGGAGGTGATTGGGGCTACGTTGCGATCGCTGGGTTATTCTTACAATTCTACTGACCCTGAAGCCCTAGAGGCGGCGTATCAGAAGCTAAGGGATTTAAAACCTGCGATCGCTTCCTTTACTTCTGATGCTTGGCGCAATCAAATCCTAACGGGGGATCTCCTTGTGGCCATGTGTTATGCTCCCGATGCCAATGAGGTGATGCAGGAAAACGAGGATTTGCAGTATGTTCTCCCCCTCAGTGGTTCATCCCTTTGGGGAGATACCTTGGTGATTCCCCGCACGGCGCCTAATGTGGCGGGGGCCTATGCTTGGATCAATTTCATGTTACAGCCGGATATTGCGGCCGAAATTTGCGATCGCCTCAGTTTTGCCACCCCTAACGAACAAGCCTTTAAGCAACTCCCCCGTCGTATCCGCGAAAATGTCTGTTTATTCCCCCCAGAACCCGCCATCGGCAACTGTGAGGGCTTAATCCCCATTGATGAAACCATCAGCGCCCTCTATGACCGTTACTGGACTCAACTCACCAGTGGTTAAGTGGGGGAGGGGGAGCAGGGGAGAGGTAATAAGCAACCTGAACAAGTTAAGCTTGTGTGCATTTTGTCAAGTCCCATATATAGCGTCCAATAAATTGGACAACAGTATTTTTTATAGAGTCTTCAATTTTGGACACAACCGGATTTTCCCGACTCCCCTGTTCCTTCCCGTTCCCTGTTCCCTTGACTTCTAACGTTGAGCCTTAACTTGTCAAGATTGGGTAATAGGTAATAATTATCAACTCCCGATACCCTGTTCAAGGATTGCTATATTGATTGATTATGCTTGATCCCCAACCCCCCTTAGAAAAACCCTCCCAACCTTGGTTAGGCCTTTCGATCCTCCTCGGGCCGCCCGGATTGTGGCTGTTATTACTCCTTGTCTTACCCACCCTCATTATTGTGGAATTGAGTCTAGTTCCCAATATCCACCCCGGAGAAGTGGTCAATCCCAGTGGACTGGATAACTATTTCCGGGTGTTTGATGGGATTAATCTCAAGGTTTTAGGACGTTCTCTCCTCTTCGCCTCCGGCTCCACCCTCCTCTGTCTCCTCCTTGGGTTTCCCGTGGCCTACTGGATTGCTCAAATGTCGCCCCCACGTTGGCGGAATCTGCTGTTGTTGGGGTTTATCCTCCCCCTGTGGACTTCTTCCCTCCTGCGAACCTACGCTTGGATCACCATTCTCCGCCCCACAGGACTCCTCAACACCATCCTAACCAGTGTGGGACTCCCGGCCTTAGAATTGCTCAATCGTACCCCGGCTGTGTTTATTGGCATGGCCTACAGTTATTTACCCTATATGGTTTTAATCCTCTATGCGTCTTTAGAGAAATTAGATCGGGAACTTCTCGAAGCGTCGGCTGATTTAGGCGCAAATCCCCTCGAAACCTTTTGGAAAGTGACTATCCCCCAAACCTTCCCCGGTATTGCGGCCGCTTCCCTATTGGTGTTTATTTCGGGATTGGGGGATTTTGTCGATCCTGAACTGTTGGGGGGTGCGTCCAGTATGACCATTTCTAGGCTGATTTATAACCAATTTTTAGGGGCTTCTCGCAATTGGGGGTTTGGTTCGGCTTTGAGTACCGTGTTAATTGTAGCCGTGAGTGTGGCGATCGCACTTTTAATTAAATATGGCGATCGCGAATCCATCTAATCGTTGATTGGGAATTAATCACCAACCCCCCAACAGCGTCCGTTGTTGCCACAACATAAACATCCCACTACAGGCGACAAACGCAATAGCAAAACGGCGGAATTGTTGGTCACTAATCCGCTTTAACACCCGTTGCCCCAACCAATTCCCCGGCAGCGCCGCCACCCCCAAAATAATCCCATAGCCCAAATGTTCCGTCGTCAACACCCCGAACCCCCCATAGGCGAGAATTTTCACCAGATGAACCAGTAAAATATTCAAAGATTTGGTCGCCAGCATTTGCTCCTTCATTAACCCCGCACTAAGATAAAACGGGTGTAGCACCGGCCCGGTACTACCAATTAAACCCGACAGCAACGCATAAACCAAAGCCACCGGGAGAAAATACCACGCCTTGACCTCAAAATGCTGAACTTGTCGCTCCAAAACCATCGCCACCACCGACGTTAATAAAAACAGTGCCAGCAACACCGACAACCAAGCAATCTGAGTGCGGCTAAACAAAAACGCCCCGATAATACTACCAACAATGCCCCCCGGCACATACCAACGGGTAATAGACCAATCCACCTCTTGCCAATAAATCACCGTCCGTTGAGCATTCCCAAACAACATTCCCACCGTAATAATCGGCGGAATAGCCGTCGCATCCACCAACAAACTCAACACGGGAATTAAAACTAACGGACTCCCCCCACCAATCAAGCTACTAATAAACCACGCCAGACTACTGGCAAACACTAACCCGAAAATGATCACAGTTTTCCTGAGAGTCCCTTTTTCATTTCTGCTTTTCTTATTTTAAGGGAACAGCGAACGGGGAGCAGGGAACGGGGGGAGAGGGAAAGACGAGGAATTAAGACCTATTACCCATTACCTACTCCCTATTCCCTAGCCCAGTTATTCAGCAAGCCCTATCTAGCGGCTGAACTTGTCACCAATGCAGCGAATCCCGTTAACATATGAAACATTACGCAATCAACTTTGGTTTAGGGAAAATAATTCGTGGCTAGCGTCCAAACCTCATCGAATCTAGCAAAAACGCCCCTCTATGCACTCATGGCGGCACAAAATGCCCGTTTTACGGAGTTTGCCGGATGGGAAATGCCTGTGCAGTTTAGCGGACTGAAACAAGAACATGAAGCCGTCCGAACTCAGGTGGGAATGTTTGATATTTCCCACATGGGTAAATTTCTGATTCAAGGCCATGACTTGTTACAGCATTTACAGGGTTTAGTCCCCTCGGATTTAGGGCGTTTACAGCCCGGACAAGCGCAATATACGGTTTTGTTGAATCGTAGAGGGGGAATTATTGATGATGTGATTGTCTACTATCAAGGCACCAGCGAGACGGGGGAAGAACATGGCGTAATTATCGTTAATGCCGCCACTCGCGCCCGGGATAAAGCTTGGTTATTAGCCCACTTTGAGGATGCCCCCGTTGCTATGTGGGATGTGTCTAAGGAAAAAATCCTCGTCGCGCTTCAAGGCCCCCAAGCGCTGGCGGTGTTACAGCCCCTTGTAGAAGCCGATTTAAGCAGCATACCCGCCTTTGGTCACTGTACCACCCCCCTCCTTGGTCAAGAGGCCTTTATTGCCCGCACTGGGTACACGGGAGAAGATGGTTTTGAGGTGATGGTTGATGTGGCTGTGGGTCAAGAACTTTGGCAAGCCCTGACTGAGGCCGGGGTGACTCCTTGTGGTTTGGGGGCGCGGGATACCCTCCGTTTAGAGGCCGGGATGGCTCTTTATGGACAGGATTTAGATGAAACGACCACGCCTTTAGAGGGGGGTTTAGGGTGGTTAGTTCACTTAGAGAGTAAAGGGGACTTTTTAGGGCGATCGGTGTTGGAAACCCAAAAAAGTAACGGCATCCCTCGGCGTTTAGTGGGTCTGGAAATGACCGGGCGTTATATTGCTCGCCATGGGTATCCGGTCATCTATGAGGGGGAATCGGTGGGAGAAGTGACCAGTGGGACACTCTCTCCGACTTTGGGAAAGGCGATCGCCCTAGCTTATGTCCCTAAAGCTCTAAGCAAGCCGGGACAAGCCCTAGAAGTGGAAATTCGGGGCAAAACTTACCCCGCCCAAGTGGTGAAAAAGCCCTTTTATCGTTCCCCTAATCGTCCCTCCAAGTAAGCCATAGGGGTAATTCATGAATTACCCCCACCCTCCACACCCCTAGGGTAATATCCCACCCAATTAGGTGGGATATTCCCTCTAACCGTTTTGGGTTGAATCTGTCACCATAAAGATCAAATCACTCAAGCCATGTCCTATGAAAAAGTTGGTTGAATCCTTTTACGTTTGGTATCGCAAAACCCTACGGAACACCAAATATCGCTGGGTTCTCATTGGTGGTACTATTCTATATCTCATCAGTCCTATTGATATTTCCCCCGACTTTATCCCCATCATTGGCTGGATTGATGACGGGATTATTGCCACAGTTTTGGTCACGGAACTGACTCAATTAGTGCTGGAGAACCGGAAACGCCGCAAAGAGGGCAATATGGCACAAGAGGAGGAAAGGGCGAAATCGGATTCAGAAGTCGTGGTGGATGTTGTGGCAGAACCTTCAACCTCTGCCAAAGTTTAAACCCCTTGAGGGGTCGAAAAGTTTCCCTTTAACGGGAGACTAAACTAATTCCCCAGTAAAAAACCGGGTTTCGTGAACTACCCCACCCTGCCGTTGGCGAGGATGGGGCTTCCTGATTCAATGGGAACAGCATCTAGCAAAACCGAAATCTTGCCAGGTTGTCTTACGTTCCCTCCCCAGGCCGTATCGCTGGTTCCCAACGACAATATCCGCAAGGCTTCATTTTTAATGTTTTGTGCTGCATTAATATCGCGGTCATGGTGTGTGCCACAATTTTGACATTCCCATTGCCGAACTTCTAACGGCAAGCTATCCACTCGATTCAGGCAAACGTGACAAGTTTTTGAAGACGCAAAAAAGCGGTCAACTTCAATATAGGTTTTGCCTTCCCACTCGGCTTTGTATTTCAGCATTGTGGTAAACATTCCCCAACCCACATCACTAATTTTCTTGGCTAGTTTAGGGTTTTTTACCATCCCTTTGACGTTCAGATTTTCTACAGCAATCACTTGGTTTTCGTTAACTATCTTGCGGGATATTTTGTGGAGAAAGTCCTCACGACATCGGGCTATCTTACTATGAACTTTGGCGACTTTTTGTTTCGCCTTAGCTCGATTTTTACTACCTTTTTGTTTACGCGATAGCTTTTTTTGTTTGCGCTTGAGGTTATTTTGGTGTTTGGCAAAATGGCGGGGATTATCGTACTTAGACCCATCGCTAGTAATCGCAAAATGAGTTAGTCCAACATCAATGCCAATAGCTTTACCCCTCAACCGATGGGCTAATGGCATCTTTACCGTCATCCACTAACACTGAAGCATAGTATTTGCAGTCAGGATTTTTGGAAAAAAGAAACTGTTTTGATTGTCCCTTCAAGTTCCCGATGACGACGGCAATACACTAACCCAATTTTTCCCGGTATTTTGAGATAGTCCCCTTCAAACTTAACGTTGGCAGGATAACTTAAAGACTGCCGACCATGCTTGGACTTGAAACGGGGTGACAGCGCCCGTTTCTCAAAAAAGTTTTTGTAGGCAGTAGAAAGATTAAGTGCAACCACCTGTAAGGATTGGGAGTAGGCATCTGTTAGCCAAGGATATTCCTTTTTTAGTTTAGGTAACAGGCTTTGAATGTATCCACGAGACAATCCTTTCCCCGTCTCGATATAGGTTTTTTGGCACAAGTCTAACGCCAAATTCCAATACCAACGACAGCATCCGAACGCCTTAGCCAGGGATACTTTTTGCTCGTCAGTAGGATAGATACGATACTTGTACGCCTTATACATTATCGAGAACCGATTTTGCTGACAACAGTATAACAGATTATCTAAGGATTTTATCCAAGGATTCGCTGTCGCTCAGTATATTACTGGGTTGCTATCCATCCCCTCCCTGCAAGCGAGGAAGGGGAATTCCGCAACATTTTTGTTAAAGAAACCCGGTTTTTTACTATTTCAGCCCCCCACTCCAACCCGAGAAAATGGGGGTGCAATACTCAATCCAATCTAGTTCACAGTCGGGTTTTTAACCAATCAACAATCGTCGGCGGTAAATCTCGCTGAACCTTCCCACTCACATACATCCCAATATGTCCCACTGGGAACGATTGCGCGGTGTAGTCTTTGGTTTTCACATACTGTTCTAACGCTAAAGAAGACTCCGGCGGCACTAAATGATCTTTCTCCGCATAGAGATTTAAAATCGGCATAGTCAGGTTACTTAAATTCACCTGTTTATCCCCAATCATTACCTCCCCTTTAATCAACTTATTCCCTTGATAAAAGTCTTTCATGAATTGGCGATAAGTTTCTCCTGCTTGGTCTGGACTGTCAAAAATCCATTTTTCCATGCGCAGGAAATTCAAGATTTTATCCTCACTGTCCATAATTTCCGGGAAATCTAAATACTTCTGAATCCCTAACTGTCGCGGTTTCAACATTAGAAACTCTAAATTCAGATAATCTCCGGGAATATTACCCAAAGAATCCACCATCAAATCTACATCTAACGCTTCCGCCCCTAATGTACAACCTCCCCGCATATTTAACAAACTATTGGGCATATTAAAATCTACTGGGGCAACCATGACAATCAGGTTTTTGACCTTCTCAGGATAGAGAGAACTATAACACAAGCTAAACGTTCCTCCCTGACAAACCCCCAAAAGATTTACTTTATCTAACTTGTTGGTTTCCCGGATAAAATCAACGCAATTATTGATATAACCGTTGATATAATCATCTAAGGTTAACCAACGGTCAGCCCGTGTGGGGTAGCCCCAATCAATTAAATAAACATCTAAGCCCAATTTTAACAAATTCGCCACAAGGGAACGATTTTCCTGTAAATCCACCATAAAGGGGCGATTCACAAGGGCGTAGACAATCAAAACCGGAACAGCCAAGGGCTTTTTAACAACAGGTTTAAAGCGATACAATGTGATTTTATCTTCCTGATAAACCACATCCTTGGGACTTGCGCCAATCTCAATATCTTCTTCCCGTAAACGACTTAAGTTTTCAATTCCTTTAACTAACTTTTGCGTTAGTTCGGTGTATTCGTGGGTAGTATCTTCTAAACCCATTTGGGTTAAAAACGGTAACATAATTCTGAGGACTCCTTGTAATAAATGCCAACATTCTGGAGAGAAGTGGGGCGGAAAATCCGCCACAGCAGGGGAGGGATAATCAGCCATTAAGGGATGAGCGTAGCCGTGGGAGGTGATCATTTTTCCTCCTGAATTATGTCCCTCTTCCTTCACTTGTGGTCATTTTTAACCAACCACACTTTTTGATGCGATTCGTAGGTTGGGTGTAGCGACAGCGAAACCCAACAAATCCTAGGCGAAATCAAGCATCAGTTCCTTTAGGCTTTTCTGCTTTATTCGTTGTCGCAGTTTTACTGTCTTTAGATGACAAAGTAACTTCTTTTTGCGCGTCCTTTTGTGCAAGGTCTTTTTTAAGTTGTTTTAGTTCTTTGCGCAGTTCATAGATAGTTTTGTGCATCTCGTCTACTTCACTGCGTAAGGGCATATTCATGCTTTTTAGGAACAATTCCATTAACTCTTGTTGTTCCAGTCGATAGGCACTTAAAGCATTTAAGAACGCGCCGCGAATTTTTAAGTTTTCCTCCTTACAAAATGCCTCACCAAAAACATCATCAGCAATTTCGCTCCAAACTTGTTGGAATTGCTTCCAAGTTTGAATAGCTTCGCCTTTTTCAGCGCGAGAAATCAAGTTTTGCATCAGAGATTCAAAGGAACGCACTTGAATATCTGCTAAAACTACCTGGTAGTTAATACTTGCTTGATTGAGGTTTTTCCATGCGTCAAAACTGCGAACTAATTTGCCATTAAATTCTCGCGTCGGTCCGAGAATTGGACTTTGCATCAAGCTACCAAAGCTTTCTTCATAGAATAAGTTCCAGTAGAGGTTATTTAACTCAATCCAAGCGGAACTATTTCCCGTGGCGGCTTTGCCCATTGTACCTAGATGGAGTCCCATTGGATCTAACCAAAGTTGGGTCACTTTCTGGACTTCTTGTAGATACAATTGCCACATTTGGGCAACATCTTGATTAATTTGTAGGTTGCCGTGGCTCACACTTTCGAGTTGTTCGCGCATTTTTTGGGCATACTGACTCATGGTTTTAGGCCAGTCGCCGCCGCTTTCGAGTTGGGGGAAAATATCTTTCCACGCATCAAAGGAGAGTTTAACGAAGCGCAGCCACAAGTCCTGATTTTCGAGATAACGATGGGTGAATTTATCGAGTTCTGGCTGAACATCTCCAAGGGGTTTGGCGGTGGAAACGGTTCCCATAAAATCAAACCAGTTCCGCCAAACTTGGGTACTGGTTTCTGTCCAAGTATTAACCACTTCACTGGCCATATTATTCCAGTTTTTCGTGTTGTTGGTCATAATGTTTTCCTCGTTTTTTCTTAAAACAATTGCGTAGGAGGTGGGGGGGAGGGGGAACTGATAATTGATGATTATTCCCGATTCCCTAGGGCGCAAGCATTGCGCCCCTACACCGACTCCCCATTCCCTGTTCCCTATCCATTAAGTATGATGTGCGCCATTAACGCGCAGGACTTCACCGGAGACGTAGCTACTGGCGACGGGGGAGAGGAGATAGGCAACGGCCCAAGCAATATCTTGAGGTTCTCCGAAGCGTCGGAAGGGGATTTCTGCGGTGATTTTGTCGCGCACTTTGTCGGGGATGGCTTGGGTCATTTCGGTGTTGATGAATCCGGGGGCGATCGCATTGGCCCGCACACTATACCGCGCACATTCCCGCGCTAAGGATTTGACGATGCCGATAACTCCCGCTTTGGTGGCGGCATAGTTGGCTTGTCCGGCATTCCCGCGATCGCCTGAAATGGAACTAATAGCGACAATGGATCCCCCATTCTGCTCATACATCCCTTCAATAAAGGGCTGGATGGTGTTTTTAACGCCTTTTAAGTTAACGTTAATGACGGCATCCCAATCCGCATCGGTGAGTTTGGTAAAGAAGTTATCCCGCGTGATGCCTGCATTGGCCACCACCCCATAGACGGGGCCGAGTTTTTCGGTGATGGTTTGGGCGGCCGCCTGCATTGATTCTAAACTGGTGACATCGGCTTCCACGGCTAAGGCTTTGCCGTCGTCGTCGGAAATCACAATGTCGGTATAAGCCACTTTTGCGCCTAATTCCAGCAACAAGTTGACAATCGCTTTGCCAATCCCTCGATTTCCACCGGTTACGACGATGACTTTATCTTCTAATCCCAGAGATACCATATTAATTTTGCTCCTAAAATGATTACGGATTTATCCCCCCTAGCCCCATCTTTGGGAGGGGGGAATCATGCCCCCTCCGTTCCCTTGTGGGGAGGGGAGAGGGGGGTTTATAGTCGTTCTAAGGCGATCGCAGTTCCGCCCCCGGTACCATGACACAAAGCCGCAATACCGCGTGTTTTATCCTGTTCCTGTAGGGCATTTAACAGCGTGACAACCACCCGCGCCCCCGATGCGCCGATGGGATGGCCAAGGGCGATCGCACCCCCATTCACATTCAACTGCTCATGAGGCACCCCCAGCAACTTGTTAAACAACAAATTACTCACCGCAAAAGCCTCGTTATTCTCAAACAAATCAAAATCCGCTATACCCATCCCCAGCTTATCCAGCAGCTTCTTCGTGGCATAAATCGGCACTTCCGGGAAACGCCAACTTTCGCCCCCCGCCCAAGCACCCCCTAACACCTTCGCCAACGGTGTTAAGCCATAACGCTCTACAGCCTCCCCACTGGCAAGAATTAACGCCGCCGCCCCATCAGAGAGTTGGCTACAATTCCCCGCCGTTAACACCCCATCCGGCTTAAAGGCAGGGCGTAACTTCGCCAAACTTTCCAGCGTCGTCTCAGCACGAATCCCCTCATCACTCTCCAGTAACTTGGTTTCCTTCTTCACCCGCACCTCTACCGGGGTAATTTCTCCCTTGAAAGCCCCTCGCGCTGTCGCTGCTGCCGCCCGTTGTTGGGAATAAGCCGCCACCTCATCCAGCGCCTCACGGGTAAAACCATGATCCGCCGCCAGACGTTCCGTTTGTTCTCCCATTCCTTCACCCGTCAGAGAATCCGTCAAACCGTCATAAATCAATAAATCCGTCAACGGTTCCGGCGCACCCAACAGGGTTTTATAGCCCCAACGCGCCCGGGCAGAAAGAGCAAAAGCCGTCTGAGACATAGATTCCATGCCCCCCGCTAACACCACATCCGCCTCCCCTGCCCGAATGGTAATCATCCCGTTATAAAGGGCCATCATCGCCGAGGAACAAACCATATCAATGGCGTAACCATCCACCGTCGGAGGAATCCCCGCCTTAATCGCCGCTTGACGGGGGAGCAATTGCCCATGTCCCCCTCGTAGGACATTGCCCATAATGTAGAGATCGAGGTTTTCTGGAGCAATGCCAGCCTTTTGGAGAGCAGCCGCCATTGCATAGCCTCCCAATTCGGTAGGCGCAAATCCCGACAAGCCACCCCCAAAACGACCTAACGGTGTACGAACTGCGGAGACAATATAAGTGTCAGTCATGATAATCCTGCAAAATGATTGATTATCGAAGTCGAGAAAATTCTAGTTTTTTGAGTTTCTCCTTTGATTAAATACAATTACCAACCAGAGCAGGCTTGATCTTCCAATCAACCCACTAATCCTTTTACGGCTATTGTTTCAATCAAACAAGCCTTAAGATAACATTTAAAGATCCCCTCTCTCTCGTTTTTCGCAGGGTTAAAACAATTCTTTTCTTTTCTCAATATTTATTCATGAACATTAAGGAAAAATGAAGGAGTTACGCAATAGAATTAAGTATAAAATACAACCCATTGGGATAGAATTAAACCGGATTTAATTCCGACCTTTAAAGTCGGATTTCTAAGGATATTTTATCCTAATTACTCGCCTCATGATAGGCTTGACAATATTTTCCGCGAACTCCTCCCGTAACATCTTGTTAAAAAACGTAATTCTCGGATTTTCCGAATACTATAGTCTGTAGACTGAGCGTCTCTATATTTGAGATAATGCTGTTATGACAAAAATTAATAACGCTTTGGGTCAAGTTCTGATTAAGTACAGAACATTGGCAAAAATTTCCCAAGAAGAGCTTGCTGACAGAGCAGGTATACACCGCACCTATGTTAGCCAGATAGAGCGCGGCTTGAAATCACCTACTTTATCGATTTTGTTTAAGATTTCAGAATCTTTAAACACAACTCCCAGTATTTTGCTGTCTGAAGTTGAACAGATATTAGATGACATACATCCTTAAACCAAATTTTAATATTGACTGCGGCTTTAATTTGAATGGAAACCACATCAAGTCAGCCTTAGATCAAACTAATAGATTTTTAGAAACTATCCCTTCAACTGTTTACAAGAACATTGATTATAAAACCACAAGCTCTATTGTGGGTTCTATGTTTTGTCACGCTATAGCAGATGTAGTAGGTGCAATAGTTAATCCTATCGAAAAAGGACATCCTGATATTATTCCCATCGCAGGAAAAGACGCATCAGAAGGAGAACTTCGTAATTATCCTGTAGGACTTGAGGTTAAATGTACAGTCGGCAATATTCCTAAAGGTTCTAACTTGAGGGGCTGAGTTGCTGGCTTGTTTTGTTAGACCGATAGTAGATGAATTCTTTGCTACTCTTGCCTGCCACGCCCTTTAACTCTAGTAAGGGTTTAAACGGTAAATAATCTCCTTGATACCCTTCACAAAATATAATTTCTCCTTTTCTTTCTTTTGACCATATGGCTAAGTTTTGATAATTGATTAGATGGCTGCCATAGCGATAACCTTTACCTGCATCGTCTTTGTACGGTGGATCAATAAACCAAGTCGCTTCTATGTCAGGAGCCATAGTATAATCACCGTGAATAATCTGCCAGTGCTTAATTTTAAATAAGTTGTCTGACATATATCGCTTACTAATTGCCCAATTTCTAGCCAGTAGCGGAGTTACTTTAATAGTCTTATAGTGAAACGCCATTTTTGTAGCGGCGTGGACAATATGAAGAAACTCAGAGCTTTTTTCTCCAATTTTTAGATCGGGAAGGCTTTTGATTTCAGATGCAGTCGCGTAGTGAATCAACCATCTCCAAATCTCAAAAACACGCTCATCTCTCTCAACTAAAATAACTTTTCTTTTCCAGTTTCCTCCATAAAGAGAATAAGCGGCTGAACCAGCAAAAGGTTCAATAATCGTCTCGAAATTAGGTAATGGATAATGTTTCGCGATTTGCTTTTTTCTGCCGTAGTAGTAGAACATACGCTTGCTAGGTTTTGAATACTAGGGTATTCAGTTTGTGTGCAGGAGTCAAGAGAACACACCTGACAAATCCCTACACAACAGATAATTCCTAGCTGCCGAACAAGGGGGTGCGCCAGAGAAAGGGAAACCCTGACGCACCAGACAAATTAACTCACTCTATGGGGCAAAGGTGAAAGAATCAGGATGATAAGATTGAATCCCCTGCATATATTGCACCCGTTCAAAGGCGCTTTCATTCGGACATTTAATCTGACTCATACTGCCTTGCATTTGCTTCACAGACTCATACTCATTTTCCTCCATCCAATGCACGATTTCCTGTTCTAAGGTGCGAATGTAGGGAATCCCATGACGCAATAACACAGAACAAATCTGGGTAATATTTGCCCCAGCCATTAACATTTTCAGCGCGTCTTTGCCATGTTGTATCCCACTGGTGGAGGCTAAATCACACTCAATGCGCCCGTATAAAATGGCAATCCAGCGCATGGGTAAACGCATCGCTTGGGGTGTGCTTAACAAAATATTGGGACGCACGACTAATTCATCAATATCAATGTCCGGTTGATAGAAACGGTTAAACAAAACTAACCCATCGGCCCCGGCATCACTAAAGCGTTTAGCCATGTACGCCATATTGCTAAAAAATGGGCTGAGTTTCAAGGCAACAGGAATAGAAACCTCGGCTTTGACGGCGGTTAAAATATCTAGATAATTCTGCTCAATTTGCGCCCCTGTGGTGTGCATATCGGTAGGAATATCATAGATATTCAATTCTAAAGCGTCGGCTCCGGCTTCTTGAATTAGTTTAGCAAAATGAGTCCAACCGCCAATATTATTACCGTTTAAGGAGGCAATAATGGGAATATTAACCGATTCCTTACAACTGCGAATGTGGTCTAAATACAATTCAGGGCCGACGTGGAAGGTTTCGGGTTCTGGGAAGTAGGTTAAAGCTTCGGCAAAGGTTTCTGTTCCGTAGGTTAAATGGTGATGCAGTTCGTATTGTTCTTTCTCTAATTGTTCCTCAAAAATACTATGCAGCACAACGGCGGCCGCGCCGGAATCTTCCATTAATTTAATGTTGTCCAGATTCTCGGTTAAGGGGGCGGCGGCGGAAGGAACGAGGGGGGATTTTAAGTTCAGTCCTAGATACGTGGTTGTGAGATCCATCTGTTGTTTTATCCGTAATAAAGGTGCATTCGATGTCCTATTTTGTTCAGTTTTTCCTGCTGTAGGTTGGGTGCAGCGACAGCGAAACCCAACAAGTTGCAACTTTTGTCCAGTTTTTCTTCCTGTAGGTTGGGTGCAGCCAAGCGCGAAACCCAACAAATCACCCCAACAATTCACGGCAGGATTGAGCCGAACAAAACAGGAAACAGGGGGCGATTAACCGTTGTGCGATTATGCCCCCCAAGGCTCACCCCTGAACCTAAAATTCAGGGATGAGGGCTGATTCACTCAGGGAGGAAAATCACCTTATTCCTCCGTTGTAACGTGACCGTTTCCGGTTTGACGGGCGGCCAGATATTCGTACATTTGCCAACGTAAGTTAATGTCTTGTTGGGCTTCTTCGAGTAAGCGTTTGGCTTCTTCGGGTTTGGTTTTGGTCAACATTTTGAAGCGGTTTTCGTTGTACATCGAATCTTTAACCGCTTTCTTGGGTGCGCGAGAGTCCAGTTGTAAGGGGTTTTTCCCTTGTTGGGTTAACTCGGGGTTATAGCGATATAACAGCCAGCGACCACTTTCTACAATCTCTTTCTGATGACTCATGGCGGTCTGCATATTGATGCCGTGAGCGATACAGTGAGAGTAGGCAATGATCAGGGAGGGGCCGTCATAGGCTTCGGCTTCCATGAAGACGCGCAGGGTGTGTTCATCCCGTGCGCCCATCGCAACGGAGGCGACGTAAATGTTGCCGTAGGTCATGGCAATCAGGCCGAGGTCTTTTTTGGCGCTGGGTTTCCCGCCTGCCGCAAATTTGGCGACGGCACCGCGAGGGGTGGCTTTGGAGGATTGTCCTCCGGTGTTGGAGTAAACTTCGGTGTCCATGACCAAAACGTTCAGGTTACGGCCACTGGCGAGGACGTGATCTAAACCACCATAGCCAATGTCGTAGGCCCAGCCGTCTCCGCCGATAATCCAGACGGATTTTTTAACGAGATAATCGGCTAAACTGAGCAGTTGTTTGGCTTCTGGGCTGTCTACTCCCTGTAAGCTGGCTTTGAGTTGGGCGACTCGTTCCCGTTGGTCCCAGATGTCGGCTTCGCTGGTTTGGCGGTTGTTGAGGATCTCTTGTACGAGGTTGTCCCCAACGGTGCCGGCGAGTTGGGTCAGGAGTTCGGTGGCAAATTGGGCTTGTTTGTCGATGGAGACGCGGAAGCCCATGCCGAATTCGGCGTTGTCTTCAAAGAGGGAGTTGGACCAGGCGGGGCCGCGTCCGTCGGCGTTTTGTGACCAGGGGGTGGTGGGGAGGTTGCCGCCGTAGATGGAGGAACATCCGGTGGCGTTGGCGATGACCATGCGATCGCCAAATAACTGACTAACCAGTTTTAAGTAGGGGGTTTCTCCACACCCCGCACAGGCCCCGGAGAACTCAAAGAGGGGTTCTTGTAGTTGTTGTTGCTTGATTTGGTTGAGTTTTAGGGTGGTGCGGTTGGGATTGGGCAGACCTAAGAAGTAATCCCAGTTCGCCCGTTCCGTTTCCCGCAGGGGTAGCTGTTCCTCCATATTTAAGGCTTTCAGGGAGGGCTGGGATTTGTTTTTGGCGGGACAAACATCTACACAAATTCCGCACCCGGTACAGTCTTCTGGGGCGACTTGGATAGTGAATTTCTGACCGCTAAAGTCTTTATCCCGGACGGCGGTTGATTTGAAGGTGGCGGGGGCGTTGGCTAGTTGTCCCTCGTCGTAAACTTTGCCGCGAATGACGGCATGGGGACAAACCATGATACATTTACCGCACTGCACACAAACATCGGGATCCCAGGTGGGGATAAATTGGGCGACGTTGCGTTTTTCCCATTGGGAGGTGGCGGTGGGATAGGTGCCATCACAGGGCAGAACACTAACGGGGAGTTCGTCGCCTTCTTTGATTAGCATTTTACCTTCTACGTCGCGCACAAAGTCCGGGGCGTTGTCGGGCATGGCGGGGAGACGGCGGAAGGTGGAGGTTACATCGCCGATGGGCAGTTCAAAGAGGTTGTCTAGGGTGTTGTCTACGGCTTTGAGGTTCATCTCAACAATTTGTTTGCCTTTCTTGCCGTAGGTTTTTTCGATGGCTTTCTTGATTTGTGCGATCGCCTCCTCTTTGGATAACACACCCGCTAAGGCAAAGAAACAGGTTTGCATCACCGTATTAATCCGGCTGCCCATCCCATTATCCCGCGCCACTTTATTGGCATTGATCACATAGACTTTTAACCCTTTGCGCACAATTTGTTCCTGCGCTTCCAAGGGCAAGTTATTCCAGACCTCGTTCACCTCAAAGGGCGTATTTAACAGGAAAGTAGCACCTGGGGCGGCCGCTTTGAGAACGTCGAGTTTTTCTAAAAAGAGCCACTGGTGACACCCGACAAAGTTCGCCTGAGAGATTAAATAGGTGCTACGGATGGGATCCGGCCCGAAACGTAGGTGAGAGACGGTGACCGCCCCGGATTTCTTCGAGTCATAGACAAAATAGCCCTGACAGTAGTTCTCGGTTTCGTCCCCGATAATCTTAATTGAGTTCTTGTTCGCCCCCACAGTCCCATCAGACCCTAAACCGTAGAACATCGCCCGCACCACACTATCCGGTTCTGTGTTGAAGTTGGGGTCATAGACTAGGGAAGTGTGGGTCACATCGTCGTTAATCCCCACGGTGAAATGGTTTTTCGCTTGACCTGCGGTTAAATTATCAAACACCGATTTCACCATTGCCGGGTTGAATTCTTTGGAGGAGAGGCCATAACGTCCCCCCACAATGGTACTAATGTTTTGTACTTTAGCTTTTAAGGCCCCATCCCCACTGAACAGCGCCTCTTGGACAACCGTCAGCACATCTTGATAGAGGGGCTCCCCAGCGGATCCCGGTTCTTTGGTGCGGTCGAGAACCGCGATCGCCTTCACCGTTTCCGGCAGGGCTTCAATGAACTTAATCCCCGCAAACGGACGATATAAACGCACTTTTAGCACGCCTACTTTTTCCCCTTGGGCGACCAAATAATCCACCGTTTCATGGACTGTCTCACAACCCGATCCCATCAACACCACCAGTCGTTCCGCATCCGGTGCGCCGTGATACTCAAACAGTTGATAGTTGCGTCCCGTCAGTTGCCCAAATTGATCCATCGCCTCCTGTACCGCATCGGCACATTTATCATAGAAGGGGTTCACACTTTCCCGCGCTTGGAAATAAACGTCGGGGTTTTGAGCCGTACCGCGTAACACCGGACGATCGGGAGTCAGGGCGCGAGAACGATGTTCAAACACCCGCTCATCATTGATCATCGCCCGTAACACACTGTCCTCTAACAGTTCGATTTTTTGGATTTCGTGGGACGTGCGGAACCCATCAAAGAAGTGAATAAAAGGAATACGACTTTCTAGGGTGGCACTATGGGCAATGAGGGCTAAATCCTGCGCCTCCTGCACCGAAGCGGAACACAAGAAAGCAAAACCCGTCGCCCGGGCGGAGGTCACATCACTATGATCCCCAAAAATCGATAACCCTTGGGCGGCTAAAGACCGTGCGGCAACGTGAATCACACAAGGCGTTAATTCCCCCGCAATTTTGTAGAGGTTGGGGATCATTAACAATAACCCCTGAGAGGCTGTAAATGTCGTGGTGAGGGAGCCCGTTTGTAGTGAACCATGTAGGGTTCCGGCTGCCCCCCCTTCAGCCTGCATTTCCACCACAGAAGGCACTGTTCCCCATAGGTTCGGGCGACCTTCACTCATCCAAGCATCTGCCCATTCCCCCATGGGAGACGCGGGCGTAATGGGATAAATGGCAATCACTTCATTGAGTTGATAGGCAACACGGGCAACGGCTTCATTTCCATCTAGAGGGGCGTAGGTTTTGGTACTCATAATTATCAAGTCTGAATGAACAATAGTGGGCTGTTTCGTGGCAATCTGTGCAAGATTGCAGGTTTGGACTACTCATAAACAGCCCAAAGCGTCTACTTTCGTCACAGCAAATGTCCCCGTTAACGACACAGCAAGCTGGGGGTGTTTTCACCCGTTGCCTCTGGTTCTTTAGGGGTTGAGTCAAAATTTTTGGGTAGTCAAATCCTCCACTTTTGGGCCAACGTTCTGCTGCCTTGGGTCATGATTAGGTTAAGCCATCAATCATCAGGGGTTACTCCTTAAAAGCTGCTCGGAAACACGGGAACCCTAAAAACAGGAGTTAGAAAAACACGCTTAGATGAACACAAGTGATCAAAATGAACGGTTACAGGTTGTCTTATGCGGTCATTCATTGCTATTCTGTTTAGACCTCTTCTCGCTCAGATGGTTTAGTCAGATGGTTGATCGGAATTTGTTGATCAGAATTTAGTGTTTTCGATGCCCCTCCTGTCTGTATCCTCTTCTATCTTCTCACTTCTGTTCCATATCAGGGGATGTGCTTAGTTTTTTTTAAACAAATTCTGTTTTTTTGATGTAATGCAATATTTGTTCTTACAAGGTAATAATTCGCCATGATTAGTAAAGTTTTTCTCAGATTAATTAAATCGTTTATTCTTTGCAGACCAAGGACTCTAGCCTTTTTGGCTCTGCGGTAAACTAGGATACTTTAAGAATATATTTGAATCTTAATATTTCTTGATGTTGTAGCCCATCAAGACGTTAAGCCTGGGAAGTGAACAGAAAATGTAAAGAATTGCCTGCCCAGTTCAAGATATAATAGGATTATGGGTTTTTGTGTCAACTAAAATATTAAAAAAACCTTAAGATAACGAACTTAATTAAACAATTGAAAAGTTTCTAAAATGGGTTTAAGTGCATAGCCTTACCGTGAGTTTACGCGCTAAAAATGGCTCAAAATTAACACACAAACAGAGAATAAGGAATAAAGGATAATATGGAGAATATTCTAGTTATTGGAGCAGGACTAGCGGGATTAACCTGTGCTAAATCCTTGCAAAAGGCCGGACATTCGGTTTTAATTTTGGAAAAATCCCGAGGGGTGGGGGGGAGAGTCGCCACCAAACGGCTTTATAATACTTGCGTGGATCAAGGTTTACCTGCTCTTGAACCCCAAGGGCAATGCACGGATCAACTGCTGGCGGATTTGATGGCGGCTCGTTCTGTGCAGTTGTGGACGGAGACGACCCATCAATGGCAAGGGAATCATAGTTTGCTGCCGCTCTCAATGGGCAAGCAATACAGCTTACCGGATGGGGTGAATGCGATCGCCAAATATCTCGCCCAAGACCTCAACATCCTACGCCAGCAACGGGTTGAGCAGATTCACTATAGGGATAACTCCTGGGAGATCACCTGTCAGATGGCAGAAGGGGAATTAACGGTATACTCCAGTCAGGCCTTAGTCTTAGCGATTCCAGCCCCCCAAGCGATTCCCCTTGTAGCCCCCCTCAAGCTTCCTTCTATCCTCACCCCCCTAGAGTCCATCGAATTTGACCCCACCTTTAGCGTTATGGTGGGATATACCCCAACTCCTCAATGGGAAGCACTGCCTTGGCAAATCCTCACCCTCCCGGAAAGCAGCACCGTGCAGAAAATTTTCTACGACAGTCGCAAGCGCAATCATGGGGAACAGGTGGTTTTCGTCCTGCACAGTCATCCCGACTTTGCCCGTCATTCTCTCGACTCTGACGACATGGAAACCGTCGCCCGAACACTTCTGGAAACCGCTAGGGAAAGGTTAGACTTGCCCTTTGACCAACCCCAATGGCAACAAGTTCACCGTTGGCGCTATGCCCGGCCTTGTAATAATTTAGGTCTGACCTGTCTCTCAACGGCGGACCCCTTGCCGTTGATTTGTTGTGGTGATTGGTGTTTAGGCAACAGTGCAGAGGCAGCGCTGCTTTCGGGCAATGGTGCCGCTCAGTGGCTGAACGCTCAGTTAATTCATTCGCAAGAATCCCCGTCTCTTTAGAGCAGCGAGCGTCAAAGAGTAGGCGCTGTGAGAAGATAGAACAAGGGGAATTGATTCTCTTGTGAATCAATCCACCCTCAACTCAACCAAAAACCAAAATTATTACAGCATTATTTTTTGTGTATGAAACCTTTAAGTAAATTTTGGCAAGATTGGGGTAAACGCTTGCTCACAACAAGTTTAGTGGCTCTTTTACTGTTGCCCCTTTCTATGACATTAAGTGGCGCAGGATGGAATACTAATAGTTTGTCTTCAGGACGTAAAAGCCAACTCGCTCAAGGGGATGCCATTACAGATCCCACGGTCATTTTACGCTATGCCTTGCCCATTGATAATCAAGAAGTGCGACAACTGCAAGGGAGTATTGAGGGGATTTCTACCTCTTTGCGGGCTAAACGTTGGAGTACAGTGACGCGGGATCTTAAGGATGCCGCACTAATCTTAAATTATGGCAAAGACGAGATTCTCGCAGATGTTCCCAGCGATCGCCAAGGAGAAGCTCAGACCCTCCTCGCTCAAGTGACGGAGGATGTGAAGCAACTGCAAGAAGCCGCCGAGAATAAAGATAAACCTGTAGTGTGGGAAGTTCGGCGACGGATTTTAAACGCTTTGACGGATCTTGAGGAATTGATGGTCACAGGATTTCCCTTTACGGTACCTGAAGACTATGCCAATCTACCCCAACTGAAAGGTCGGGCTACAGTGGAGATGGAAACCACTCAAGGGACCCTAACCATTGTTGTAGATGGTTACAATGCTCCGGTCAATGCCGGAAATTTTGTCGATTTAGTCCAACGGGGTTTTTATGACGGTTTAGAGTTCTTCCAACGAGAAGGCTTTGTAGTGCAAACGGGTAATCCTCCGGGGGAAGAAGAGGGATTTATTGACCCCAAAACTGGGGAATATCGAGCGATTCCTATGGAAATTAGAGTACAAGGAGATGATGAGCCGATTTATGGCATTACGTTAGAAGATGCAGGGTTATATTTAGCCCAGCCGGCTTTACCGTTTAATGCTTATGGTGCTTTGGCGTTAGCGCGTCCGAGTGGGGATGCAAATGGGGGATCGTCTCAGGTGTTTTTCTTCCTGTTTGACCGTGAACTGACACCGCCGGGCTATAACTTAATGGATGGTCGTTATTCGGTGTTTGGTTATGTGGTAGAGGGTCAAGATGTATTGTCTAAGCTAACCAATCAAGATCAGGTAATCCACGCTCGGGTGATTCAAGGGGCGGATAATTTGGAGGTCTAGCTGTGGGGTGCTTCAGCATTGCCTATCGTCCAACCCCAATCTTGACCCGTTAAGACCCAAAGTTAGGAATTAAGGGAACAGGGTACGGGGGGGAGTCGGGAAAATGCGGTTGTTTCCAATGAGTTTTATGACGGATTTAGGGCAGTTGGTCGGAGATTTGGGGGAACAGGGTCTGTTGCGAATCGTGCAAAGGTTCTGTTCTAATCCCCTCATTGGCGATGATGGGGCGATTTTGTCGGTTTCCCCCGGTCATTCCCTGGTGGTGACGACAGATTCTTTTGTCGATGGGGTGCATTTTTGCGATCGCACCCTCTCCCCTTTTGATGTAGGTTGGCGAGTGACGGCGGCGAATCTTTCCGATTTAGCGGCGATGGGGGCAAAACCCCTCGGGATTACGGTAAGTTTAACGCTACCCAGTGTTTTACCCTCGGCTTGGGTCAAGGAGCTATATGAGGGCATCAACGCCTGTCTGACTCAATATGATACCCCTCTGATAGGGGGAGATTTATCTAGGGGGTCTTTGGTAACGGTAACGATCACCGCCTTGGGGGAAACCCTGCCCCACCGGGTCATTCGTCGGGATTCTGCCCAAGTGGGGGATGCCATAGTAGTGACGGGCTATCATGGGGGGTCTAAAGCGGGTCTAGAACTGTTGCTGGCGCCTCAATGGGGGGAGCAGTTAACCCCGCGTCAACGCCAGCACCTGATTGAATGTCATCAACACCCCCGCCCCCGTTTAGATGTGTTGCCCCAATTGTGGAAGTTGGACGAAAGCCTACATCTTGCGGGAATGGATAGTAGTGATGGTTTGGGGGATGCGATCGCCCAAATTTGTCGCGCTAGTCAGGTCGGAGCCGTCATCGACTTATCTCGCATCCCCATCCCCGAAGGTTTCGCTCATTGGCTTGACACTGAAACCCTCTGGAATTGGGTCTTTTACGGTGGAGAAGATTTTGAACTGGTTCTCTGTCTGACCCCGACTTTAGCCCAGAGTTTAGTCAAAAATCTAGGCTCACCCGCCGCTATTATTGGCCGGATTACTGTCTCTCCCCACATTCTCTTACAAAATGCCCAAGGGGAAACTTTACCCCAAACTCTAAGTCTGGATCGGGGTTTTCAACATTATGCCCTCGATTAAGCTCAAGAAACCATCGCTAAACACTCCTCGTTTAACTCAAAATTCGCCGTCACATTCTGCACATCATCCAAAGATTCTAAAGCGTCCATTAATTTAAGCAGCGATCGCATTTGTTCAGGATCCGTCACCTCTACCGTAGTATTGGGAATCCAGCGTAACTCAACCTCCTTCACCGGAAAATCCTGCTCTTGTAAGGTTTTTTGCAGAGATTCCAAATCACTCACCGGACTATAAACCTCCGCCCCCGGATTCTGGGGATCATCACTTAACTCGTAACTATCCGCCCCCCCTTCCAGAGCAATCTCCAATAGCTGATCCTCGTTAATTTCCCCCTCTAACGTCACAACCCCTTTTTGCTCAAACATCCAACTCACGCAGCCCGTCTCCCCCAAATTGCCGCCATTTTTACTAAACGCCGCCCGCAAATCCGCCGCCGTGCGGTTGCGATTATCGGTAAAGGCTTCAATCAGGATAGCCACACCCCCCACCCCATAGCCCTCATAGCGAATTTCCTCATAACTCGCGTCATCACTGCTATAGGTTCCGGCACCTTTGGCGATCGCACGGTCAATATTATCATTGGGAATCCCCGCCGCCTTCGCCTTCTCAATGGCCGTCCGCAATTGAAAATTCCCCGCCGGATCCGGAATCCCATGACGTGCGGCCACAATAATAGCACGGGAAAGTTGCGTAAACGTTTTCCCCTTTTTCGCGTCCACTCGTGCCTTTTGTCGCTTAATATTTGCCCACTTACTATGACCCGCCACGCTTCCTTTAACCCTCCTATTGGTTATTCTGTCAATTGTCTAACGGCAAAGATAGCAAGTTTTCCCGCTTTTTGGGAAGTGCTAGAATAGTCCCAACACCATGGGGAGACAAAAAATTGTGACCCAACCCAGCAACTCACCCCGACTGAATCCTAGACAGGGCAACCGAATCTATTGGCTGATCATTGGAGTCACCATAGCCCTTTTCATCGTCCTGTTCAGCATTAGCCCCTTAATCCATCTATTAACTGAATCCTGGTGGTTTACAGAAGTGGGATTTTCCCAAGTCTTTTGGCTCCGTTTTTGGGGCCAATCCCTCTCTTGGTTGATGGTCTTCCTCCTCACAGTGGGCTTCTGGTGGGCAAACTACCGCTACGCCATGTTTCTCACCCGTTACAGTCGCTTTCAGTTTGTCCCCCCCGGCGGATCCCCCAACCTCATCAACTACACCGTCAATCTGAGCGCACTCGTGGCCATTGGGGTGATTGCCTTGGGTGTGGCGGGTTTTAACTCCGAAGCCTGGTTAACCATTTTAAAAGCCATCCATGCCACCCCCTTTAATCAGACCGATCCTCTGTATCAAAAGGATGTCAGCTTTTATTTCTTCCAACTTCCCCTTTACGAAGGCCTGAGAAATTTGTGCTTTACCCTGATTGTGGGGGCCTTAGCCATTTCTATTCCCGTCTATGTATTGAAAGGGAGTCTAGATATGGGGCGCGGCCTGCAAAATTTAGTCGTCGGTCCGGTGAAAACCCATCTCATGCTATTGTTGGCAGCATTGATCTTGTTAGTAGCCGCCGGGACTTGGTTAGACCGTTTCCAACTCCTTTACTCCCCCAGTGGGGTAGTATTTGGGGCAGGTTATACCGACACCCATAGTCGCCTGTTGGGGTTGAATATTATGGCAGGGGTGGGGGTTTTGGTAGCGGGTGCGATCGCCTTCCTCGCCTTCCGCAACGGCTTACTCTGGATGAGTCTAAGCCTTGGGGGCTATCTTCTCCTCGCCCTCATCTTCCAAGGCCTCATCCCCAGCTTTGAGCAACAATTTAGCGTAACCCCCAACGAACTCACCCGCGAAAGACCCTATATTGAGCATAATCTCACCTTTACCCGCCACGCCTACGGATTAGATGACATTGCCACCATCCCCTACCCCGTCGAGGATAACCTCACCCGCCAAGACCTAGAAACCAACGAAGCCACCATTCGCAACATTCGCCTCTGGGACTATCGCCCCATCCTCAGCACCTATCGCCAACTGCAAGAAATCC
Source organism: Spirulina subsalsa PCC 9445 (assembly GCF_000314005.1). Taxonomy (NCBI): domain Bacteria; kingdom Bacillati; phylum Cyanobacteriota; class Cyanophyceae; order Spirulinales; family Spirulinaceae; genus Spirulina; species Spirulina subsalsa. The sequence goes on from NZ_JH980292.1 coordinate 4,582,467, forward strand.
GCCTCTACTACCGTTTTAACGATGTCGATGTTGACCGCTACACCCTCAATGGAAACTATCGGCAAGTCATGTTATCCGGGCGAGAATTAGCCTATCGTCAAGTCCCGGAACGGGCGCAAACTTGGGTCAACGAGCGGTTAAAATACACCCACGGTTACGGTGCCGTCATGAGTCCCGTTAATCAAGTCACCCCCCAAGGACTCCCCCACTTCTTCATTAAAGATATTCCCCCCGTTTCAGAAGTCGATATCCCCCTAGACCAGCCCCGTATCTACTACGGAGAAGAGACACAGCACTACATCTTTACCGGGATGGGAACCGATGAATTTGACTATCCCTTGGGCAATGATAACGCCGCCTATCGTTACACAGGCAAGGGAGGAGTTCCCCTCAAGAGTTGGTGGCACCGTTTAGCCTATGCCTTAGACTTTAATAACCTGAAAACCCTCATTTCCGGGTACTTTACCCCAGACTCCCGCATTCTCTACCATCGGGAAATTACCGACCGCGTGGGACGGATTGCCCCCTTCCTGACCCTTGACCACGACCCCTATTTGGTCTTGCGGGAGGGACGGATGCAGTGGGTGATTGATGCTTATACAATGGGCGATCGCTACCCCTACTCAGAACCCCTCTATCGCCTACAACGCTTTGGCCTCAATCCCGTACAACGCAAGGGCATGATCCGGGGGTTTAACTATATGCGCAACTCTGTAAAAGTCCTCGTTGATGCCTATGATGGCACCGTGCAGTTTTTCGCCGTCGATGAACAAGATCCCCTCCTCGCCACCTATCGCCAAATTTTCCCCGATTTATTCATTAATCAGTTAGAAGTCCCCGACGATTTACGCTCTCATTTCCGCTATCCCTTAGACTTGTTTTTCATGCAGGCGCAAATGTACTTGGTCTATCACATGACCAATCCCGAAGTTTTCTACAATCAAGAGGATCTCTGGCGCTTTCCCATTCAACAGTATGAAGGGAAAGAAGAAGTCATGCAGCCCTATTATTTAATCATGCGCCTGCCCGATTCTGAGCAAGAGGAATTTCTCCTAGTCTTACCCTTCACCCCCGGCAATCGAGATAATATGATTGCTTGGATGGCCACCCGTTGCGATGGGGAAAACTACGGTTCTTCCCTCTTGTATGAATTTCCTAAACAAGAATTAGTCTATGGCCCCCGACAAATCGAAGCCAGAATTGATCAAGATCCCGTGATTTCCCCTCAATTAACCCTGTGGAGTCAGGAAGGGTCTAGAGTCATTCGCGGGGATTTATTTATTATCCCCATTGAACAATCTTTATTGTACGTTGAGCCTGTTTTTTTACGCTCTGAACAGGGCGGACTCCCGGAACTCAAGCGGGTGATTGTGGTTTTTGGGGAAAAAATTGTTATGGAAGAAACCTTAGAACAAGCTTTAAATGCTGTCTTTGGAGTGACACCCGTTTCTACCCCTGCACCCACCCCCGTAGATTCCACCCTTGACCCCGATTTAGCCCGTCAAGCCCTCGAAACCTACCAACAGGCACAGGATGCCCTCCGCAATGGCAACTGGGCGGAATATGGCCGTTTACACAGTGAGTTAGAGCAGCTTTTATTGCGGTTGAATCAGTAGGGATGGGGGAAGAGGGAATAAGCAATAATTATCAACTCCCTCTCTCCCGACTCTCGGACTTTTTTAGCAAACCCTAACAATTCAACAAACTATGAGCCGCTTCTAACATAGCCTCAGAAATGTCTCGTAGGTCTTCCCGATTATCTAGATAAGCTTGTAAAGCATCTAAAGGGTCTAAAGAGCGATTAACGGCTAATTCCGGAAGACGAGGACGGGCTAATTGACTGACTAACTCAGGACGAATGGTAAAAGAATGAGCCGTTTGTAACGCCTCTTGCAACGCTCCGGTTTCAATGAGGTCTAACTGTTCAGAACGTAACTTGTAAATCAAACGCACTACAGCATCTTGAATAGCGCGTTTTTGGATAGCCTTTAAGATAACAGCTTGGGGATCTTCTTCTTCTGTAACGTCTACTTCAATTGTGCAGAAATCTCGGGCAGGGACAGGATGAAACTCCCAACGAACTGCTCTCTTTTTTACCTCAACGAAAACATAGCCTTTTTGTTCTTTTTCTTCACTGAAATCCACTCGCTCAATACTGCCCGGATACACAATAGGAGGGTCATTATTCGGGTTAAGATTTTGATGTTTATGAACATGACCTAATGCGACATACTCCCATTCTGGGCGAATTAATAAAGAAACGGGAATCGTGAAGCCTTTGCCCACGGCTAAAAAGCGTTCTGCTCCTAAATTAGCCCGATCAGCCATTAAATGGGCTAATAAAACTGTAGGAATATCTGGATCTAAACGGCGAATTTCTCCCTCTAAAGCAGGTTGTAACCGTTCAATTAATAAATCGTTGACTTCTGCTACTGATAAACCTTCGGTGTCAGGGCGAGTTAATAGAGTCGAGTGGGTTAACCAAGGAAGAGTAATGACTTGAATCTTGCCTGATTTTGTCTGGATACAATGGGTATCTAATTTATCCCCTACAATAAATCTCGGTACCCCTAAAGTGCGATAAATACATAAACTCGCCCCGCCATTTCCCTGGGAATGTTGATCATGATTGCCTACTAATAAAACCGTGGGAATATCGGCATCTACTAAACGGCGAAATTGACTAGCAAAAGCTTCTTGAACATAAGGGGGCGGCGTAGCATCCGGGAAAGCATCACCCCCAAATAATACCAGATCAACTGGATTGTTAATCGCGTGATCAATACAACAGCTTAAGGTATGAATAAAGTCTTCTAAACGGCTATTAATGCCCGTTTCTGGATTAATGCGACCGTGGGAAAAACTACTCCCCATGTGAATATCAGAAAGATGGAGAATTTTAATCATGATTCAGGCGGTGTGTCTCAGAGGCAGGTGATATAGTAATCCTATTATAGAGCAATCCTAAAGGGGTTGTGGTCGGGTAAATTGATGAATTCCCTCTAGGATAGGGGTTAATGTTGCCTAAATATTACAATTTGAATCTATTAATGCTTGAACTTAATTGATAATAGCCATGATAACCAAGGATCATAATTACTATATCTATAGTCGTGAAGAAATTGTCCAGTATTACGCTCAATTAAATCAACTCCAACCCGCAGAAAGGGCAATCCTCCAACAGTTACAAGGTAAACTCTCGGGGATGAAAATGTTAGATATAGGGGTAGGAGGAGGACGCACAACGGCTCATTTTGCTCCGCGAGTAGGGAGTTATTTAGGTATTGATTACGCTCCAGAGATGATTGCTTCTTGTCAAGCCCGATTCGCTAATTCTGAGCAAGATTTAAAGTTTTTACTCTGTGACGCTCGACAGATGGATTGTTTTGTTGAGAATAGTTTTGATTTTATTTTATTTAGTTTTAATGGCATTGATTATATGTCTCACGCAGAACGTTTACAGGTTTTAGAACAAGTCAGTCGTGTGGGAAAATCAGGAGGTTATTTCTGTTTTTCTAGCCACAATTTACAAGGGATTGAGCAGGGTTTGCAAGGGAAAAACCAATGGAGTTGGAATCCTATCACAACCTATGCAAATTGGGTAATGTGGGGGGTATTTCGTCTGTTTAATCTCTCGGTTCAGTTTGCCACAATTGCCGATAGTCCTTATTTAATTCTGCGGGATGAGTCTCATAATTTTCGCTTAAAAACCTATTATATTCGCCCTCAAGCCCAGCTTGAACAGTTAGAACCTCATTTTGAGGATATCCAGATTTATGGCTGGAATCAGGAGGAAAGAATTCAGGATGAGTCGGATTTGTTAGGGAATGGTGCTTTTTGGCTTTATTATTTGTGCCGGATTCCTTAATACAGTCCATTGTGAGTGATTAGTAGTTATCAACTATTAACTATTAATCTTTACTTATTAATTTTAAAGGGGAAAGACAGGGGGCAAGTGGTAGCAGAAGATACAGTATACCGGGGTCAATACGGAGGAAAGGCGATTAGAACATGGCTCAGGATGACTGGAGCGTTTGGCCTCACGGAAGAACCTGCTAGACTGGATAGGACAAAAATGTTACTGAACCGTTACAAAGAGACTGAATCGTGCTATTGCAAACAAAACCTTCGGTGCAACTGGTTGAAACCGAAACTCACAAACTGATTGACTGGGTAAATCAAGTTGAACATTCCGAGCAAACTATTTTTGAGCGGGCCCAGATGTTGGCGACTAAACTGGGCGCTCATTACCGCCCCGATGGACTGGTAGAAATTGGCTTTTGGACTCCCTTACTCATTGCGCAGGTGATGCGTAAGATGGAGATTTATCTAGAAGTTTTAACGCCGATTGATGACATTGATCTGCGGGCAACTGAACAGATTGTTCATTTTCGGCGCGATCGCATTAACCTCATCCAACAAGGAGAATTTCACTGGGGCGTTGTCGAAGGGATGAATCCCGGTAGTCGTGACCAAATTGGCTCCTTTTATTGGTTACGCTACATCGACCAAAACGACCAATTACAAGCCATTCGGGACCCTCTGGCCTATTCCCTGCCCTACGGAGTCTTTGCCCCGGCCGAACTCTACGATATGGAACGTTTACAAAACGAACGGCAGGATTTAGATTATATTCGTCGCACCAGTGCCTCAGCCCTCCCGGATAAGGAGCAACTGGCCTTAGCGAAAGCTACCCCCCGCATTCCCCGGATACGCGCCCCCCACAATATCCTACAACTCCACATCGGCACAGCTTCAGCCGAGGGAACAATGGAAGGATTGACCCAAATTTATCAGACCATTTCCGACAAAATAACGGCGGGTGTTCCCCTCACCCCGGCTGAGGAAAACTATATTGGTTATGATGCGGTGCAGTTTCTGCCCACAGAACCGACTATTGAATATCGGGATGAATACAGTCCCGAAAGTGAGTTTTTCTCCTTTATGGGGGCTAAAGATGACATCCTCACCATTGAGTTAACCAAACCCCACACCCAAGACTGGGGCTATGATGTGCCGATTTTAGGCTCTAGTACGACCAATCCCGCACTTTTAGGCAGTTTACGGCCTGATGAGGTGATTGATCTCATCTCCACCCTGCATAATTTCGCCACTGGACCGATTCAAGTTATTTATGATTTAGTCTATGGTCACGCCGATAACCAATCGGAATTATTACTCTCCCGTCAATTCCTAAAAGGGCCGAATATGTACGGTCAGGATTTGAACCATCAATTCCCTATGGTACGGTCAATTTTTCTCGAAATGCAGCGTCGAAAAATTAACACAGGAGCCGATGGAATTCGAGTCGATGGCGGCCAAGATTTCCGCTTTTTTAATCCCCTCACCGGACGGGTAGAATATGATGATGCTTACCTGTTGGCGATGAGTGATTTAGTCCAAGAAATTGAGGGCTGTCAACGGTTATTATTTACCATTTATGAGGATGGTCGTCCTTGGCCTCAAGAGGGATGGGAGGAGATTTCCACCTATCGAGAGTTGATTGAGCTTAAGCCGGATTCTTACCAGTGGGGGCCGCTCATTTTTGCCCACAATACCCCTACTTTAAAAGGGTTTTGGGAGCGTAAATGGCGCAGAGTGTGTGAGGTGATTTATCAAGGGGAAAATTGGATTACAGGCTGCGCTAATCATGACACAGTACGGCGGGGCAATCAAGTAGACCCAGAGGCAGATATTAACTGGAACTTGGGGCATAATTTAGCCCAAGTGTTGCGCAATGCCTATGATAATCATGCCGTGACCTTGTGGGTCTATGGCTTTAGTCCGGGCTTACCGATGGATTTTATTAATGCCACCATGCACGCGCCTTGGATGTTTTTCCGCAATACGGATGAACGGTATGGGGTGAAAGTAGTTTCGGAAGAAATTGGCTTTTTAGATTGGCAGATTACCCCCGAAATTTATCAAAAAAGAAATCATTTTACCCGTTTGAAACATTTAGGGTTTAAACGGCTGGATGATGTGCGGGAGTTTGGCAAAGCGTTGCAAACTATTATGGAACAAAAAGATTACAACATTTCTGAGGTTGTGAAAGCCGTTCGTTTATGTATGGAGGGGCAGGAAGAAGCTTGCGAAATCCCCAAAATTAAAGCACTCAATCGTTCAGGAATGTTGCGTTTTTTGGGCAAATTAGATTTAGACCGTTTAAAGTCTTTTGCTCGTCTATTTATGGAAGATTGTTATGAGATTTGTAACGTCTCCCATTATAGTTACCATCTGAAGCCAGAACAGACCCAATTTAACCTGAGTTTGCGCAATTTCCGCCATCAACATCCGTGGTTGCGGCGCAATTTGGCAGGGATGGATCAGTTTAATAAACACAGTGAAGAAAATGCCACGGTGTTTTATGGGGTGCGGAGTAATCCCGAACAAATTGAGGATTCTGTCCTGATGGTTGCCCACATGGGTGGAGATCCGGTAACAGTGGAATTGGAGGAATGGTTACAAGTGGATATGAGCCAGTGGGAAATAGCGATCGCCTCCCCCGGTCTTCAGATTAAAAACCTGAAAAAGTTCAAACTTAAGGACTCTCAAGGGGTTTTATTCCGACTATCGCCCCAGATGAGCGCTTAAACTCGTGAAGTTTGGGATTATCATTGGCTCAAATAATCCCGATTCACAGCCCGCTAGATGCTTTAAGCTAGAGAAATCGACAGATACACAGGAGTGAGTGCGCTTTGAGTCTTGGTTTTCGTGCAGAACAACCCGTTTCTTCCTCTGGAGTTCCTATCCAGACCCCTAAGACAGGTTCTCAGATGAGCCGCGTTCTTTTAACAACAGCGATCGCCCTAGGATGGGTCATGCCCCTAGAAGCCTTAGCCCAAGGGCAACGCATCGCCGTTGTGAGAAGTCCAGAAAATGTCAGACAATGGCCCGGTATTACCCAACGTCTGCAACAAGTCGGTGTGGATTATTGTGTCTTAGACCTCTCGGAAGTCCAAGGGGGGGCAACTCTGCAACAATTGGGGGTGTTGGTGTTACCCAATCTGGAAACCCTGACGGGCTCCCAAGTCACCACCCTAGATCGTTGGGTGAGAGAGGGGGGGAAAGTCATAGTCACTGGGCCCACAGGCAGCTTATCTCAGCCCGAAGTGCGATCGCAACTCCGCGCCCTCCTCGGGGCCTACTGGGGTTTCCCCCTCACCAGTCCCTCCACCCTACAACTAAATCCCATCGCCCAAACCGCTTGGCGCAGTGCTGACCCCCTCTCTAGCACCCTACGAGGTGGTGTGATTATCCCCACCAATCGAAACAGTCAAACCGTCGCCGTGTGGCAAGCCGACGGCACCCCCCCCGCCGTCGTCGCTACCGGAGACGTAACCTTTTTCGGGTGGCGTTGGGGCAGTGATGAAGTGGCCAGCGTAGACCTTGATAGTGCTTGGTTACAGGCCGCCCTCCAACGTTATGGCACCACCCCCGCCCCCAGTGCCTTCACCGCCCAATCCTGCACCGGAGGACGGGGCGCCGCCCAACTTCCCCCCTCCCCAGACCTAACCACCCCCACAGCCGGACGACCCACCACAGAACGCCCCACCCTGGCCCAAAGCAGCAGCAGTCGTCCCTCAGCCACTCGTCCCTCAACCACAACCGCCGCCCCACCCCCGGTTCCCATTCCTCCCCCCACCCAAACCGCCCAGAACCTCCCAGAGGACGACGACGCGCCCTTTACCCCCCCACCCCGTCGATTTGACCCCAACCGACCCGGCACCCTTGCCCCCGCCGAAATTCGGGCAATGCAGGCCGATTTAGAACGGTTAGTGGGACGGTATGAAAGCGCCCAACTGAGCGCCCAAGCCAGCCAAAGCGACCTAAACGGCACCCTAGACCAAGCCATTGAACAATCCTTAAACGGTCGCGCCAATACTCGGCTAGCCTCGACTCAAGTCGCCGCCGCCCCGATGAGTAATGCCCGTCAAGGCTTAACCAACTTCCAGAATTATGTCGCCCAAAGCGACTATAACCAAGCGCGGGAACAGTGGCGACTGACTCAAGGCTATGTGTGGGATAATTACCCCATCTCCGGCGTAGTCCAAACCCCTGAAACCCGCGCCATGTGGTTAGATCGGGGTAGTATCGTCCGAGCCGGTTCTGAGGCGGGTTTAGCCCGCATCTTTGACCGTCTGGCCAATGCTGGGATTAATACCGTATTTTTTGAAACCCTCAACGCCAGTTATCCCATTTATCCCAGCAGCGTTGCTCCAGAACAAAACCCCCTCACTCAAGGCTGGGATCCCCTAGCCTCAGCCGTGAAACTCGCCCATGAACGGGGGATGGAACTTCATGCTTGGGTCTGGATTTTTGCCGCGGCCAACCAACGCCATAATGTCCTACTACGCCAACCCAACGAGTACCTCGGCCCGGTGTTAACTCGTAATCCTCAGTGGGCGAGTTTGGATAGACAGGGGAATGTTTTTAAGCCCAATACCCGCAAAGCCTTTTTTGACCCGGCTAATCCAGAAGTCCGGGCTTATTTACTCTCCCTGATTGATGAAATTGCCACGAAATACGAGGTCGATGGCATCCATTTAGACTATATTCGCTATCCCTTCCAAGATCCGAGGGTCGGCCAAACTCATGGTTACGGTATGGCAGGACGGGCGCGCTTCCGCCAATTAACCGGGGTAGATCCGGCCACCCTCACCCCCAATCATCCCCTCTGGGGTCAATGGACGCAGTTCCGCATCCAACAGGTGGATCAGTTTGTGGCGGAAACCTCCGAGTTGTTGAAACGCAAACATCCTCGGATTATCCTCTCCGGGGCAGTGTTCCCCTTACCCACTCAGGAACGCCTGTCTCGCTTACAACAAAACTGGGAGGGCTGGATTCAACAGGGACAGATTGATTTATTAGTTCCCATGACCTATGCTCGGGATACGGACAGCTTTGAACAGTTGACCGAGTCCTTATTTAATCGGGGGATGACGGGGGCGACGCTGTTTTTACCGGGGATTCGGCTGTTGGGTTTACCTACGATGGTGACGGTAGACCAAATGCAGCACACTCGCAATTCTCCCACGGGGGGGTATGCCTTGTTTGCGGCACAGAATTTGAGCCTGAATTTGCAGCAGGTTTTGAATCGCAGTCAGGGTTCATTAGGACGCGGCCGCCCTCCGGCTTTAATCCCCCATCGTTCGCCCTTTAAAGCGGCTCAGGGGCGTTATGAGGCCTTACAACGGGAATGGCAGTTTTTAGTCACTCAGAACCGTTTACCGATGGAAGAACGGCAGATGCGGGAATGGGGGCGACAATCGGCGGCTGTTGCGATCGCCCTCGAAGAATTAGCCGCCCGTCCTTCCGCCCCCAACTTGAATCGCGCTCGTTCTGAACTGACCACTTTTCAGCGTCAATTCGGCTCTTGGATGGGACAATATGCTCAACAATCCCCCTATCAAGTCCAAGCTTGGCAAAATCGCTTAGTGGGTATTGATGTTTTATTACGCTATGGTGAGCAAGTGGAATTGAGACGAGAACGTTAGGGGGAATAGGGAAGAGGGGGAGAGGGGGAGAGGGGGAGAGGAGGCATTAAGACTTATTACCGATTCCCGACTCCCGACTCCCCATTCCCGACACCCTAGGGCGCAAGCATTGCGCCCCTACACCAATTCCCGACTCCCAATTCCTGACACCCGACACCCGACACCCGACACCCGACTCCCAATTCCCGACTCCCAATTCCTGACACCCGACACCCGACACCCGACACCCGACTCCCAATCCCCCTCCCCCCTTTTCCTACTGAGGATTTGAGCCGTTCCCATCCAGAGAGAACCCCATTTTTTTGTCAAAAAAAATAAAACGAGAACGTGCAAAATCCGGAAGAAGGTCATACAATGAGCAAAAATTAGCTACTGGCTGAATTAAAATTCAGTCCGTATCATGTTTGTGGTTGTGTGGCGTAGCTGAGGAGTTGGCGTGTCAAAGTTCATCCAAAAGCCGAAAGGTCAAGTCAATTCATTACAGAATGGCTCCAGTTCAATCGGGATGCCCCCCTTGTCTGTTCCACCTAAGACGGGGAAATCTAAGGTTGGCAAATCTGTGGCTGGACAAGCTCAGGAACAAAAATCGACCTCTACTGTTTCTGTGCCATCTCCAGTGACGACCTCAACTCAAGGCAAAGACCCAACGTCTCAGTCCTCAGCACCCTCGGGAGATCAGGATTCTTCTAGGGGGATGAGAAAACAACTCACAACCTTAGCTCGTCGTCCTTGGCTGTGGGGTGCAGCCGTCGCTGCATTAGGTTTAGGAGGGGCGACAGCCTACGGTTATCAAGTTTGGACAACTGTTGAAAGTCTCTTACCGGAATCGGTAGACCGGGTGCTGACCTATTCCCGCGAAGAAACCATTACCGTTAAAGCCTCAGATGGGACTGTATTACAGGAAATTGGACCCGTTACCCACGAAAAACTGACCATTTCCGAAATTCCGAACTTAGTCGTTCAGGCCTTTATTGCCAGTGAAGATCGACGGTTTTTAGAACATGATGGCGTTGACCCCCAAGGCATCTTACGGGCAAGTTTAGCTAACTTACGCGCCGGACGAGTGGTAGAAGGGGGGAGTACCATCACTCAACAACTCAGTCGCATTGTCTTTTTGAGTCAAGATCGAGACATGACGCGCAAACTCAAAGAAATGCGCATCGCCCAAAAAGTTGAGGACGAGTTCAACAAAGAACAAATTTTAGAACGATATCTCAATCTGGTGTATTTAGGCTCCGGTGCCTATGGAGTCGCCGATGCTGCTTGGGTTTATTTTGGCAAAACCGTTAAGGAATTAACCCTCGAAGAAGTCGCCACCCTCGCCGGGATTACCCCCGCCCCCAGTCGTTATTCCCCCATTCAAAACCCCGAAGTGGCCACCCGTCAGCGTAACCGAGTGTTAGAGCGGATGCGGGATGCCGGATTTATTAGTGCAGGACAAGCCGCGATCGCCATTTCCTCCCCCTTAAATCTCAACCCCCAAGAACCGAAACGCTTATACCGTAAAGTCCCCTACTTCACCGACCACATTCAAGAAGAACTGAGAACCATCCTCACCCCCGAACAAATGGTCAAAGGGGGTTTAGTCGTAGAAACAACCATTAATATGGAATGGCAACAGGCCGCCGAAGATGCCGTAGCCAAAGCAGTCGCCCGTCACGGAGACGCTCAACGCTTCTCCCAGGCCTCCCTTGTGGCCGTTGACCCCAAAACCGGAGCCATTCGCGCCATGGTGGGGGGGAAAGACTATTTCAACAAAGACGAAAACGGGGAATTTAACCGAGTCACCCAAGCCAAACGTCAGCCCGGGTCAGCCTTTAAGCCCTTTGTCTATGCGGCGGCGATCGCATCGGGAACATCCCCCTACAAAACTATCCTCGACGCGCCCTATGTGGTCGATGGCTACGAACCCAAAAACTACAACGACACCTATCGGGACTACATCAACCTACAACAAGCCCTCGCCCAATCCGCCAACGTTCCCGCCGTTCGTCTGTTAGTTGATGTTGGCTGGAATCCCGTGATTCAAATTGCCCAAAACATGGGCATTCAATCCGAACTCAAACCCACCTACTCCCTCGCCTTGGGAGCATCCGAAGTCACCCTCTTAGAACTCACCAGCGCCTATGGAGCCTTTGCCAACGAAGGGCAACATCATAAAGCTCACGGCATCAGTCGCATTCTGAACCAAGAAGGCGAAGTCATCTATCAAGCCAAAGACGAAGCGGAAAAAGCCCTAGACCCAGATTCCGCCAATATCATGAACTGGATGTTACAGTCTGTCGTGACCCAAGGCACGGGTAGCCCCGCCCGTCTCAGTGACCGTCAAGTTGCCGGGAAAACCGGAACTTCTGACGAGTACCGCGACCTGTGGTTTGTTGGTTATATCCCCCAACTCACCGCCGGAGTTTGGCTCGGCAATGATAACAACGAACCCACCCGAGGTTCCAGTGGAACGGCGGCGGCCGTGTGGCAGGACTTCATGGCACGAGTGACCGAAACCGTCCCCCCAGAAGAATTCCCCGACCGACCTCAACAACTGAGCGGTCGCACCGCCTTTATCGAGGCCGAACCCCTGAAACCCAAACAGAGTTTCTATCGCCGAGTGCCTGTGGCGCAACAACAGCCCACCCGTCAAGCCGCCCCGCGTCAAACCAGAACCGCCACCCAAAGAACTCCCCAGCGTCGAGCAGCGACTCCGGCGGCAGCACCCAGTCGTTCCGCACCGGCTCAACAACCCGCCCGGCGACAAGCCGCCAGCCCCCCGCCTCGTCCCGCGCAGCCCGCCCGGCAGCAGCCCGCCCCCCAACGGACTCGCACTCAAACCACTTCCCCAGCCCCCCAACGGAGTACCGCGCCCGCTCGTCAGTCGGCTCCGGCCCCCGCTCGTCAGGCTGCCCCGGCCCCCGCTCGTCAGGCCGCCCCACCCCGCCCCGCTCCAGCTGCCCCGGCTCCGGCTCAAGCACCCGCCCAACCTCAAACCCCCCGCTTGAACAAACCCGCTCCGGCTGCTGCTCCAGCCCCGGCTGCTGCTCCGGCTCTGGAATTGTATAAACCGCCCAAAGAATAAACGGGTTCATCAACAATTTCAAGGTATTGTTCCCCCCCTCTTGTTCCCCCCTTCCAAAGGGGGGCTAGAGGGGATAAGTCCCTTTATCCTGAACGACTCAACCTGACCTAGAAGCAAAGAAAGAGAATCCCTGACATCCTCCCGCCGCTCAATCGAAGATTAGAGTGCGAGCCTTCTTTCGACATTAAGGTAAATTGCCGTCTGGCAACGGCTACAATGGAGAGAATGGTCGTCCCTGTGTTCTCATTTTCCCCCATGATAGGGCATCTCGTGAGAGAGGCACGGGTTAGCTCATCGTCACGAAGTGAACGCAAAGCGTTGCGTAGCAAAGCGTTGCGTAGCAAATGTTAGTGTCGGGAGGATGTCACGGTAAAAGCCAAGGAAACCCATGATTTCCGATGGTGGGTATCATAGATTCCCTTAATTTCCGCATTTTTTATTAGATATTGCTTGGTTATGTCTCAATCCCAAAATACAGTTATTGAAATTTTAAAAACCTTGGCCTTAAGTGGGGTGTTGGCGGTAGGAGTTCGTCAGTTTGTAGCCGAAGCACGATATATTCCCTCCGAGTCTATGTTACCGACGCTGGAAATTGATGATCGGTTGATGATTGAAAAGTTAACCTATCGTTTCCGAGAACCCAAGCGAGGGGAAATTATTGTGTTTATCCCCCCCAATGAGGCGATTTTATGCAATCCTCAGCAGTCTTTACCGATTACAGATGCTTATATTAAAAGGATTATTGGTTTACCGGGGGATGAGATTGAGATTCGGGACAGTCAGGTTTATGTGAATGGGAAACTGTTAGATGAGGATTATATTCACGGTTCCCCGCTTTATGAACAAGAACCGACGATTATTCCGGCTGATTCCTATTTTGTGTTGGGGGATAATCGCAATAATTCTTGTGATTCTCATGTCTGGGGTTTTGTCCCAGCTTCTAATATTATTGGTCGGGCGGCTCTGCGTTTTTTGCCTTTTAATCGCATTGGCAATTTACCGGAAACGGTGCATTTTAGCGAGGAGCAACAAGAGACAAGTGATAATTGATAATTGATAATTGATTACCTATCAATTAGACGGTGGCCACTCCTACGGGACAGGTAACACCTGTTCCGCCTAAACCACAGTAACCGTTCGGGTTTTTGGCTAAATATTGCTGATGGTAGTCTTCGGCGTAATAGAATTCCCCAGCGGGGAGGATTTCGGTGGTGATGACACCATATCGGGCCTCAGTTAGGGCTTGTTGGTATTCTGCTTTTGAGGCTTCGGCCTGTTGTGTCTGTTCTTCGGAATAGGTGTAAATGCCGGAACGGTATTGGGTGCCTACATCGTTTCCTTGACGCATTCCTTGGGTGGGATTGTGACTCTCCCAGAAGAGTTTAAGTAGTTGTTGATAGGTCACTACTTTGGGGTCATAGACCACAAAAACCACCTCGTTATGACCGGTTAACCCGGTACAAACTTCTTGATAGGTGGGGTTAGGGGTGATTCCGGCGGCATAACCAACGGCTGTACTATATACGCCCTCCTGTTGCCAAAATTTCCGCTCTGCTCCCCAAAAACAGCCTAACCCGAAAAGGGCGGTTTCCATGCCGGGGGGGAAGGGGGGGGTTAGGGGGTGTTGGTTGACAAAATGGCGATCGCGCACGGGCATCTTTTCTGACCGACCGGGTAGCGCTTCTTGTGCTGTGGGAATCGATAGTTTTTTCCCAAATCCAAATAAACCCATAAAACAGTACCTTGTTGAATTCTGCCTAAGTGTTAACTAATGTAACACCCTCACTAATCTAACACTTTCACCCGGAGGATGGATAGGGGGAACAACGAACCTCAAATGTCATAATTATCCTGGACTGCGCCAGATTTTAAACCCGCGACGTTCCGGTAAGCGGCCGTCCAAATGGCATAAGTGAGGGGAAGGGAAACAAAGATCCCCAACCCACAGACTAAAAAACCTAAGAGATTAATCCCGAATATCGTAATACTGAGGAGAAACCAACCGAACCAGTTACGACTCACTAATTGCCGACTGGTTTCCATCGCTTCCCAAAAGTTGAGTCTACGATCCACTATCAAAGGGGGAACTAAAACATAGGAAACTCCTAGATAGAACCCCGGAATAATGCACAGAATTAAACCAATAGCGGTAAAAATAACGCTAATCACGCTACCTGCAACTAACTGTACAAAATAGTCAAACCCTCCGAAAAAATCATGAAATGAGCTAGATTGTCTTTGGAATCCTCGAATCGCAAGGATATAAAATCCTGCTTCTAGAGGGGTAATAATTAAGAATTGCAGGAAACTTCCTAGCCAAGTTCCTCCCCATGAATCTGAAGCATCTGATGATAGTCTTCCTAAAATAATATCCACGGCCGTGATAATAACAATAACCAAGAAATAAAACAAGGTACTGGTTATAAAAGGAGCAGCATTTTGTTTGAAGATTTGCCAACCTTGTTTGATATAATCTTCTAGGTGAAAAACATAACCTTCAGCAATAACTTGTGAGAGATTTTTGGGTCTATTATTCTGCATGGGTTTTTAGTTGAATTCAACAGGCAAACAAGGCGATTCGTCGGTTGGGTGCAGCGAGGGGGAACCTCAACAGTTTTGTGCAGACTGTTGGGTTTTAGCCCTGAATCTAATGCGCTGAAGCGCAACTACAAACCCTCTTGCGTACTGCCATATTTTAAGCCTGCTACATCTTTGTAGGCGGCGATCCAAATCGCATAGCTCAGGGGTAGGGAAACCAAAACGCCAAATCCACAGGCAAGCACTCCTAAAATATTAATCACTCCAACCAAAATACTTAGTACAAACCAAGAAAGCCACTTTTTAGTCACCAGTTGCCGACTGGTTTCCATGGCTTCCCAAAAGCTGAGGTTGCGATCCAGAATTAAAGGAATGACTAAGGTATAAGAAACAGCCAAATAAATTCCCGGAATAATACAGAGAATTAAACCAATGAGAATAAAAATTGCACTGACTATGCTTGCTGCTACTAATTGAATGTAGCGTTCAAACCCTTTAAAAAAATCGCCAAATGATCTAGCTTGTCCTTTAAAAGTTTTGATTGCAATGATATAAAATCCTGCTTCTAAGGGGACTCTAATGAAAAATTGTAGAAGCCCAGAAATACCACTACCTCCTCTTTGATCTCCACCCCCTGTTGCTTGATCAATGCCCCCTATTACAATTAAAACAACGATATAACAAACTGTAGTAGTAATGAAAAGGGCAGCGTTGTCTTTGAAGACTTGCCAACCTTGCTTAATGTAATCTTCTATTTGAAAGTTGTATCCTTCCGCTACCACTTCTGAGAGGTTTTTGGGTCTGTTGTCTTGCATAAGTTCTTCCTGCCATTAAGGACTTCTAGGGTGAGAATGATCTAGTCCAACTTTTTTACTGTCTGAGGGTTAAAACCTCTTTAAGGTTTGGGTCAGACATTCCCAATCTATGGATTGAGGTGCAATGCTGAGGGAGATAGATTGAACGGACTGCCAGACGAAATGACGATTCTAGGTTCAACCCCTGCCCAATTTTAGTGAGAATTCGGAGTTTGGCGCAATTTCCTTAGTATCTGCGTGAAATTGGCGGAATGCTAGGCTTGAAGGGGGTCACAGAAGACGATGCAGCTCAAGGCTTTATGAATTTTTGTGATTAATTCAGAAAAAAGGAAGCAGAGGCAAGGAATCCCTTGCCTCTGCTGAGGGCTGTATGGTTGGGTTTCGCTCTTGCTGCACCCAACCTACAGGATTGTGTGCAGCAAGAGCTATTTTCTCCAAATAGCGTTAGAAACGGGGAATGGGACGCTCGGAGGGGGGGACGGGAGGGGGGAGGGGTTGGGAACTGGGGGGCGATGGAGGGGGAGGAGGAGTGGGGGTGGTGGGAATGGGGGCGGGTGCGCCTGTAGAGGGGGGAGTAAAGATGATCTCTCGATCAACGGTGGGGGGTGGGGTGGTGTTGACGGGACGAGTGGGGGGGGGCGGTGGGGGGCTGGCGGTGTTGAGGGAGTCGGCGGTGAGGTAGACGTGGCCAAGGGTGCGACCGCCATAGGTGCGTTTGGTGAAGCGCCAACCGGGGTCAAGGTGGATTTTCAGGTAGCCTTCGGCGAGGCCTCGGGTGCGCCCAATTTCAATGGGGCGGGTGTTGGGTTCGCGGACGGAGGAGGCGACTAATACGACTTCATCGCCCCGTTGAACGAGACGGAGAATGAAGCGCCAGCCATAGTCTTCGTTGCCAATGCGTAAGGAATAACCGTTGCTGTCGGTGCTGCGCTCACAAATGCCTGTGAAGTCGAAGGTGAGGAATAGGGGGTCAATCAGGGTGGGATTGCTGCCGTATTCTCGCCAACAGGGTTGACGGTTGTTGAGTTGTTGAATGACCAGTAGGTTGTATTGTCGGCGTTCTATACCGAAGGGGGTTGCGATCGCCACAAAACTATCTTGAGGGACTTCTACTTGCCCAAAGGGGGTACTTTGAGCGAGGGTAGGACTGCCCCACGGGAGCAGCAGCAGGCCACTGAGGGCGGCGGCTAGGGACTGAATGGGTTTGATCTTCATAACGACCTCCTGTTATTGCCAGAATTGGGTTGAAAGATAGGGGCTAAGGCTGGATCTGGGGAATTTCTCTGGAAAAAGCCTCTAGTCTGAGGAATCAGGGTGGGCTTGTTGCCAAGCGTCCCAAAGATCGGGACGGCGATCGCGGGTTCGTTGTTGTTGTTGTTCTTTTTGCCAGGTCTCAATGTGGGCATGATTGCCAGAACGCAGAACCTCCGGCACTTCCCAGCCTCGGAAGACCGGGGGGCGAGTATATTGGGGGTAATCTAATAATCCCTGCTCAAAACTCTCGAACTTGAGGGAAGCTTCTTTTCCAACGGTGCCAGGACGGAGACGAATTACGCCATTTAAAAGTGCCAAGGCCGGAATTTCGCCACAGGTTAACACAAAATCCCCCAGAGAAATTTCCCTTGTTACTAAATGTTGCCGAACCCGCTCATCGACCCCTTCATAATGACCACAAATTAATAGTAACTGGTCGTAATTTTGGGCGAGGTCTTGTAAGATAGGCTGCTTGAGAGGTTCTCCTTGGGGGGACATTAAGATGACTTCCCGACGGGGTAAAATGGGCAAGGACTCAACCGCCGCGAACAAAGGTTCGGGTTTGAGCAACATTCCCACCCCGCCGCCATAGGGTTCATCATCCACCCGTCGGTGTTTGTCTTGGGTGAAATCCCGGGGGTTGGTCAGATACACTTGAGCAATCTGGCGAGCTAGGGCTTTGCCCAATAATCCACTTTGCAACGGGGAGGTGAAGAATTCAGGAAATAATGTGATCAGATCAAAGCGCATGGGGAATTAAGCGTAGGGAGTTCACTTCTTTTGTCCGAAGCGGAACGAAAAAGCATTAAATTATATACTATGCCCAAACGCGATAGGATATATGCTGCAAATAGAGTCTCAAGTTTCAGGAACCCAGATGCCCAAACCCACAAAGACAGCTATTTTGGTGATTGGTGGCGCAGAGGATAAAGTGCATGGTAGAGAAATTCTGCACACTTTTTTCAATCGTTCCGGTGCGGCCGATGCAGTGATTGCCATAGTCCCCTCGGCATCTCGGGAACCTCTCTTGATCGGCGATCGCTATCGGCATATTTTCGAGGACATGGGAGCCAAGCGGCTGGAAATTATTGACATTCGTGAGCGTTCCCAAGCCGAAGATCCCAAGTACATGGAATTTTTAGAAGAATGTACAGGGGTTTTCCTAACCGGGGGGGATCAACTCCGTCTCTGTGGACTGTTGGCAGAAACCCCGATTATGGAACGGATTCGCGATCGCGTCCAAAAAGGAGAAGTCACCCTAGCCGGAACCAGCGCCGGAGCCGCCGTCATGGGTCATCACATGATTGGCGGGGGAGGAAGTGGAGAATCCCCCAATCGCTCCTTAGTGGATATGGCAATGGGGTTAGGGATTATTCCCGAAGTCCTAGTAGACCAACATTTCCACAACCGTAACCGCATGGCGCGTTTATTGAGTGCGATCGCGATTCATCCCGATCGTCTAGGGGTGGGGATTGATGAAGACACCTGCGCCATGTTTGAACAAGATGGTTGGATTCAAGTGATGGGGAAAGGCACCGTCACCATTGTGGATGCTCAAGATTTGTCCTACACCAATCAAATGGATGTCGGGGTAGCAGATCCCCTGAGTTTACACAGTTTGCGGCTACATATCCTCTGTCATGGCGATCGCTACCATCTCTATCAGCGCCATCCCCTCACTCCCATGACTGACGAAAAATCCGCCTGATCCCCTCCAGAGAGAACAGTCGTCAAACCCTGATCCGGCGAGCCATGAGCCAAGCACCCGGCCTATTTCCCCGGTTGACTCACCCTTGACCATTCACACTCCGACTGCACTCCACCCCCCCATCGCTGCCCTTTCACCCCTCCCCAGAGAACTTGGCAAACTGTTCATCTTGAACAGCTATGCCACTTTTCAAGGGGAGAAACTAGGGGTTGGCTTTACAGGCTCTACCCCTTCTGAACCCCCTAAATCAATCAGATATGAAAATTCTCAAAACCCTAACCCTCAGAGGACCCAACTATTGGAGCATTCGCTATCACAAGCTGATTGTCATGCGCTTGGATTTAGAAGACCTCGATGAGCGTTACTCCAACCAAATCCCAGGGTTTTATGAAGGGCTAAACGACGTATTGCCCAGTCTCGTCGAACACTACTGTTCACCGGGCTACCGGGGTGGTTTTCTAGAACGGGTACGCGAGGGAACCTTAATGGGGCATATCATTGAACACGTTGCCCTAGAACTCCAAGAACTCGCCGGAATGCGCGTTGGCTTTGGTCGCACCCGAGAAACCGCCGAGCGAGGCGTGTATAATGTGGTTTTTGAATACATGGACGAACGAGCCGGACGCTACGCCGGACGCGCTGCCGTTCGTCTCTGTCAGAGCATCGTCGATACCGGAACCTATCCCCGGGTCGAACTCGAACAAGACCTACAAGACCTCCGTGAACTCTGGTCAAACGCCTCCCTTGGCCCCAGCACCGAAACCATCATCACCGAAGCCGACGAACGCAAAATTCCCTGGATTCAACTCAGTGCGCGAGCCATGTTGCAACTGGGTTATGGAGTCCACCAAAAACGGATTCAAGCCACCCTCAGCGACTATTCCAGCATTCTCGCCGTAGAATTGGCCTGTGACAAAGAAGGGACCAAAACCATTCTCCGCGATGCAGGAATTCCCGTCCCTCAAGGCACCGTGATTCAATATTTCGACGAACTCGAAGAAGCCATAGAAGATGTCGGGGGCTATCCCATCGTGATTAAACCCCTCGACGGCAACCACGGACGGGGCATCACCATTGATATTAACAGTTGGGAAGAAGCCCAAGAAGCCTACGATCTCGCCAGTAATGCGGCTAAAACCCGCTCGGTCATTATTGAGCGCTACTATCGCGGCAGTGACCACCGGATTTTAGTCGTCAATGGGGAAGTCGTCGCCGTGGCCGAACGAGTCCCCGCCCACGTCACTGGAGACGGGCGCTCCACTATCAGCGAATTAATTGATATTACCAACGAAGACCCCCGCCGGGGTGATGGTCATGATAATGTTTTAACCCGGATAACCCTTGACAAAACCGCCATTGATGTGCTTAAGCGGCAAGGTTATGATCTCGACTCCGTACTCCCAGAAGGGGAACGGGTGTTTTTGCGCGCCACCGCTAACTTGAGTACCGGGGGGATTGCCATTGACCGCACCGATGAAATTCACCCAGAAAATATTTGGTTAGCCAAACGGGTAGTGAAAAACATTGGTTTAGACATTGCAGGGATTGATGTTGTCACCTCAGATATTAGCAAACCCTTGCGAGAAACCGACGGCGTAGTAGTAGAAGTCAACGCCGCCCCCGGATTCCGGATGCACGCCGCCCCCAGTGTAGGTTTACCCCGCAATGTAGGCGGTGCGGTGTTAGATATGTTATTCCCCCCCGGCACCCCCAGTCGTATCCCGATTATTTCCATTACCGGAACCAACGGCAAAACCACCACCACCCGCCTGATTGCCCATATCTTCCGTCAAACGGGCAAAGTGATCGGTTACACCACCACCGACGGGATTTATATTGGGGATTACCTCGTGGAAAAAGGCGACACCACCGGCCCCCAAAGCGCCCAGGTGATTTTACGCGACCCCACCGTAGAGGTGGCTGTGTTAGAAACGGCGCGGGGTGGGATTTTGCGCGCGGGTCTAGCCTTTGATAGTTGTGATGTAGGGGTAGTTTTGAACGTGGCGGCCGACCATTTAGGCATCGGCGACATTGACACCATTGAACAGTTAACCTCCTTAAAGAGTGTTGTAGCTGAAGCGACTTCCCCTAATGGTTATGTGGTGTTAAACGCCGATGATGAACGGGTAGCAGGGATGGCGGAACGGGTGAAGGGGAAAATCGCTTATTTCTCCATGAATCCAGAGAATCCCGTCTTACAGGATCATTTACGCCGAGGTAGACTGGTAGCCGTATATGAAAATGGCTATCTGTCCATTTTGGAGGGGAGTTTAACCTTCCGCATTGAAGAGGCGAAAAATGTTCCCATTACCATGGGGGGGATGGCACCCTTTATGATTGCCAACGCTTTGGCGGCCTGTCTAGCGGCCTTTGCTCAGGGGGTGGATGTGGAGTTAATTCGCCAAGGCCTACGCACGTTTAATTTATCGGCCGAGAAAACCCCCGGACGGATGAATTTATTTGATTTGGGTCAATATCATGTTTTGTTGGATTATGCCCACAATCCGGCGAGTTATGAGGCGCTAGGTGGCTTTGTGAAGAATTGGCAGGGCGATCGCGTAGGCGTGATTGGCGGCCCAGGAGATCGACGGGATGAAGACTTGATCCAATTGGGTCGTCTTTCGGCGCAAATGTTTGATTACATGATCGTTAAGGAAGATTATGACCGTCGCGGTCGCAATTCTGGGGAAGTGGCTGATCTGATTATTAAAGGCATCCTGCAAGAAAATCCCGAAGCCCAGTATGACCGGATTTTGGATGAACAGGAAGCCATTACCACCGGGTTTGAAAAGGTCAAGGATGGCGGTTTAGTGGTCATCCTGCCGGAAAGTGTCGGTGCAGCCATGAAGCGCATTGAGGCGGAACAAGCGAAGCAGGGTTAATCCTGAGTGAAGGGGAAAGAGCCAGAGGGGAAATGATGATTTCCCCTCTTTTTTGTTCCCTGTAGCCCCGTCGGTTGGGTGAAACGAAGTGTAACCCAACATTTGGCCTGCGGTCGAGGCTAATAGGGATGGGGTATTCTTGCTCCCATTCGATAAATTCAGTGAGTCCGATTTCATCTCCGATCTTTTTTGCTAAAATAACTGGTGGCTTTTAGACCGGGTAATATCTAAATTGGTTATGGAAGATTTTGCTGGTGCATCCTTAGCCAGAAAAAAAGATGCTGAGACTCTATTAAATCTAGAAAACCACAATATCGCGGCTTTGCATTTGGGTGGTATTAGTATTGAGTGTCGTTTAAAGTCATTGCTCGCATCCTATCATAGCATTAGTGAATGGGATGAAAAAAGTCGCAGAAAGAAGGACTCTATGTTCAATCAGCAGATTAATAATCCGGGGCATAGTCTCACCACATCCCTACGTCATATGCCAGAATTATTCAAGTTGGCAAAATCAGATCAGCAACTTCTAAACCACCTAAATTGTTTGGTTTACCCTCTCGGTGCAACCTCTGTTGATTATATCAGTTTACGTTATGTGGCTCAGGCATCACCTATTCAGGGGAATGAGTGGAAAAAGAGTTTTGATTATGTTTATGGTTGGCTAAAAAAGAATGAGTTCAGAATTTGATGAATCCCTCAAAACTGCGTGAAGAACTGAAGCGTAAATTCTCCAATAATTTTCAACTGGATGTTGGAGAGGGTGGTTTTGTGTTGTTGACCGTGATCTCAGAAGTGTTTAACGGGAAGAGTAGATCCGAGCGATTACAGACAGTTGACCCCTTAATTCAAAAAGCTGATTTATCTGTTGGGCTCATTGAACTATACACCCCTGAAGAAGCAAGTGAACAGGGCATAGCACTATCAGATACAAACAGTGAAATTCCGACATCATGGCAAAAAGCTGTCGATATGTTGGCATCGGGCAAAACTGTTTCTGAGAAAAACAGTCATCAGGTTAAGCGTGTCGTATTTTATTCTTACAAGGGGGGAGTCGGCAGAACTACGGCATTAATCCAAACGGCTTTTCAATTAATCCGTTCTGGTCAGCGCGTTGTTATTGTTGACATGGATGTTGAAGCACCGGGATTACATACTTTACTTCCTGCTCAAAAAGCCCCGTTAAAAGTAGGTTTAGTCGATTATTTATGGGAGCGCCAAACTTGTTTTTTAAATGAAGTTTATCAACCTCAAGTTGAGTTAGGGGGCGACGAGGGCATTATCTACAGCGTCACCGATACACATTCTAAACGTCCTTTGTTCGTTGTACCTGCGGGGAATATTGGGCGGAGATATGTGCAGCGATTATCACTGTTGACCACTACACACCTTTTTGATCAGGCTGATGCTCCATGGTTGCAGTTTGAGCAGGAACTTTGGGAGCAGTTTCAACCTGACATCATGCTGATTGATGCACGAACAGGACTCAATGAATGGGGCGGTTTCACGTTGTTAGGGCTGGCAGATGATATTTTTATCGTCTTATATCCTAGTGAACAAAATGCTGAAGGTGTTCGTTTTGTTAAAAACACTTTAAATGAACTAACTCGTGCTGATGTCAAATTGGTATTATCCCCTGTTCCTGAAGGTATCATCGGCACTAATTTAGTGGACAATATAAAACATTCTTTAGAGTTAACTAATGATCAGCAAAAAGAACTGATCCAAATTCCTTATCATCCTAATATTGCGGGTGTTACTCAGTTTCCGGTTGAGACGGCTTTGCCTTACTACGCTCCCATTGCAAATTATTTACTAGAAAAAAATAGTGTATTAGAATCTGACGCACTAATTAGTTCATCTAACCGTTTAAATTTAGTAAGCTCTTTATCCTTTTCAGAACGTGATGCTGCTAGTATTTTAGATAATGATTTTGATAAAATTTTTCAAAAAACAACTGATTTTGACCGTTGCTTAGACGATGCTGTTTGGGTGATTCGAGGGCGGAAAGGTACAGGTAAGTCAACGCTCTATACTTTATTTACTCAGCATCGTGAAAATGCGGAAAAATATGCACGGGGTCGGCTAGAAAATATAACCATATTGTCAGGCCACGGCAATAGTGACCAATTTAGACCCACAGGTGATGTTTTTGAGCAAATTGGTCAAAAAATTAATCAACAGAAAAAGGATTGGTTATCGTTATGGCGGGCTTATGTTGTGGTTCAAATTTATCGTTCAATTCCTGAATTTATTGAAATATTGAAGCAGGCTAAATTTAAAAGTTTACTTTCTCGATTAAACTATAACTTTTCTCTAGATAAGTACAAAAATACTTGGGAAGCAAAACATACTCATAAACTGGTTGAATTTGTCACGAATGAAGATTTAAATTCCTGTTGCCGAGATGCTTTGAGTTATTATAATCAGTCATTGAGTGAAGCGGCACAAAAAATCTGGTTACTTTATGATGATTTAGATCAGGATATTAAAGAAGGTAGTAATTGGCAACAAGAGGCCTTGGGCGGGCTGATGCGTCTGATTTACGATCTCAATAATCAAGGCTTATATCATATTCGTTTTAAAGTATTTTTGCGAGAGGATATCTGGAGTAATTTGATTTTCACGAATAAAAGTCATTTTGGTGAAGCACGGACTTTACTATTGCAGTGGGGAAAAATTGATTTTTTGCGTTTAGCTTATCGTTTAGCGATTGGCGGGTCTATCGATTTCAAAATGCTTTCTAACCGTGTTTTGCCTCTGGCAGATAGTGAGATTGATGAAGCCAGTGAAGATGCTTTACGTCAAGCATTAGCGCCCTTATGGGGTTTGAAGGTTGAAAAGGGCAAAAATGCTTATGTGTCTCAATGGGTGTATTCCCGGTTAACTGATGCCAGTAACAACACTTATCCGCGTTCTTTAACTATTTTACTCAATAAAGCCAGAGAGGTAGAGTTAGCGGCACAAAACAAAAATGTAGCGAGTAATCGTTTATTGGGTTGGAAGTCTTTAACTGAGGGTTTAGAGGCTGCTTCTCAGGAACGGTGCGATGCGATCAAAAATGAATATCCAGAATTCTTAGAATTTTTTGAGAGTATGAATAAATTAAGTTCTTTGTTTAAGGAGGAGGATTTAGAGCTATTATGGCGCGATACTGTGGCGAATCAGTCTAATTTGTCTTTCGAGAATTTCTTAAAAAGATTGCAGCAAATTGGTTTGATAGCTGAACGAAAGGATAAAAAGCGTTATGACTATGCTGTGGCTGATTTATATGTTTATGGGTTTGGCGTTAAGCGGAGACAGGGGCAGCGAAAATAATTAGGGTCTGCTGAATATACATCTAAGCCATATTAAATGGGACTTTCAGCTTTTTCAAGAGCGAGAAAGTGCAAGGTTTCAAGAATTAAGATTAGATAAATTTTCAGCAGTTCATAAATACCGATTCAATACTTCTGATTAAATATTCGTTTTTTCTTACAAGGTAAATTCTGCAAATTCATCAGCGTGATGATTCATTTCCACAGCCTCTAATTTAAATTCTGGACTGTGGATAAAGTCCCTAAAGTCTACTTGAGAATTTTGTTGCAAGATATTTAATAAACTCATAAAATCTCGCACTAACTCACGAGGGGTAAAGAGTTTATCTGCTCCCAAGCGATTGGTTACTTCTTGCTTAAAATCTTCAATTTCGGCTAATCCTAACGGGCTTTGATATTTAAAATGCTGGGCATGAACTTCAATCAAGCGTTGCAAGAGTTGGGAGAGTTGTTCAGAGGTTAGGGGTTCTAATTCAATCACCGGGCCAGAATAGTCTTGTAATCCGTCTTGGTGAAAGCGACTTTTGGCTAAACGGGTTCGCCAAGCTTCATCACTAAATAATCCCCGCCGTTTATCTTCTACCAGTTGAGGAGTTCCGCCAATAATTACGCCTAAATACTCGGCTTTCCCCTGCATGGTGTCGTTAAACATGGCTAGGAGTCGATCATAGTTACTTTGTCTGGAACGACTATGAGAGATTTTATACAGATGGATGGCTTCATCTAATAGCACAATTAAGCCTTTATAGCCAATATCTGAGGCAAATTTAGCCCAAAGTTTTAGGTAATCATACCAAGTTTCATCGTCAATAATCACTCGCACATCTAGGGCGGTTCTGGCTTCGGTTTTGCTGCTAAATTCTCCCCGTAACCACCTTAAAGCGTTGTCTTGTTTGTCTTGATTGTCTTCCCGATAACCCCGCCAGTAGGCAATAATAACATTGGCAAAATCAAAGCCATGGACTAAGCCCTCAAGGTGATCTACCACTTCCCGGATTTTTAGTTCTACTTGATCATCAAATCCTTCCTCTCCGGGGCGTTTTCCGGTGGTTTGGGCGACTTGGGAGAGGATGCCACTGGTCCATTTTTCGAGGATGAGGGAAATCGCGCCCCCTTTGGGAGAGGTGCGGGTGGCGATGTTTTTCATTAATTCCCGATAGGTGGCTACGGCTTGATTTTTACTGCCTGCTAAACGTAATTCTGGGGAAAGATCGGCATCGGCTACGACGAATCCCTGTTCCATGGCAAGGTTGCGGATTAGTTGTAGCATAAAGCTTTTCCCGGCTCCGTAGCGCCCGACGACGAAGCGAAAACCTGCCCCCCCTTCACTGATGTTTTCTAAGTCTTGGGCGATCGCACTAATTTCCAATTCTCGACCGACGGCAATATGTTCCAACCCAATCCGAGGGACAACTCCGGCCGCTAAAGCATTGATTAAGGCTGTAGATACTCGTTTAGGTATTTTCTGCATGGGTTGAATGGATCAGGGTCAATAGGTCTTGAAATTGCAGGCTGAGGGGTTGGCTAAACAGGGAATGATATTCCTCGTCAATGGTCGGAAGAATGGCTAAGTTTTGCCGGATTAAGAAGGTGTCACCAATGGTATTTAAGGCTTTTTCGTTCAGGGCATCAATTAACACTTCGGGCATGGTTGTCACCTCATCCGCTAGTTGTTTTAGCCGCTCTTCATCTTGGTCTAAAATGGCTTTTAAGGTTTGCTTTTCTGAACCGCATAAATTGTGTAAAAAGTCAAGCCATTCTTCAGGAAAAGGGGCGGGTTTGCTGGGGGTGGAAGGGGTTCGGATGGGGGTTGTCAGTTGGTCTTCTAAGGTGGCTAGTTCTGCGCTCAAGTTCTGCTTTTCTTGGGCTAATTGATTCAGTTCTGTTGTCAAGGTAGATTGATTTTGTCTTAACTGATTCAGTTCTGCGCTTAGGCTTTGCTTTTCTTGGGCTAACTGATTCAGTTCTACTGTCAAGGTGGATTGATTTTGTCTTAACTGATTCAGTTCTAAGCTTAAACGGTGCTTATCTTCTGCTAATTGATGCAGTTCAGCCGTTAGGCTCGATTGATTTTCTTCAAGTTTGACCCCCTCTGCCTGTAAACGTTCCCATTTTAACATTTTAGGCTCAAGGTTTTGCCAGAGTTCCTGTTTTTCGAGTAAAATTTTCTCTAGATTCTCAATTTCTAACTCTAGTCCTTCTCGCCGAGCTTCTTTGTAAAAAATTTGCTCATCATTATATTCCCGTTGCAGTTCTAATTCTGCTAGGGATTGACTTAATTTTTCCTGAAAGTTTTGCAGGTCTTTTAGTTCGTCTTTTAGGGTTTGTAGTTCCTGACTCAGTTTATATTTTTGCCGACTGAGTTGGGTTAACTCAGGAATCAGTTGCTCCCGCTTAGTTTGTTGGGCTAAAATTTGCCCTTGTAACTGATCATATTCACTTTGTAGCTGTTCTAAACGGTCTTCGCTTTTCTGGACTAACACCCCATGAGCGACTCCTCCCCGTTTAAATTCTACCGGATGATCCGGTGCGGCTTGCAGTTGGGGGGACTGCCACGGATTTGTTCCCAGCAAGGTCTTTTGCTGTTGAGTGGGAAGGGATTGATACAACTCCTTGCGGTATTGATGCAGTTCAGCCACGCGCATTAGAATCTGTTCTCGTTCGCTGTATAAGGCATCGAGATTAGATTCTAGGGTTTGTCGTTGGTGGAGTGCGATCGCAATTTCTTCCTGACAATTGTCCCGTTGTTGCAGTAGCAACTGGATTTGATGGTGCAAACCTTGTTTCAATTGCTTGTCCTGCTGTACCCGTTTCCGATAAAGTGCGATCGCACAGCCATAACTTGCAGGCAGCGCCGCAATCCCCGTTAACACCCCCTGCTTAAACTCCCGACTCAGCAAGAGTCCTAGTCCAAAGCTAAGAGAAAAAGCAATGGACCCCAAAATCACCTGATTGACCAGCTTCTTGTTTCTAGATGGCATTGTACTGGAATTCCAGAAAACGGAAAAATTCCCCACGAAAGGTTCACTTGTTCATT
Organism: Spirulina subsalsa PCC 9445; assembly: GCF_000314005.1. NCBI lineage: Bacteria > Bacillati > Cyanobacteriota > Cyanophyceae > Spirulinales > Spirulinaceae > Spirulina > Spirulina subsalsa. The sequence goes on from NZ_JH980292.1 coordinate 4,610,582, forward strand.
GTGCCACTACACCAGCCCAACTCTCAGACTTATTCAGCAAGCCCTATTTAGTCGTCATAATGTGAATCCCATCCCAACTCTCTGGGGGGGGTGTTTTTAAATATAACTGACAACGCTGAACATGAATCTCCGTCGGATGATCTTGAGGTCGTAAACGGGCCGCTTCCGTAAATAACCCTAACGCCCTTTGAAAATCCCGTGCTAAATAAGCTTCCCGTCCCTGATGATAAATCTCTAAAAAATGCTCCGTTTGCGGGTCAAGATAAGCAGGTTTTAAGCCAATTAACTCATAAATTCGCACCGCCTTACTTTTCCCCTTAACCCGCGTTTTATCCAACTCTCGCGTTAATAAACGCGCCGCCCCACCACATAAATTATAAGTATACTCACTAATAATAATATCACAAGCATATTCTTTCGTTAAACTCTCCAAACGAGAACTTAAATTAACTGCATCCCCAATTACCGTATAATCCATCCGCTTGTTAGAACCAATATTCCCCGAAACCACCTCCCCCGAACTAATCCCAATGCCAAAACGAATCTGAGGTTGATTTTCAAACACACATTTTTGATTAAATTCTACCAAACGACGACGCATATCTAACGCCGATTGTACCGCTAACCAAGCGTGATTTTCTGGCAAGGGTAACGGTGCGCCAAAAACCGCCATCAAAGCATCCCCAATAAACTTATCTAACGTCCCTTGATGATTAAAAACCGCCTCTACCATCGTTTCAAAATACTGATTTAATAAAGCCACCACCTCCGTAGCTTCCACATTTTCCGTCATAGTAGTATAGCCACGAATATCAGAAAACAAAATCGACACATCCTTTCGTTCCCCCACCATCATAGACTGTTCCCCCAGAGCAATAACTTGTTCTGCTACACTAGGAGTCATATAACGGTACAGCGTCGATTTAATCCGTTTTTCGTTACTAATATCCTCTAAAACGACCAATCCCCCCTGAACTTCTCCCTCCGCATTGGTTAAAGGATTAACCGTTAAATTCACACTGCGTTCAATCGGGACAATCTCATCTTGCTCCTCATATAATAACTCTTCTCTCGGACAGGGTGTTTCATTCCAAGGAATATAAACCTTGGGATTTTCAGAACTCGGAATCGCCAAAACACAAGGTAAAACCGATACATCCCCCGGCTTTTTATGAGCAATCCCCACTTTAAGAGTTTGCTCCGGCACATAATGCCTTGCACCCGTCGCTAAACTATCCTGCAAGCGAAAATGAATATTATCCACAGGTAACACATCCCAAACATGGCGACCCAATAATTTATACTCCCATAACTGCCGAATTTTGGCATCACGAATTTGTTCCTCTGGACAGCCTAATAACTCTAAAGCCGCATCATTAATTGTAAAAATACGACCCATAAAATCCGTCGAAATTACCGCATCCGATAAACTCTCTAAAATATCCTTTTGATATTGCTTTTCTGTTAAAACCGTTTCAAATAACTTGGCATTCTCTAAAGCAATTCCCGCCTGAATATTGAACGCCTGCATAAACTCTTCATCAGAACTACTAAAACTTCCCCCATTCTCCTTATTAATTAACTGAGTCACCGCAATTAATTCCCCACTGGAATTAAACACAGGCATACATAAAATACTTTGAGTCCGATACCCCGTTCTTTTATCCGTTGAAGGGTCAAAGCGACTATCTTTATAAGCATCGGCAATATTAACCGTTTTCCCCGTTGTTGCCACATAGCCCGCAATACCACGATTCGCGGGGAGACGAATCTCCATCATCGTTTTCCCATCCGCCTTGGCAATTTTACTCCATAACTCCCCCTTTTCTCGGCTTAACATAAACAGCGTACTACGATCCGCTTTCATTAAGCGCCGCGCTTGTTCCATCACCGATTTTAAAGTGGCTTCTAAGTCTAAACTTTGCCCCAAACTTGAGGTTGCCCGCAATAAAGCCGCCGCCCCCCGTTGATTGCGAGCGGCCATATAAAAAGATTGACAAGTTTCTAAAATAATGCCAATGGATGAGGCAAAATCTCGAAATCTTTCCTCATCTTCTCCATCAAAAGGCACCCCTCCCGATTTATTTAATAACTCCACCACAGCAACCACTTGTTGAGTGCTGCTTAAAATCGGCATACATAGCACATTTTGAATGGGATAATTGGGGATACCATCAATATCTACATTAAACAGAGGATGATCTTTAGTCTCTTGAATATTCAATAATTCTCCCGTCGCGGCTACATAGCCTGCAATTCCCACATTCAAAGGTAAGCGAATATCTTTCGCTTCACTGTCCCCTTGTTGATTAATTTTGCCCCAAAGTTGTCCTTTCGTACTATCTAAGAGAAAAATAATCGTCCGATCCGCCTGTAAAATTTGCCCAATTTTCAGCGTAAAGGCATCCATAACTTGCTCTAGCATGGTTTCTAGAGCTTCGTTATTAATCATGTCAATGGCACGCAAAAATTGCTGAAATTCCGCCGTAATAAAATCTAATAAACAGATAAATTCAGCAATGGAAAGATTCTTGACGCGATCGGTCAAGACGGTAGTGCGATTTAATTGAGTAAACTGGGTGAGAGAAGCTAAAATGCTCCCAGTATTCGATAGGGGCATAGAATCAGCGTGTAAAACAAACGCAGGGATCGGCGTTTAAGTGGGCTATAACATCAGATTCGGATGGCTTTACCGAGGCAATCCCTCAAGAAAGCAACAAGGCTCAATTTTAACGGGGGGATATCCCCGCCCAACAGCAGTAGATGCAGGTCTGACTTATAGCGTAGCAGGATTAGAGAGGATCGGTTGTGATTCTAGTTACTGGTTTTACGGGGTGTTCCCCTCCCCTTCTCAAGAAACTGTCTTGTTGCCACCAGTCGGGAGCAAAAACTCCGTATCTGCCCGAAAACCTGCTTGATTTAAGGCCATTTTAGCCGCATTTTCATCCTGTACCCAAAACTCCCGCCCGAAACGGATTAAGCGCCGTTGAGAGCCTTTTCCGAGGGAGGCAATCACCGGAATTTTGGCTTTTTCCTTATCCCCGGAATGTTCGGTTAGAATTCCTTGGAGATTTTTTAGTTCTTTTGTATTGATTCCTTGCTCAGTTGTCAAATCTACGCGCACCATCTGCACCCTATCCACCCATTCCATATCCTCTACCACCAGTTGCATTTTGTCCTGTTTTGGCTGGGGTTTTCCCCAAAGAATCAAACGTGCATCGGGTTGTAGATAGTCTTTCAAGCGCTCAAATACACTGGAAAACACCACCCCTTCGGCGATACCGCTTAAATCTTCGAGTTGGAGAAAGGACATCGGATCGCCAGTTTTCGTGATGATCGTCTTAACGCTGTTGAGCATGGCGATCGCACTTAACTTTGTTCGTCTGCCATAACTCCCCAAGTCTGCCAAATTCACCGGAGCCAAAATCTGACGCGCTACTTTCAGCGAATCTAAAGGATGTTCCGACACATAAAACCCTAATAACTCCTTCTCCTGATTCAGTTTTTCTGGCGCTGAAAAATCCACCACATTGGGCAAATTTGGCGCAGAATCAAACTTAATTTCTTCCCGATCCCCCTCATTTTCATTTTGGCGAGTTACCCCCCACTCAAAAATATTCATCTGTCCACTATCCCGTTCTTTAGCCCGATTTTGCGCCCAAGCAATCACCGCATCTAAATACTGTAATAATTGATTGCGATTGTCATTAATCTTGTCAAATGCCCCGCATTTTATCAGGGTTTCTAACGTCCGACGATTCACCACCCTTAAATCTACTCGCGCACAAAAATCCGCCATAGATTTAAAACGTCCCCCGGCTTCCTCCCGTGCCTTGAGAATCACATCAATAGCATTCTCTCCTAAATTCTTCACCGCCGACAAGCCAAATAAAATATTTTGACCATCCGGTGTAAAATCAAACAGAGAACGGTTAATATCCGGCGGTTCAACCCGAATTCCCATCTTTTGGCAGGTGTCAATATAGTTCTTGACCTTATCGGTGTTACTACTATTCCCCGTCAACAATGCCGTCATATACTCAACGGGATAATTCGCCTTTAAATAAGCCGTCTGATAGGTGACATAAGCATAGGCCGTTGAATGAGACTTATTGAAACAATTAGACGCAACTAACCCATTCTCTAACAAAAAATTATGATCTTGAATCACCCCAATATCATAAACAGGTCGCACCCCTAAAGACGTTCTCTTAATAATTTTTACCATAACACTCTAGTTATCTCCTTCTAATCTTCTGCGCCATTCTTCATCAATTTTGTCCACTTGCTGCAAATTTTGGTCTAATAAATCCGTTTCTGTTGTATAGGCTAAATCTTTATTTTCCAGAATATTTTGCTTGGCAAACTGTTTAGCATAAGCCAGTTTCTGCTGGATTTGTTGACTGGCATTTTTTAACTGCTTGAAATATTTTGCCCGTTCATTATTGCGTTGGTTAATAACTTGATTTTTGCCCTTAATCCAAAAATACCGCACTACAGGAATTAACAAAAACAATGCCCCATACCCCAACAACAACCAAGAAATGGAGTTCATCCAAGCTAAAAAGCCAATTTCAGCCACCAAGGCCGGATTTTCAGTCAGCAAGAACATTAGGAATAAACCGCCCACAATATTAACACACCCTAACCCACCCGCTAAAGTTAGTTGTTCCTGAGTAGCACTACTAAAACGCCAAGGCTTTTCCTGTAAATACTTTTCGGGTTTAGGAAGAGTAGCTTGTTTTGCCGTAACTTGTAATTCAGGAAAATAATAAATTAACTCCCCTTGTTCTGACACTTCAGGATAGCCATTAAAATGGGCTAAAACGGGCAACATATAACTTTCATCTTCCAATGCAGCGCGGTCTAATTTTTCAAAATAAGGCGTAACTTGTTCGGCAATCACTGCGCCATTATTTTGTTTAATTACGGCTCCTATTTCTTGCCAGCGCCGCTCTTCTAGATCATAGTTGGGATCCCCTTCTCCAAACAAGAAAGAGAAAACTGACTCTAAAAAACCCATTTGCTCCTCTTGACTAGACCTTGCTACTTGTCGCTGTCTATATCTTTTTTGCTGACAAGTGCTATAGTTAGCCCGAGGATTCATGAGCCAGAATATATCTGAAACGTACCAAAATCGAGGAACAAAGATAAATCTTAATCCCCCATAGCTCGATGAGCGAGAATTTCTTGACCCCCCATTTTCTTTGCTGTTCAGAGCCACAAAGATAACAATAATTGCTGCAACAATTAAAAGAATCGAAATAATTAAAAAAATTCCAAAAGAGATGCGAATAAGGTAGAATAAAAACTGCCAAACTCTATTTAAAGTCTCTTGCCATCGCATTTTCCAGTCCTTATTTCGCAAAACTGCCCTAAAATTTTTTGGAAAAATGTAGGCAATTTCGCCAGACTCTGAAACTTGTAAATTTGCTCCGGCATCTGATGCTAAAACTAATAAACCTTGTTGAGCTAAATTAATGTTTAATCCTGCTTTTGCCGCAACATCGCCGACTGTGACTCGATAGCCAAGTTGTTCGACGGTTTTCATTAAAGTCGTTGCATTAGGAGTCATCACAAAATAGGGGAAATTACTTCCTAGAACGGGGGTCGGAACTGACCTATATTTCCCTTATAACATAAGTCGATGGGGAGATGGGGGGAATTCACGCTCAGGGAGTAGGATTACTTATTTTTCCCCACCATAGCATGATGGCTGACCCGTTAAGCCCCAATCTTGACAAGTTAAGGCTCAACGTTAGAAGTCAAGGTGTCGGGAGTGGGGAAAATGCGGTTGTGTCCAAAATTAGGGAACAGGGAACAGGACAGAGAGCTTAACCTGTCAAGATCCGGTAAAACCTTAAATCATCATAAAGAAAAATTCTCTCACCAATAAATAATGAGATAATAGGCGGTTTACAAAAACCGCCATATCGTTGTATAATTCCATACGTGACATATAACTCTGTCTGTAACCATTATTCCTGACCGTCCTAGCAGTCTGTCTCTATTGTTTATCGCTTCTACATCATGTTTAGTTCTTTAACGCCCGCCAAAGCAGTTGCCTTTGAAACACTGTTTAACGGGGCTTTAGATGCCATGCTCATTGCTGACGATCATGGGGTCTATATTAATGCTAACCCTGCTGCCTGTCAGTTATTGGGCAAATCTCAGGCTGAACTCATGGGTTGTACGATTGAAGATTTCACTTTGGAAGAATTTGACTTTCCTGGGGCTTGGCAGAAGTTTCTAGAAAAGGGTCAGGAACGAGGTGAAATTCGTTTGAGGGCAGCCCACAGCGAGATCCGGGATGTAGAATATGCCGCCACGGCTCACATCCAACCTCACTATCACCTGTCAATTTTGCGGGACATCACAGCCCGGAAACGAGCAGAAGCCCAAAGACAAGAATTGGAAAAGCTACTTTATCAATCTGATAGGGCGCCCTTCTCAGGGGACGATAATCAGACAGGACTGCTCGGCGGTCACTGCCAGCACTGTAACTTCCGGCAACTGATTGAGAATCTCAACGACATGGTATTTACCCTTGATCTTGAGGGACACTTCAGCTATATTAGTCCGGCTTTTCAGGAAGTCATGGGCTATAAGACATGGGAGATGGAAGGAAAGCACTTTTCGCCCTTCGTCCATCCTGACGATCTGCCCGTCAATTTGAGCGTTTTTGCACAAGTTTTAGCTGGGGATAAAATCCGAGATATTGAATACCGTGTTCTACACCAAGGCGGTGATTATCATTGGCATAGTGCCAATCTATCGCCTCTGACCAATGCAGAGGGAAAGATTGTGGCCTGTTTAGGTATTGCCCGTGACATCCAAGGGAAACAAGAACGGGAACTGCAATTACAACAACTGAGTCGGGAGCTAAACAAAGCCCAAGAGGTCGCCCATATTGGTCACTGGTCTTTCCACCTCCCTAGCCAAAGCATTCACTGGTCCGAGGAAGTCTTTCGCATCTTTGGCATGACCCCCGACCAAAAAGAACCCAATTGGGAGGAATATTTGCAACAATGTCATCCCGAAGACTGCCAGCATTTCACAGAAGTTGTTCAGGAAGCCTTACAAGGCCATCCACAAAATTTTGAACACCGGATTAGGCGACCGGGGGGAGAGGTGCGTTATCTCAACTGCCGTATTGAGCAGGACTATGAAGATTCTAAGATTGTGCGCTTATTCGGCACGGTGTTGGATATTACTGAACAAAAACGGGCTGAAGCGGAACGAGAAAGCGCTTTTCAAGCCTTGTTTAATATTAAATATGCCTTAGACCAAGCGGCCATCGTGGCCATCACCGACCCACAGGGTAGGATTCAGTATGTCAATGATAAATTTTCAGAACTTTGTGGTTATTCTGCTGAAGAAATTGTGGGGAAAACTCATCGGGTGATTAATTCGGGGTATCATCCCCCGGAGTTCTTCCAAGCTTTATGGAAGACGATTAGCCGGGAGCAGGTTTGGCACGGAGAAATCTGTAATCAAGCTAAACAGGGAAATCTTTATTGGGTCGATACTACCATTGTTCCCTTAATGGATGACCGGGGAAACATCGAACAATATTTGTCCATTCGTTTTGATATTACTGAACAAAAACGGAGTCAAAAAAACCTGGAAATTCTCCTAGAAAAAAAAGCCCAACTTTACCTAGAGTCTGAAGCCAAAACCGAAGCCCTTAAACAGGCTTGTCAGAAGTTAAGCGAAACTCAACTTCGTCTAGTTCAAGCGGAGAAAATGTCAAGCTTAGGGCATTTAGTGGCGGGAATTGCCCATGAAATTAATAATCCCGTTAGCTTTATCTATGGCAATCTTGTTCATCTCTATAACTATGGTCAGGATTTACTTTCACTCTTGGAATTGTATCAGGACTATTATCCTAATCCCCCGGCTGCCATTGAAGAGATGATAGAGGAAGTTGATCTAGAATTTATCCGTGAGGATTTTCCTAAAATCTTAAGGTCTCTGGAATCTGGGGAAAAACGGCTCACCAAGATTGTGCAGTCTTTGCGCACTTTCTCCCGCCTTGATGAGGCAGAATTCAAAACGGTGGACTTGCACAGTAATATTGACAGCGCCTTAGTGATTTTACAAAGTCGCTGTAATCTCCTTCGTGACCATGGCAAAACCATTGAGGTGGTTAAAAACTATGGTGATCTCCCTCCGGTGAAATGTTATAGCGGGCTGCTGAATCAAGCGTTGATGAATCTGTTGCTCAATGGGGTGGATGCGATTGAAGAACGAATCAAACAGGAAACGGATCCCCATTATGTGGGAAGGCTGACTATTACGACGGCGATCCAGTGTTCTCAGGTTATGATTTCAATTCAGGATAACGGTATAGGGATCAGTGCCACGGTTCAAGAGAAAATTTTCAATCCTTTCTTTACGACTAAGCCCGTTGGTATGGGGACTGGGATGGGATTACCCCTCAGTTATCAAGTGATCACTCAACAACATCAAGGCACTTTAACGATGAACTCCCACTGGGGAGAGGGCAGCGAGTTTGTGATCAAATTCCCCCAAAACCTGCGAAGAACTAGCATTTCCAGCCATAGCCCAGCTATGACTGGAGAGCGTGCTACTGCGTAATATAGACCCCAATGCCATTATGAACCCGAGCGGCTGTTACGGGGGAACGATCCACTAACTGGCCGCCAATGTAGAGGGAGGTGGAACTCCCTCCGTCTAAGTTGAGGGCGTCTGTCATGCCTAATTGTTGGGCGAGTCGCGCTAGTTCGGGCAGGGTGGGGCCTCGGCCGCCTGTGCGGTTGTGGATGGCGGCGATTATCAGCTTTCCTTGTGCTGTTATCCCAATGAGACTCCGAGAGGCGGCCTGTTGGTTGAAGGCGGTGCTAAAGCGTTCTGCTTCGCCGTTGAGGACGATTTGCCGATTTTGTAACAACAGGGGGCCTGCGCCGATAATTTGGGGGTAGTTGGCAAAGGTGGCGGGTACGGTTTCACTTTCTAGGGTGACGGTGAGGCCGGGGCGGAGAACTTGGGGATTGACGGCACGGCCGCGAATGGTCAACAGGTAGCCATCCCGGGGGATGGGGAAGGGGGTTTGATTGACGGGGCCGCCGTTGTATTGTTGGGTGATGCGGTTGTTCTGGATTAGAACAATAGTTTCATTGTCGGTGAGGGGGGTGTAACTGTTGCCCCATTCGGGGGTATAACGGGCGAGTCCGGCCTGTACATAGCCACTGTTGAGGTAGGGGATATTGAGACGTTGGCGATCGCCTGTGACCAAGGTTTCCCGTAAGTACAACCGCCCGATATTCACGTTCCCCCGGTCATCCCAGGCGATGACTCCCCGGTTTAAAATCGGCCCAGAAAACCATTTACCATCCCGCCGAATAGCCCCCAAGGGTAAGCGATTGTCTCGGTTAAAAAAGCCCCCATTAATGGCGGCAAAGGCCTGCCATTGTCGCCCCATGGTAATCAAGGGATCTGTGCCAATCATGGAGGGGGGATTCCCCCAAATGGGACGCAGGGCAATTTTAGGATTGCGGGCATCAAATTCTAAGGCAGAGATGGGAAAACGACTCTCTGCTAAGGGAATATAAGTCTGTCGCCACCGGATGCCCGGCGCCCACACAATATCACGTTCCACTAAACCCTCGGGGGTGACGTTGACAATTAAACGGTTGGGTTGGGAGAGGGAGGAGAGATTAACCTGATGATTGGCTGGCAGGTTAATAAATAGTCTACCCCGTCGCCCATCGGTGGCTTCTACCTTGGACAACAAGGGCTTAATTTCCGGTGGAGGGGGTGTCGTGTCGTTTCCTTGGGTGGTGAGGATATTTTGCAGTTTATTAAACAGATTTTTGGGCTGTGCTTCTTCGGTGGGAGTCTCGTGACGCGCTAGGATGCTCCCTTCTAACGTAATCACCGCTTCTGTGGGGTTTTGGCTCATTTGCCAGAAGGTGGGACGATCGAACTGCACGATGATTTGTTTGCGATCGCCTTGTTCCACTTCTTGAATGTTCTGCACTTGGGCCGGGGGAAAGGTTAGGTTTAGGGTATTGCCTTGAGCTTGGCTGGTACTATTGACCTCATTCAAGATTTCGGTAATATCCAAGTAGCGATAGGCATTGAGGAGCATCGCGTTTAGGGTGAGGGGGTTGGTTCCCCTGTGGTTAAACCACGCCACAGGCTGTTTAGTGGGGTCTTCTGTACTGAGTAATTCTACCCCCAACACCTGCCACAAGGCCATATCACTTAAAGCGGTGTGCAGGGTATGGCCATCCTGCCATTGTATCCAAGGGGCGGTCAAGGTTCTCCCGTTTAAGGTCAATTGTTCCCCTTGCTGGGTGATGGATAAATTGGGGGGAGGAGTGATGGGGGGTAGGGGGGAGGGTAGAACTTCTGCACTACTCACCGTTTGGGCTAGGAGGGGCGAGAGTTGGGAGACAGGATGCCCCAAGATCATTGTAACGGTAAAGACAAGACACCCTAACAGCCACAGGGGGGCGCGGTGGGAAAACAAGGAAGATAAGCGTTTTCTAGGCATAGACGAGACAGACGAAATAGGTTTCAGCTTGAGGACGATTTCTCTAGCTTAAGGTTGCAAGGGACGGGGATCAATTCAGTTTTTTATGCAATACATAAGAACTGTTATATTTTGTTCCCAACTTTTTCACGCTCTATTACAAAATGTTCACACTTTCCTGAAATAATAGACAAGCAACACTTTGTTACAGTCCTCGTCATCCCCATGACGGAGGATTTAACTTCTCTGGCTCACGTCATGATTTAACAAGGGTTATCGGTCATGGATTATGGGTAATAGAGAGGTGAAAACTGATCCTTCACCATTGAAGCATACATGAAAAAAATCCTTGTGATTGAAGACGAACAACATCTTTGTAAACAAATTGCTACGATTTTACGAGCAGAAGGTTTTGAGGTTATTCGCACAACGTCCGCCCCAGAGGGAATTGACTTGGCCCGTCAACAAAGTCCCGATTTAATTGTTTGTGATATTCTCATGCCAGATTTGAGTGGCTATGATGTATTAAATGCGCTACAAGCGGATATGAATACCGCCATGATTCCCTTTATTTTTCTGTCAGCTAAGGCGAATCATTCCGATATTCGCGAGGGAATGAATTTAGGGGCAGATGATTATTTAACCAAGCCTTTTAGTGCGCAGGAACTTTTAGAGGCAATTGCAGCACGTTTGAAGAAGCAAGAGAAGCTGGTGAGTCGGGTACAAGTTTTATGTCAGCAACTCAAAAATTTAGAGTCGCTGATTGAGGCAAAGGAAAACCTACTGGAAAATTTAACTCAGGAGTTACGTCGTCCTTTATCGAATGTTAATATGGCGATTATGATGCTTGAGGCGAATAGTCCTCAAGAGCGACGGCGGCATTATTTACAGATTCTTAAGGATGAGTTTGAACGGGAAATTACTATCCTCAATCAAGCAACTGAGTTACGGCGATTACTCTCTCCTGACAATATTAAGTTGCTACATCAGTTTAATTTACTCAATAAGCAGGGATGAATCTGAGTTGATATCGGGGTAATTCATCAATTACCCCGGAATTGGCAGGGTTTGCGGGGATTTAGGACTCTAAGTTAAGGGTTTTTTCTCGCAGCCAATCCCACACCAGTTCAATCACTCGCCGATTTTCTCCTACTTTAATATGACCGCGTAGGGTCATGCCTGAACGTAGTTTTTGACTTGTATTCTGTTCGGGCTGGGTGTGATCATTGGGGTTTAAGTTTTCCCAATCTAAACTTAATGTTACCGGAAAATGCTCGAAGGGGGATAACTCATTGGGGGGTAGACGATCTGCTCCAATTTGTTCAATTTGGGCGTTTAATTTTAGTCCTTTGAGGGCGAAGGGTTGGGAGTCTAATTGTAAACGGGCGGGTTGATTTTCTTGCAACTGGGCAACATCTTGGGGTCTAACTTTTAATTGTACCATAAAACCATCTTGTGGGACAACTTTTCCTAATGTTTGTTGGGGGTTAATGATTTGCCCTGCATTGACTGATTTTAAATCAAAAATTACGCCAGAAATGGGAGCATAGAGGGTATGTTGTTCGAGTTGCTGTGCGAGGATGTTTTGCTGTTGGCTGAGGATGGCTAAACGCTGATGATTGGCTAACATGGTTTGGGTGAGATAGCGGTCAATTTCGGCGATTCGTTTGCTATTATCAGCGATACGATCTAAATAGGCTGTCTGCCATTGGGTGATTAGGTTTTGGGCTTTGCTTTGGGATTGTGCGATCGCCAACTGTAGACTTTTCCCCTGATCTTGCAGTTGTTTTAGCCGATTTTGCTGGGATTCCGCCCCCTGCATCTGTTGTAAAAAAGCTTGTTCTCGTTGGTGCCTCTCCCGCAGAAATTCCTGTTGCAGTGCGCCCACCTTTTGCCGTTGTTGTTCATACTGTAAGGGAGAAATAACATCATCTGCCAGTAAAGCTTCCCTCTGACGTAACACCGTTTCCTCCTGATTAATTTGACGCTGTAGTGCTTGTAAAACCTCACGGTTATGATTGGATATTCGCCGCAGTTGTGCCGTTTCCTGTTCCAATTTTTGGTAAGTTTCAGCCTGTTGGCGACGGTTTTGTTGTAATTGTTCTTGGAGTTGGGTAATTCCTAACTGAATGGTTTGTTGTTGGGTTCTAAAATTGGCATCATGGACTTGTAAACGCAAACGATCAATCGGGGGTAGATTCTCCCCTCCTTGTTGGCGTAATAGTTGCTGATAGACTTGATTTTCTGAGACAAGGAGGGCGCGATCTTGGATTAAAGGAATGAGTTGGGGGGGTAATTCTAAGTCAATGATTTTGGCTTTTGTTTCTTCGGGGGAGAGATTTTGTTGTGCGAGTTGATAAAATTGATTTTGAGCGTGTAAGGATAGCATTTGTTGTTCAACTGCTGTCAATTCTGCTACAATTTGCCGATTGTCAAACTCCATTAAAATCTGTCCTGCTTCGACGGTATCCCCTTCTTGAACATGGATCGTTTTAACCATCCCTGTGATAGGAGTTTGTAAGTCCTGAATCGGGGTTTTGGTTTGAATTTCCCCCGATGCGGAAACGACTTCTTCGACAGTCGCTAAGGATGCCCAAGTAATTAGAAACGCGAGTACCGTAATGAGGGTTAAAATACCAGAAGGGATACTAGCCGGGAAACTCAAGGGTTGAGTGAAAAGAGGGTGCGTTACAAGCTGTTGATTGACTTCATCTTCCCCTATTCTATTATCCCACAAGTTCAGGTCTGTTTGTAAGTTCCACTGTTGCACTCGACCTTTATAAGTCCAGATTAGCATTAAACCTGTAGCTGTACTGACTAAGCTAATCCACAACCATTGATGAGTCGCGTTGAAGGATTTTTGCGGCTGGGAAAACTCGGGTGAGGGGGTAGGATTGGCTATGGTTTTTGTGCCTTCTGTGCTTAACTCGGGAGGAGTAACATTAAAATCCGAGGGGAGACGATGGGGAATAGTTACTATTCTCTGTTCTAAATATTCTACATTGTTGCTTTGACTGAGGAGTATTAGGGATAGTGGGGCGGACATAGTTTCCTCCTTTTAGGAAATCATCAACTGTGAAATATCTTTTATCCGGGGAGAATATTTTACTCAACTTTATTTTAAATGTTGACTGGCTATGGGAGTCATGATGAACACAAAACTATGGCTTGAAAAACGCTTAGGTATTTCCCTTGAAGTCTTAGCTAAATTCTGCCAAGCCAATAAATCGGTATTACGCACTGACTAAAATATTGAACTTTACTTCTTCGATTGCACTAAAACTTTAAAAGAATTCCCTCCCCTTGGTATCTCCTCAATAATCGCCCCATAATCCATGACTAATATTCTATCTGTGTGCTGCAAACAGTCTGGATAACGAGAAACTAGAATTACAGTCATTTTCGGATAAAAATAGCGCAGATTTTCCATGATTTCTGTAAGTTCCTCCCGTGCAATGGCATGGGTCACTTGATCTAAAATTAAAAGACTGGGATGCTGTAATAAACAACGAGTTAAAAGGATTTTCTGCTGTTCCCCTTCCGAGGGAAGTAAGCCATTTTTGCCCAAGAACGTGTCATACTGTTGTGGCAGTGTCATCACCCAAGGATGAAGTCGGGTGATTTGGCAAATTTCCTCAATCTGTTCTAAGCAACTCTGGGCTTGAAAAGGGGCTAGGTTTTCGGCTATAGTGTCGGAAAGAATGGGCATTTGTTGGGAAGCAATGGCAATCTGATTCTGTAATAATTGAGGCCGAATTTGACTAATATTTCGCCCATCCCAAAGAATTTGACCTGTTGAGCAAGGACGAGATAAACTGAGGAGTTGAATCAGGGTGGTTTTCCCCGCACCACTTTTCCCTGTAATGCCTAACCATTCTCCTGCACAAAGGGTAAAATTAAGCGGTGGTTGACTCGGATAAAGGTCACTAAAGTGGGGGAGAATGATATTTTTAACTTGTAAGTTATGGTGAAGGGGAGGGAGGGGAGAGGTAGCAGAATTTAAGTTGTCAGAATTTAACTTAAGGGGAGGGGAGGAGATTGTTGTCTCTTGAATAGACTGCCACGCAAGGCCATTTTTTAGCCATTGATACCCTACTGCTATCCCTTGACTGAGGGCCATAAAAAGGGATTGACTAATCAACCCAAAGGCGATAAGTTGTCCTAGGCTGAGTTGTTGGGTCAGGAGAAGATGAGAACCTACCCAGAGCATCACGCCTAGGGTAATTTGACCGATACTTTGATAAAGTTTGAGGTGTTGGCTTAGGGTATAATCTAAGGTCTGTTGTCCGTTTAAATGGTGTCGCCACGATAGAGAAAGGTTTTGCTGGATTGTCTGCTGTAGGGTGTCTCGTTGGTGGAGGGAAGAGGGGAGAATTTGCAGGCTGAGTAATGACTGAATCCAGTGTTGCTGGAATTTTTGCTCTAAGTTGCTTTGGGTGTCTATAGACTGCCGCGCTAGACTGAAGAGGAAGCTACTCAATAGTAAGCAGAATAACAGGCTGAATAAAAGGATTAAGGTTAGGAAAATGTTATAGAAGCTGAGGAGAAATGCCCCCAAAAGGCAAAAACTGCTGTTGAGGAGGAGGGGGATTAACTCACTATCCAGAAAAGAGGTTATATGTGACACTCTTTTCCCATTATATAATACCTCACCTAATTTGTTTTTGTCAAGGGGAGATTGAAAAAAATCTGAAAAATGTTGAAAGAGAAAGCGCAGTATTTTCTGATTGATTTTATGGGCAAAGGCGCGCCAGATTTTTAGACGAATCTGATTAATGGTGATCTGACCGATGATGAGGAAAAGGAGGAGAAGGGCTAAACTGTTGAGGGTCGCTAATCGTTGCTGAAAAAAGACGTGATCAATGAGAATATGTAAGATAACCGGGGGACTGAGGGAGAAAAGGGCGCTGGTGAAACTGAGCAAGAGGAGCAGGAAAAAGGGAGTAAAATGCTGTTGAATTTGCTGGGAGAGGAGGGCTTTTAAGGAGCCTAAAGGGGAGGGATGGGAGGGGGAGTCTAAATGGAGGATCTGCTTGTGCTGTTGCTGTTTCCAGTTACTTTGAAACTCTTGGGGGGAATACTCTAATAAACCTACGGTAGGAACGGCCAGGGTGATGGTGTCTCCGACTTGGTAGAGAACCGCGAGTTGATCCCCCCAATAGAGGAGCGCGGGGGGTTTGAGGTGGGGGAGGGGGGAGTGGGAGGGGGTGAGGAGGGTGGGGGTGAGGCCGAGACGTTGGGCGATCGCACGATACAAAGACCAAGACAGATCCCGACGTTGGGACGCGGCCTCTAGCACCCGCTTTAAAGGTTCTCGGGGACAGTCTAGCCCAAAATAGTCCGCCACCATCTCAAAACAGGCGATCGCACTTTCCACCACCCCCCCGGTACTACTGACGAAGGGATAGGAAGGACGAGGAGGAGTTAAGGGGACGGGAAAATTCAATAAACGCACCTCCCCTTCCGGCACCAGGCCCCCCATGTCCCAAGGCAGGGGAAGGGCAGAATAGGGGGTGTAACGGTCTGTCAAGGAGGCCACCGCTCCCCCCGTAACATACCAAGTCCCCTCCGGCGCTAAATCGGCGAAACGATGGGGAGGACAATGATAGACCAAAGTTTGCGGGGAAATTTGCCCCACAAACTCCCCTAAAACCGAGGGGGAAAGCTCCTCCGACGACCAATAGTGCCGTAAACACCAATAAACCTCCCCCTCCCTCACCTCTTGCTGGAAATACTCCCCAAAAGGGGGATATTGTTCCCAGAGGGGGAAAAACGCCTCTGGAGGGATAGCGAGGGTCAAAATGGGAGTCGTTGCGATCGCCCCTTCATACCTTACCCCTCCCCAAAGCTCCAACCACCCCCAACAACACCCCCCTTGCTGTACCCTTAACGGAACCGCTTCCTCCGTCAGAGGATCATCAGCACAGAGTTGGATCGTCCCCTGATAGAGAATTTGCACAAAATCCCCGGCAATGGTTTCCCCTTGATCATAGGATTGCACCAGAGCAAGCTCCGCTAAACCTTGCACGATGGGCATCGGCAAACGGTCAAACGGGGGGAGACGGCTTAAAAACGGAACAATTTCAGCAGAAGACACCATGAGCCTCTAGGAAATGAGAAGGATTCCGGCAGTAGATCCCTGCACTACCTTCTCTCCTCCGACCTCAAAACCCACGAACCGGAAAAGTGGCTAATTTTTCGCCTTCAGTCGCTTCGTCACCTGCTTAATTAGACCATTCAGCAGAGCGCCTGCCATGAGAATCCCAATCGCTGGGGTAAAGAGGGGTTCCCAGAGACTGTACCAAAGCTCCCACCCCAAAGGAATTCCCGTCGATTTTCCCAATAAGGCGATCGCAAACCAAAAAAACGCCGCCAAGACCAGAAAAATATCCAACACCAACAAGCGGTCAAGCCATTCAATCCATTGTTCAAAGCGTTCTTTCATCTTAAATCCTGTGATCCTCTATAGCCTTATTTGAGCTTATGTCTGGCTCTCCCGGCAACCGCTTCTACAAGAAAAAACGATCCATAGCAATTACGGGTGAAGCCTACAATCTCTAGTTTGAGGAAACGGGGAACAGATCCTCTAACTCCCTTGCAACCAATAGGTATTCATCAACCCCTTCCCTTTTACCTCAATCAACCCTCGCGGAATCATCTTAAATTGTCCCTCTAACTTGTCATAAGTCGCCGCAGAAAGATGAATTTTACCCGGTTCCCCCAACATTTCCATTCGTGAGGCAATATTCACCGCATCCCCCCAAATATCATAAATAAACTTCTTAACCCCAATCACTCCCCCAATCGCCGATCCCGTATTAATGCCGATACGAATACTAAAAGGATTGCCCCCCTGATCTGTAAACTGGTGGATGGTTTGCTGCATTTGTAACGCTAAACGTGCGATCGCCTGTGCATGATCCTCCCGAGCTTCCGGCAACCCCCCCGCCACCAAATAAGCATCCCCAATGGTTTTAATTTTTTCCAGTCCTTGATCTTCCACCAAATGATCAAAACAAGAAAAAATACTATTGAGCATTTGAATCAACTTTTTTGGATCAGTCGTAGAAGCAAGGGGCGTAAAATTTACAATATCAGCAAACAGGATCGACACCTCCTCAAAATACTCCCCAACTACCTGTTTTCCTTGTTTTAGCTCGTCAACAATTTGAGCGGGAAAAATATTCAGTAATAACTCTTCAGACCTCTGTTGTTCGCGAATTAACTGAGCCGTCCGCTCCTGAATACGTTCCTCTAATGAGGCATTTAAAAGGCGCAATTCCTCATTTTGACGAGCCACTTCCTTTTTTAGGCAATAACTCTCAATCGCCTCATTAACTGTCAAAATTAAATCCACTTCATCCCAAGGTTTCGTAATATAGCGATATAAATTAGCGTGATTCACCGCATTAGCCACCGCCTTCGTATCCGCCTGTCCCGTCAACATGATTTTAAACACTTGGGGATATTTGGCATGGGCTTTAATTAAAAATTCATCCCCCTTCATCGTCGGCATGATTTGATCAGAGATAATTAAAGCGACCTCAATTCCATCATCATATAATTCATCAAGAATCTCTAAAGCTTCCTCCCCACTATCAGCCGCCTCAACTTCTGCTACCGTAGTGATATTACGCTTTAATTGTTCTGTTAACCCCTCAAGAACAACGGGTTCATCATCGACACAAATAATCGCTAGTTGACTCATAAGTATTAGTTTCGCTGCGAATTTTCCCAATCATGATTCTTTAGCCGGACTTAGATTGTTCGCGGATCCACCCCCCCTTACATCATAATAAGTCTAGTCTTAATCCGTCCCTCCGTGAAAATCCGGCTTTTTCCGGGTAGATCGTCCTCAGAAGACCTCACTTCTGGCATAGTCTTAACGTCGGCACTACCTGAAGGAACCTAAGAGGGTGAGGTCTAAATCATTTTTTATCCAAGAAATTCAAGCTTGTCTGCAACTAGCAATTCCCTTAGCCGCCGCCCAATTATCAGAAGCGGTGATCAACTTCGTAGACACCATCATGATGGGGCAATTAGGGCCGAAAGTCTTAGCCGGGGGAGCATTAGGGGCTGTCACCTTTACCACCTTCCTCATTGTTTCCACCGGGATGTTATCCGCCGTCGGGGCTGTTGCGGCGATCGCCTTTGGCTCCGGAAACTTCCCCAAACTGCGTCTCATCAACGCCCAAGGCTTCTGGCTAACCCTCCTGTTATCCTTCCCCTTCATGCTCCTCATTTGGCACTTTACCCTCATTTTGCGCCAATTCGGTCAATCAGAAGATCATTTACCCCTCACCCAAGCCTATCTACAATCTATTGTCTGGGGACTCCCAGCCGCCCTAGGATTTATCACCCTCAGAAACATGACTTCTGCCCTCAATCGTCCCCGTTTAGTCATGATCATTATGGTCGCGGGAATTCTGCTCAATGTTGTCGGAAATTACGTCCTCATGTTCGGTAAATGGGGTTTTCCTGCCCTAGGGATTGCAGGGATTGGTTGGGCTAGTACCTTCGCATTTTGGGTTAAGTTTTTGTTACTCGGAATAGGCATATTTTATGATCCCCACTTGAAACCCTATCATCTCTTTGCTCGGTGCTATTCAATCCATCTCCGAGTTTTAGGGGAATTACTCCGCATCGGCACACCCTCCGCCCTGCTATTCCTCGTCGAAGCCAGCTTATTTACCGTGATTACCTATCTCATGGGAATCTGGGGAACAGTATCCCTTGCCGCTCATCAAATTGCCCTACAAACAGCCGCCACTACCTTTATGATTCCCCTGGGAATTGCCCATGCAACAACTATGCGAGTGGGTCAAAATCTGGGTCGCTGTGATCTTAAAGGGGTCAAACGATCCGGCCTAGTCGGAATCCTTTTGTCCTCTGGATTTATGAGTTTAATGGCCGTGATTTTATGGATTTTTCCAGAATTTATTGTAAATCTATATTTAGACATTCGTCAATCCGAAAACATAGCCGTTTTATCCTTAAGTAAGAACTTGTTAAAAGTCGCCGCTATTTTTCAGATTTTTGATGGAATTCAAGCCGTTGCTAATGGGGCATTACGGGGAATTAAGGACACAAAAATCCCCCTAATAATTGGGATTATGTGTTATTGGTTAGTCGGGTTCAGTAGTGGCTATTTCTTAGCCCAAAGGCTGGGGCTACAAGCTATTGGTTTATGGTTAGGTTGTGTCTTAGGACTGATGACCGCCGCCGTGGTTTTGACTTGGCGATTTTTTCACCAGGTTAGTCATTTATCCGGTCAGTCTTGTGAACCCATTTTAAGGGACTTGAGTTGATTCTTGCCCCTTTTCCATCCTAGGGAAGCGGAAATTTCGACCTGACTCCTGATTCAAGAGGGTGCATCAGGATTATAGTATGCCCCGGCAGCACCCCCTACCCCTGTTTATTGTTGATTGGGGGGTAGGGTGGATCATTCGCGAACCTCAAGACGAACTGAGCATTTTTGCGAGAAAAGGCAACCCATCCTTTACAATAAGAAAGGAAGAATAAATTATTTTTATTGGCAGAAATTTGTTCAGGTCGGGAAAAGCAATGAGCCTCTGCTCAGAACTTTCTCCATCCGCTTCTTCTCTCAAGAATTTCTGACAGGTTTCTGCTGTGTGTATCACCCTAAAACTTACTCAGATTGGACGCTAGCATGAATAGCCTAGGGGGTAAAACTCACCTATCCTAGAGGGTTCTAAAAGCTAGAAAAAAACAATCCTGAAATTATCGAAATTAATCTACCCCGTCAACTTGTCTCATTTTTTTCACAATTCCTTGTTACTTTAGCAGGAGGGACTCGCTCATTAATTCCTATGATTACAACCGACGAATTAACCCAAATTCAACAACAAAAAGCCCTCTTAGGGGTCATTACTCGCATTCGTCAGTCTTTAGATTTAGAAATCATTTTTCAAACAACGGTGACAGAAATTTGTCAGTTGTTGCACTCTGATCGGGCTGCGATTTTCCGCTTCTATCCAGAGTTAGATTGGCAGGGAGAATTTATCTGTGAGGCCATTCATCCGGGGGTGTCTTCGGTATTGGCGAAAAAGGTCTGTGATCACTGTTTTGGGGAACGGTTTGCCATTCACTATGAAAAAGGACGCATTCAAGCGGTGGCAGATATTCAGGCGGCGGGATTAAGTGATTGTCATAGTCAGATTTTAACCGCCTTTGAGGTGAGAGCCAATCTAGTCGTTCCTCTGTTGAAAGGAGAAACATTATGGGGTCTAATTTGTATTCATCAATGTGATCGGCCTCGGGAGTGGGAAGAGAGGGAAATTGAGTTTATTCGTCATATTGCAGAACATTTGAACGTTGCCCTACAACAAAATGACGTGGTGGAACGGGTACAGGCACAAGCGCGGGAGTTAGCGCAGGTGGTGGAACGAGAAAAAGCCACTCGTTATCATCATCTCATGAGTGCGATCGCCGACAAAATCCGCGCCTCCCTCGAAATTGAGCAGATTTTCCGCACCAGTACCGAAGAAGTTCGCCACTTACTACAAGCCGAACGAGTCGCCATTTACCGCTTTTTCCCAGATTGGAGTGGGGAATTTGTCGCCGAGTCCAAAGGAGAGGAATGGTGTAGTTTAGTGGGAGGAGAACAGCCCATCATTGCCGACACCCACCTCCAAGAAACCCAAGGGGGGCGCTATGTTCACGGGGAAACCTTAGCCATTGATGACATCTATTTAGCCGGGCATCAGGACTGCCATATTGCCCTCTTAGAGCAGTTCCAAGCCCGCGCCTACGTGATTGTACCCATTTTACACGGAGAGCAATTATGGGGCCTCTTAGCCGCCTATCAGAACTCTAGCCCCCGGCACTGGGAAAGCCACGAGGTAGACTTATTAGCCCAAATTGGCCGACAGTTAGCCATTGCCCTCCAACAAGCCGAATTATTAGCCAAAACCCGCTCCCAAGCCCAATATCTCGCCCAAGTTGCCCAACGACAAAAAACCCTCGCCAGTATTAGTGAAAAAATCCGACGTTCTTTAAACCTCGAC
This sequence comes from Spirulina subsalsa PCC 9445, assembly GCF_000314005.1. Classification (NCBI taxonomy): domain Bacteria; kingdom Bacillati; phylum Cyanobacteriota; class Cyanophyceae; order Spirulinales; family Spirulinaceae; genus Spirulina; species Spirulina subsalsa. Next base: position 4,632,110 of record NZ_JH980292.1, read on the forward strand.
ACGATTTTTCAAACAGCGACTCAAGAAGTGCGGCAGGTGTTACAAACTGAACGGGTGGTGATTTACCACTTTCTGCCCGATTGGAGCGGGGAATTTATGGCGGAGTCCAAAGGGGAGGAATGGCGGGCTGTGGTGGGGAAAAACTGCCCCATTCTTTCAGACCGACATTTGCGAGAAACCCAAGGAGGTCGTTATGCTGCCCATGAAACCTCAATGGTGACAGATATCTACGAGGCGGGTTTTTCCCCTTGCCATCTCCAAATGTTGGAACAGTTACAAGCTCGGGCTTATATGATTGTTCCCATTTTCTTGGGGGAGAATCTCTGGGGTTTGTTAGCAGCCTATCAAAATTCAGCCCCTCGTTACTGGCAAGATGATGAAGTAGAACTGTTGACCCAAATTGGTTCCCAGTTGGGGATGGCCATTCAACAGGCCGAATATTTGCAACAAATGCAGGCACAATCAGCACAGTTAGCAATGGCGGCGGAACAGGAAAAATCCCTCCAACGCCAGCAAGCCACAGCCAAAATTATTAGTAAAATCCGCCAATCTCTTGACCTTGCCACGATTTGTCGCACAGCCGCCGAGGAGATTAAAACCATTTTAGAGGTCGATCGGGCGGTGATTTACCGCTTTAATGAAGACTGGAGCGGTGAATTTGTCTTTGAATCCGTTGGGGAGGGCTGGATTCATTTGATGGCCGAACAATGGGTTTATCCCAAGTTGCGGGAGAATATCAGTGATTGTAACTTAAAAAACCTCGCCCACTTGCCCAAAGCGGACACCTATCTCCAAGACACCCAAGGGGGGCGCTTCACTCAAGGAAGCCCGATGCGGATGTGTGATGATGTGGAACAGGCGGGATTTAGTCCTTGTTATCTCAATGTTTTACGGCAAATGCAGGCGAAAGCCTATGTCATTGTGGGGATTTATCAAGGGGAGAACCTTTGGGGCTTAGTAGCCGTTTATCAAAATAGTACCCCTCGGATTTGGGACAGTTCGGAAGGGAAGTTACTGTTACAAGTGGCTGAACAGTTGGGGGTGGCACTGCAACAAGCCCAATTGTTGGAAACTACTCGTCAACAAGCCCAAGAAATTGCGATCGCCCTCCAAGACTTGAAACAAGCCCAAACCCAACTGATTCATAATGAAAAAATGGCCGGTTTAGGGCAGTTAGTAGCCGGGATTGCCCACGAAATCAACAACCCCGTCAACTTTATTTATGGTAATTTAAGCCATGTGGCGGACTATGCCCAAGATATTTTAGGCCTCTTAGAACTCTATCGCGACTCCTACCCCAATCCTCATCCCGAGATTGCACAACACACCGACGAGATTGATCTTCACTTTCTCGAAGAAGACCTCCCACGCACCCTTGATTCTATGAAAATTGGGGCGGAACGGATTCGGCAGTTGGTGTTATCGTTGCGCACCTTCTCCCGTATTGATGAGGCCGAGAAAAAACCCGTGAATATCCATGAAGGGATTGATAGCACCCTGTTGATTTTACAGCATCGGTTTAAAAGTAGCGCCACCCACAAAATGATAGAACTGGTAAAAGACTATGGCGATTTGCCATTTGTGGAGTGCTATCCCGCCCAATTGAATCAGGTCTTCATGAATTTGTTAAGCAATAGTATTGACGCGTTAGAGATGAAATACCATCAGCCTGATACGCCGGATATGCCGCGCTTATCCATTCAAACACGGCTCATTGATCATCAAGTGGAAATCCGACTGAGGGATAATGGGGTAGGGATTCCCGAGAAAGTGCGATCGCGCATTTTTGACCCCTTCTTCACCACCAAAGACCCCGGCAAAGGCACCGGATTAGGGTTATCCATTAGTTATCAGATTATTGTCGAAAAGCACAAAGGGCGCATTGAGTGTCATTCTCAGGACGGACAAGGCACAGAGTTTGTCATCTGGATTCCTGCCCTGTGACCTCCTCCCGACACTGACCGCACCACAGCGCGGGCTTCCCCATACCACTATGAGGCCTTCCTGCTTCTACGGCAAGCCCTAGATAGGGCTTGCTGAATATCCCTCTAAGCACTGTGAATAAGGCTTTTAGCAGTTTATACCAAATTAAATAGGGCTTGCTGTTCACTTCGTGACGCTCCGCGTTCGCGTTCGCGAAGCGTTGCGTAGCAAAGCGTCACGAAGTGAACGCGAAGCGTTGCGTAGCAATATAACTCTACTCGTGGGGCTAGGGAACAGGGGGAATCGGAAAAAGGCAAGCCCTAGATCCAGATCACAACTCCACCCGATAACGTCGCCCCCCTAGTGTCACCTCATCCCCCGACACCAACTTTCGGCCCCGTCGAGTTTCCACCACGCCATTGACCAACACCTCTCCCCCTTGAATCCGTAACTTCGCCTCCCCTCCCGTTTGGACTAGATTTTGCCACTTGAGAAATTGATCTAACTTAATTTTCGATTCAGAATCCGATACAGTCCCCATATTCCTATCCATTGCGATGCTTAAGGAAGTGTCGCACCCAGCCCAGAGGCCAGGTGAGAATTAAAATACTAACGTCTTAGCAAGCGGTTAATAGGAACTTGTCCATTCGCATCCATGACCGTCAGGCGAATAATATTCGGGTCATTGGGTCGCCAAGTCACTTGATAGAGAGTGCCGTTATTCGACCAAGTATAGACACGACGATGAGATTCACCCGTGAAAGCAGGATCCAACAAAGCAATTTCGGCCCCCGTTCGCTTATTGCGTCCGATATACCAGAATGCGCCATCATGCCAGCGCAACGTCACCGCCCAATTTGCATCTTGGAACGTGCCGCTAGGAGTCGAAGATTGAGCAACAGCAGCCGTATTGACGGCTACATCTGCGATCGCAGGAGTCGCAACAGCGAGAATCGCTGTCAGAGTCAAGGCCTTAAAATTCATACTGGTTTTCGGATATCCATAGAAATGCCCAAGGAATAACAATTACTCTGAGGACAATTTCGTAATAGCTTAACATTTCGTAACAAATTGTGAGATGTCCCCTACAGGCTTAAACTTGTCAGTGAGAGTCTACTGGCAGTCGAGAGGTTTTTCGTGAAAAGAGTACTAGGGATCATATTAGGGGGCGGTGCAGGAACTCGCCTGTATCCTTTAACTAAACTACGGGCGAAACCCGCCGTACCCCTCGCCGGAAAATATCGTCTTATCGATATTCCCGTGAGTAACTGTATTAACTCAGACATTCAGAAAATCTACGTTTTAACCCAATTCAACTCAGCATCTCTTAACCGTCACTTAACCCGCGCCTATAATTTTTCGGCCATTAGTGACGGTTTTGTTGAGGTACTCGCGGCCCAACAAACCGCAGAAAATCCTCAATGGTTTCAAGGGACGGCTGATGCAGTACGCCAGTATCTTTGGTTGCTGCAAGAATGGGATGTAGATGAATATCTTATCCTCTCGGGAGATCACCTTTACCGGATGGATTATAGTCTGTTTATTCAACGTCACCGGGAAACCAATGCAGATATTACCCTATCTGTGATTCCCATTGATGAACGACGGGCTTCCAGCTTCGGTTTGATGAAAATTGATGATCACGGACGAGTCGTTGATTTCAGCGAAAAACCCAAAGGAGACGCATTAAAACAAATGCAGGTGGACACCACCACTTTAGGCTTAAATCCTGAAGAAGCACGACTCAAACCCTATATTGCTTCTATGGGGATTTACGTCTTCAAAAAAGACGTTTTGTGTAAACTCCTAGAACAAAATCCCGAACAGACAGACTTCGGTAAAGAGATTTTGCCCGGTGCGGCGAAAGATCATAATATCCAAGCCTATTTGTTTGATGATTACTGGGAGGATATCGGAACCATTGAGGCTTTTTATGAAGCGAATTTAGCCTTAACCCAACAACCTCAACCCGCCTTTAGTTTTTACAACGAAAAATACCCCATCTACACCCGCGCCCGTTATCTTCCCCCCACCAAACTATTAGATAGTGAGGTGAAGGAGTCGATTATTGGCGAAGGTTGTATTCTCAAAGACTGTTTAATTAGTCATTCAGTTTTAGGGGTTCGGACAAGAGTAGAATCTGGGTGTAAAATTGAGGATACCCTAGTGATGGGGTCGGACTATTATGAACCCTTTGCCGAACGGGAAAAAAACAAACAAACGGGTAAAATTCCTATGGGCATCGGTGAAAAGTCAACCATTCGCCGAGCAATTGTGGATAAAAATGCCCGCATCGGTCGTGAGGTAATGATCCTCAATAAAGACCGGGTAGAAGAAGCGAATCGTGAAGATGAAGGGTTCTATATCCGCAGTGGGATTGTGGTCATCCTGAAAAATGCGATTATTCCCGATGGTACCGTAATTTAAAAAACTGTTTTTACTCAAAAATTAGACAGGGTGAGAATTACTCTCACCCTTTATTTTGGCTTATTTTAGGTTTTCAAGCTTGACGATTAATAATACCTTGGTCAAAAACGTTGCCGTCAGTGCCAATACCTTGAATCAGGATTTGATGGGGATAAACGGTATAAGCGGCAAAACTTAAACGTTCCGCAGCGTAGGCACTTTGAGGAATGCGGTTCACAATGGGACGCAGCCCAGCCCCTCCCCCACAAATCATATAAGTCGTGCCATTAACAGGGCGAATCCGCTCATAATGATGATCATGACCATTAATATAAAGTTGCACCCCATAAGTTTTAAATAAACCCGTGAGGGATTTTACCCAAGAGGCCTGATTAATGCCATAGTGACCCGAGGAATAGATTTGATGATGACCAAAAACCACTTTCCACGGGGCATCACTTTGTTTGAGGGCTTTTTCAATCCAAATCATTTGATTCGCCCAGTCTGCATTGTGGTTTGTATCAAGGGCGAAAAATTCTACATCGCCTTGACGGAAATTGTAATAACGACGACCCTGCATATTAAAGCCAGCATAGGCGACTTGAGGATCTCCGTTGTCGGTGCGGATGTCATGATTGCCTAAACAAGCATAAAATTTAACCCCTCGTTGTAGGAGAGGGGCGTAGGGGCGTTCAAAGACTTGCTCAATTTTCTCAATTTCGCCGTTGTTGTAGATATTATCTCCGGCCAGTACCACCAGGGGGTAGGCGTTTTGTTGATAATACTGGTGCATGACGTTGGCGACGGCGTACTGACCTTGAGCGCCTGTTCCGGTGTCTCCGACGGAGACGAAACGCATGAGGGGAGGATTAGAGGGGATTTGGCTGATTAAATTCGCCTCATGGGGGAGGGGGGCGTTGGCTTGAACGGGGGAACGGGAGATTTTGGCGATCGCCAAAGTTCCCAAACCGCTTACACTAGCCCAAAGTAGAAATTGACGGCGTTTCATGTTCATAATAAATCTTTAGCGTGAGCAACAATAAACCGCAGATTGTGCGGTAAATTTGTCCTTAAAGTGGCAGGTTTCTTGCCTGAATGTATCGCAAATTGGTTAAAGATGGGTTAATCGGTGGGGATTAGAAGAAAACGGCATGACACAAGACGATTCTAAACAAGCGGCAAATATATTTTCCTCTGAGGGGCAATCTCTCTCCAAAGCAGATACCCTCAAAGCTTTACGGGAGGTGATTGGGCAACTCGAAGGATTAGTAGAAAAACTCGACACCAGCGAACAAGGCGAATTAGCGGCCACTCGGGCCTTAAACAGTCTCATGGCCGGAGTAGACGCCCTCACCACTACCCTCGAAACCCCACCCCCCCCACCCGTCGCCCCCAGACCGCCGAAAGGAGATAATGATGAACCCTTAGAGGAAATTGTCAAGAATGAGCCGTCCTCGTCTGTTTCCGGGGCTTTAGAGGAAACAAACCGTCCGGGGGTGGTATCACAACAGGAAGAATTTCCCGAAGATTTGGATGATCTGATTGAAAAAATCCCCCCCAGTTTCTCGACAGTCCAGAAGGTTTGGGATTGGATTTTAGAAAAAGTGCGTCTTCTGTTGCCGGGGAGTTGGAATGAAAAGCTCTCGGATTGGGCATTAACGGGAATTATCAGCGCGACAGTGGTTTTAGTGCTGTTGTTGTCGGTGACGTGGGTATCTCGTTCCCCGTCGCCCCAAGTGGCGGAAAAACCCCCCGTTTCGGGAGTGGAACAACCGGAAACTCGCCCGAAATCCAGTCAGAATCTGCCCCCAGAAGTTAAGGCTCCCAGCCCTAAATCCCCCGTGGCTCCCTCTCCTGCTCCCATTGCGCCCCCCTCTCGTCCTTTACGTCTCAATCCTGAACAGAGTCTAATTGCGGCGATTCAAAATCAGGTGGCGGAAATTACGAATCAGTACGCAGAGGGGTTAATTCGGTCGATTGAGGCCGATTTTCTGGGCAGTCAGTTAATTGTGGCGGTGGGGGATGAGTGGTATAGCTTACCCGAGAAACGACAAAATCAGTTAGCGGATGAAATGTTTGCCCGTTCCCGGACGTTGGATTTCAAGAAAATTGAGTTATACGATGGGGAGGGGGTGTTATTAGCCCGGAGTCCGGTGGTTGGCGATGAGATGGTGATTTTAAGACGATCTAATGATTGAGGAGTGTGGGGAATAGGGAATAGGTAATAGATATCTCCCCCTTTCCCCTGCTCCCCTGCTCCCCTGTTCCCTCTCCCCCCCTGCTCCCTATCCCCTATTAACCATGATCTGGAAAACCCTTCGACAAAAATACTCCCATCTCCTCATTCAAGGAATGTTGTTAATCGTACTTGTGCTGTCTGGACTTCTGTTCCACTCTCTCCCGAGTCATGCTGAATCGGCTCCCACTGGAGAGCGCCTGTTTAATTACTATTGCGCGGGATGCCATGCCGGAGGGGGAAATATTGTCCGACGGGGGAAAACTCTAAAATTGCGCGCCCTCGAACGGAATCATGTTGAGACAATCGAAGCTATTGTTGAATTAGTGACTAATGGAAAGGCTAATATGTCCGCGTTTGGCGATCGCCTCACCCCCGAACAAATCCAAACCGTCTCCCGCTACGTCCTCGAACAAGCCCAAAACAACTGGAGTTGAACCTCCCATCGCTGAAAGCGAGGGATTCCCATATAGACTCTTATCTAGACCGAAGTCCCCGACAGAACGCCATGACTGGGCTGTTTGACCACGGGCGCACCGACCGCAGTTAATCCACGCTGTTTTACTATCAATAAAAGAAAAAGCCCTGGAGTGTCATCTCCAGAGCCTTACCAGGGTGCATCTACCATTCCAATCTTCTGGAAGTCACCCCACCATCCGGACAAGTCCTCAAAAAATTTTTCGTTCCCTGTTATGCTCCCTTCAATGCCCCTATCCCCCGCCGTCTATATCATCGGAGCCGGCCCGGGAGATCCTGATTTAATCACCCTCAAAGGTTACCGCATCCTACAACAAGCCGATGTGATCATTTATGCCAACTCCCTCATTCCCCGGCAAATGTTGCGGGATGTGCGTTCCGATGCGGAATTAGTCCCCACCGGACATCAAACTCTTGAGCAAATGATCCCTCTGATGATTGACCGGGTGCGTTCTGGTTGTTCTGTGGTTCGTCTCCACTCTGGGGATCTCACCCTTTACAGCACCATCTACGAGCAAATTCAAGCCCTCCTCGCGGCGGAGATTCCCTTTGAACTGATCCCCGGTATTAGTGTGTTTCAAGCGGCGGCGGCTAAATTGGGGGCAGAGTTAACTATTCCTGAATTAGTGCAAACGATCATCCTCACTCGGATCAGTGGTCGCGCTTCAGCCGTGCCGAAAGCCGAAGAATTAGCGAGTTTAGCGGCCCATCAGGCCAGTTTATGCCTTTACCTTGCCGCCCGTCATGTGGAGGCGGCCCAAGGGCAATTACTAGAACATTATCCTCCCGATACCCCTGTAGCGATTTGTTTCCGTGTGGGTTGGCCTGATGAGCAGTTTTGGCTGGTGTCGTTGCAGGATATGGCACGGGTGACGAGGGAGCAAGAATTAACTCGCACGACTCTGTACTTGATTAGTCCGGCTTTGGGGGTTTTGGAGCAAGGGGTAAGTACAGAAAAGGGGAGGCGATCGCGTCTTTACCATCCCACACACAGCCATCTGTTCCGAAAACGGGAATCGGGAATCGGGAATTAATTATCCCATACCCGGTAATAAGTTCTTTTTCAAGACTTGTATCACCCGATCAGTCACATCAGAATAGGTCAAACGACCTGCGAGAATGCGACTCATTAATAGGGCGGCTGTGGGACGTTTCAGGGCGACTTTGTAGGCAATTTTGGGGAACTTGTAGAACAAACCGGATAATTTTTGGGCTAACGCCATATTAGTCCCCCATTCCTCTTGGATCACTTGGCTATAGTTGGCCAGGGCGTTACTGTCTCCGGTGAGGGCGGCAGAGATGGCCTCGGCCGCTTTCGTGCCACTGTAGAGGGCGGGGCGAATGCCTTCGGCAATCAGAGGATCGACTAATCCGGCTGCTTCTCCGGCCAGTAGGGCGTTTTGGGCGTGGAGGGGTTTGGGTTCAGACCAGATCATGAGAGGATAATCATGGGTCTGGTGGGGGCCATCCTGTAAGCCTAACTCTTGAATATATTCGGTGATGGCAAATTGGAGGTCTTGGGGTTTATTTTTTCCGGCGATCGCACAAGCACTCACCACATAACTTTCGGCTTGGGGAAATGACCAGATAAAGCCGTTTTTAATCGACCCGAAATCAAACTGCGCGATCGCCGGATCCCTCGGAGGACAACCCACTTCTACCATCGCCGCCGCTACCGTCTTCCCGGCCGAAAAGCCCAACAACTTGGCACAAACCCCTTTTACCCCATCCGCCCCAAGCAAATAGGTTCCCTCTACCGTCCCCTGATTCGTCGTTACTTGCCAACGGGATCCATCAAAACTTAACCCCTCCACAGACGTTCCATCTTGAATTTTTGCCCCTTGCGCCTCAGCCTGTTGTAACAAAAAATGATCAAAAGCATCTCGTTTGACCATCCACATCGGTTCCGTTTTCAACTGAGAAGACACCGGATCATCAAACTGCCAAGTATAGCGAACCTGAGTCACCTGAGCCGTAATTACCGGACTAAAATCAAAATCAAACCACTGGGCAACGGCCGGAGAAACCCCACCGCCACAGGGCTTAAACCGGGGTAAGGTTTCTTTTTCTAACAACAAGACGGAATGGCCGCGTTTGGCCAAATGATAAGCCGCCGCGCCCCCTGCGGGGCCTCCACCAACAATAATACAGTCAACCATGTTTATCCTTTGTTTAGGCTCAAATCACGCCACATTTCACAACGTTAGCAAGGGGAAGGGGGACGGGTGTATTTTCACTAAATGGTCATAATATCCTTCTCTTTGACCTTCAATAATTCATCGACCTTAGCGGTGTACTTATCCGTCAGCTTTTGAATGGCCTCCTGTAAGTCCCGGGATTCATCTTCCGAGACATCATGACTTTTCTCCTGTTTGCGCACAGAGTCAATGGCATCCCGGCGAATATTCCGGATAGCCACCTTGCCCTCTTCCGCCAGTTTACCCGCTTGTTTCACTAATTCCTGACGGCGTTCACTGGTCAGGGGGGGAATATTTAAGCGAATAACCTGACCGTCATTGTTGGGCGTTAAGCCTAAATCTGATAGACTAATAGCCTTTTCAATAGCGGCCATGCTGCCCTTATCGTAGGGCTGAATTAGAATCGTTGTCGCCTCCGGGGTGCTGATATTGGCCAAGGCTTTGAGGGGAGTTTCGGCTCCGTAATATTCCACTGTAATCCGGTCGAGTAAACTAGCATTAGCGCGTCCGGTGCGAATGGTATTAAAAGACCGTTGAGTTGCCTCAATGGTTTTGGTCATTAAATTTTCGACTTCAGTTAATTTCACAAAAACCTCCTACTATAGTCCCAATGTTTTCACCCTTAACGGATCGGACAATATTTCCCGGAACCGATAGGTTAAAAACCACAATGGGGATGTTGTTTTCTTTACAGAGGGCGATCGCCGTGCCATCCATCACCCTTAAATCGTTACTCAGAACATGACTATAGGTTAAGCTGGTATAGCGTTTGGCTTCGGGATTTACATGGGGGTCTGAATCATACACCCCGTCAACCTTAGTGGCTTTAAAAATTACCTCCGCGTCAATTTCGGCAGCGCGTAAGGCGGCCGTGGTATCGGTGGTAAAAAAGGGATTCCCCGAACCCGCGCCAAAAATCACCACTCGCCCATATTCCAGGTGACGAATGGCGCGCCGTCGGATATAGGGTTCTGCCACTTCCTGCATGGCGATCGCGGTTTGAACCCGAGTGGCGATCCCAATCTGTTCGAGGGCATCCTGTAAGGTGATAGCATTCATCACCGTTGCAATCATGCCCACATAATCGGCTGTTGCCCGATCCATCCCGGCGGATGCGGCTTTCACCCCTCGGAAGATGTTCCCACCTCCCACCACGATGGCGACTTGTACGCCAATTTTGACCACTTCTGAGATTTCCTGAGCGATATCTGCAACCACCTTTGGATCGATCCCGTACCCCAGATCCCCCATTAAGGCTTCACCACTCAATTTAAGTAAAACCCGCCGATAAGTCATCGGTTCTCTGCAACTCGCTATATATACTTGCCTCAATTACGATAGCAGGTTTTTGTCCCCTGTTCGGCCTCTTGCGGGGGGACTTGACCCGTTAGGCTTCTCGCCATTTCAGGGAACAGCCGATCACCTCGGTAAATTCTGGTGCGATCGCCTCCCCGGTCAATAAGCGTTTAATATTCTCCCGGAAATAAGCCTCTGTCACCTTGTCCGCCGATTCAGCGTAGTTATCAATCGCCCCTTGATAACGAATTTTACCCGCCGCGTCTAGGAGAAACACCTCCGGGGTTTTCGTTGCCCCAAAGGCCAGCGCCACATCCTGACTGGGATCCCGCAAGTAGGGAAAATTCAGTTGCTGTTGGGCGCTGAACCATTTCATCCGTTCAAAACTATCTTCGGGTACTTGGGCGGCATCATTGGCATTAATCCCCATTAGAGTAAATCCTTGGGAACTAAACTCCGTCTGAATTTGTTTTAACCGTTCCAGATATAAACCCACAAAGGGGCAATGGTTACACATAAACACCACCCCCACCCCGTTCAACTGCTCCCGATAACGGGTCAGGTGATACACTTCCCCATCAATACCCGGTAGTTCAAAATCCGGGGCATATTGACCAATCATTCCCCTTGGTGTTTCTGTGACCATGTTGGATTCACCTCAATAGCATTTAATGTCCAGATTAAAGACCCGTGAATTCTCCCCATCATAGGGCTTAACCCACCGTTTCCCCCGACTCACCTTTCTGATTTAACTCATCTTCTAACATATCCTCATAGATGGCGGGTAAATAACGGCTCATGGAATTGGTTTCAATACCATAGCCTAAACTCGTCCAAGTTCCCGATAACAGGCGCAAAACCTCCTCAATTTTGCCCTCTCGCAGTAGTTTAGCAATATCTGTCCCTCCCCAAGCTTGGGGATCACTTAACCACTGGTAAACCACCACATCTTGATATTGAGGTTCAAAACTGTAGTTTTTCCAGAGCAAAAAGCCCGACGGTTCAGGGTGATAGCGTTCCGCCTTTTCGTACCAAGTGATATTAATGAACTGGTAGCGTCCCGCCGCCGTTGTGCAGTTGCCCACATTGGGGCCGACCACAATGGGAACACAGCGCTCAGGATGACGGCTAAGATCCTGAATATGCTCCCCCCCATATAAGACAGTATAGGGATGGGTTACATTAGCTTCACTGGCTGTAATCGTGCGCATTAATGCCCGAATATAGGGATCCCCCCCTTCCATAACCAGAGGTTGGGTTCCCCGTCCATGACGGGGAGCAACGGAACGGGGGGCGGGTTCCGGTTGAAGAATAAAAACGGCAAATAATAACCCGGCTAGGCCAAGAAAGTTTCCCACCAGGATTAAAGGGTTGGTTATATATTTGGGCATTGGATGGACTGAATTCATGGGAAACTTCATTCCTCAAACAACACGGCTAAACAGTTGCTCCCAATTTTGGGAGGGTGCGTCAGCTTGAGTGATGATTTCTACAATCTTCTGACGCGCTTTTTCTGAAAAAAGAGCTTCTACGGCTACCTCGGCCACTTTTCGCCGGGGAATACGTCCCTCAAAGAGGGTGTCGGCGCTTTGCATGATTAGACCTTCGGAGGTGTCATAATCCAACAGTCCTCCCGGTCGAACTATAGTATAAGGGATCTGACTTTGTTGTAAGGCTTCCTCAGCCAGTTTTTTCCAGTACAACACGAACCAGAAGAGGTTAAGGGGGTGGAAAAATTGGGAGACACAGAGGGAAGACACTAGAACAAAGTGATCCAGTTTGTGACGTTGAGCAAGGGTGATCAGGTTTTTTGTGCCTTCGTAGTCCACCCGATAGGGTTGGGTAAAGTCGAGGGAGGGGGTGGCTCCAGTGGCACAGAGGAGAACATTACAGGAGGCGATCGCCTTTTCCCACGTTTCGGGCTGCAACACATCCCCCACCACCAATTCCACCGAAGACGGCAGCACCTCTTGCCCTTTCTCCAAACTGCGGACTAAGGCCACCACCGGAATCTCTTTTTCTGTTAACACTTCTACAATCTGTTTTCCGGTTCGTCCGGTTGCTCCGGCGACAAACGCTTTGATCGTCATATACTACTTACTAATTTTGTGATCTGTTAACAATGTACCAAGATCGGCCTCAGTGCTGTCCCCATACCACGGTGGCAGAATCTAATCTGTGATGGGTGTGGAGAGGATGGTAACAGGAACGGGAACATTAACAAGAGGGTTTTAAGGATTCGGTGATAAAGATCAAAGCCAGCTTTTAAAGGGTTGAGCTAAAATCACCCTACGAGCCAAATTAGTAAACCCCAGAATCTCCCTCACTGAATTGTTTTCGAGTTTAAGGGGGAGCCTCAACGCCACTGTAAACCATGCCCAAGGGTGTTTTATGTTATCTAATTTTAGAAATCATCATGCCGTGAATCAATCTAGTTTTTCTCCAGACTTCAATCCTGTGGCAATGGAAACCAATCCCTCTTCAGAGGAGATTGAGGACACCAATTATGACCCCTTCACCTTTGAAACCCACTTTCATGGGGGTATGGGAATGTATGATTCCCCCCAAGTCGTGGCTGAATATTTAGATGCTCATGAAGGATGGTTTACACGCTGCGCTAAACCCATGACGGCGGAACCTTTCGGGGTAAATGGGTATGTCTTGACAATTGGGCGGTTTGGTGCATTCGGCTATGAGGTGGAACCCAAAATGGGCGTTGTGCTAGCCCCACCGGAGAACCAAATTTATGATATGTATAGCGTTCCCGTACCGGACTATACGCCTCCGGGCTACGATGTGGATTATTTCGCCTCCATGCGTTTAGCAGAAGTCGCTGGGGTAGCGGTGCCTTGGAATCAACATTATCCCGAGGATGCTGTATTAACTCAAGTGACGTGGCATCTCCATCTCAAGGTTATGATTGAATTTCCCAAGTTTATCTATAAATTTCCTCGTCCCTTGTTGCAGAATACGGGGGATCGTCTCCTAGCACAAATTGTCCGGCAAATCTCCCCCCGTTTAACCTATAAAGTCCAAAGTGATTTTCATAAACGTTTAGGTTTGCCGTTACCCCCGAAACAATCTCGTTATTTACTCCGTTTAGGGGAAACAATGGGGGAAGAAGAGGAAAGGGAAGGGAATTCAGGGACTTTAAGCGATAATTCAGATAATTCAGATAATATGGATCTGAGTTAACCCTCCTTCGTTACCCAAGAAACTCAGGCAGGAGAGTATGTCAAAGCCGAAGTTTAACGGTGAGACTGAACGGTGAGACTGTTGGATAATCTAGAGTCTGATGCTCCTCTCCCAGTCTGCTCTCGTGGTTGCTGTATTCTATGCAGGAAATCTTTGGGGCGACTCAAAGAATCTCCCTGCACACCCGTTAGGGGTGCTGGGAGAAGATGTCAACGTCATCTACTCAACACATCATGGTAAGCCGCAAAGTCCTAATCATTGATGAAAACCACGAAATGAGGACGCAACTTCGGACATTGTTACCGAAAGGCAATTACGAGATTCAAGAAGCTGGGGATGGAGAGGAGGGGTTATCCTTGATCTATCAGGAGGGGGCTTTGATTCGCTTCATTATTTTGGAGGTGAATCTCCCACAGTTGAATGGCTGGGATCTGATTGAACGGACTCAAGGCGATCGCACCCTAGAACGCATCCCCATGGTGTTAATTGGTCGCAATGCTACCCCTCCCGAAGGTTTAGCCTTAGACTCTCGCCCCATTGTCCTACTGCAAAAACCCTTTAGTAAAGGCCAACTCAAGGCCGCCGTAAAGTCTGCTGTCCATCAAGCTAAAGCCCTGAAAACCGCCGATCGACTGGAACAGCCCTCCGACTCTGCCCCCACCCCCTCCACCCCGTCAGAGGAGGTGATGGCGATGCCTGCTGCCCCAACGGAGGAAATCAACGCCCCCTCAGATAGCCTCGATTTTGATTTTGATCTTCCCGAAACGCCCCTAGAATCGTCTTCCTTACCCTTGGATTCTGTAGTTCTCCCCCCAGAAGTCCCCCTCACCGAACCGGAAACTCCCGATTTTGATGATCCCGACAATCCCTTTGGGGAGTTAGAACAGTTTGGGGATTTTATGGCTCAATTGCCCCAAGAATTCAGCCAATTTGGTTCAGAATTAGCACCGGATGAACTGGCAGAATTAGCAGATTTAGCCCGGCGTTCTCTGGATTTAGAATTTGGTTCTGACCAAGATTCAGAAGATGATGATCCTAATGTCACACCGTTAGATAATTACACAACTTCAGAGGAAGATACAGGGGCCATTCCCGCCCCACCCCCGGATAGTCCTTTTTTGACTTCGCCCCCTTTGTCAGACAGTACCGCCACAAGCGGGGAATTTGCTAATCCTTTTGCTGGCAATGATCAGAGTTTATCTACTCCGAGCTTAGATGAGATTCCTGATGATTTATTTAGTCCGTTTGATGGGGAAAATGATGTTTTAGATTTAGATGAGGTGGGTTCAGAATTTCTTAATTTTCCCTTGACAAATGAGCTTGTTAGTGATAAAGATTCGGCGCAAGAACAAGGGGGAACTGGGGGAAATTTAGGGGCAGCAAACGACCTGAATTTAGATGCCATTGATTTGGATCAAACTGTTTTAGAGGATCAGCAACCCCTACCCGCCGATTTTTTAAACCTACCGCGAGAAGAGGAAGAAAGCGAATCATCAAGGAGAAAAACGGGGATTGGGATTAGCTTTGATGCGGATGGGGTAGAAGTAGACTTTGGAAATGTAAATATTGACTCTGTACAAATTGAATCTACGGAAGGATTTAGTTTAAGTCCAGAAGAGGAGGAAGAAACAGAGGAAAGTTATGGAGTCCATGACATTGTTTTAGAGGAAGACACCCAAACCAATCGTCAAGGGACGCTCATTCAATCTCAAGTGACATTAGGGGGACTGGATGACCTGATGATGCGTTGGCAGAGTGCTATTGAGGCGGAACGCTTGGGGGCATTAAAGGACGCATTTAATTATGGAGAGGATGGGTATCGTTTAGTGATTAATGCGGTGAAAGAAGAGTCGGGGATTATTCAAGAAACCGCCGAAAAACTAATCATTGAAAACCTGAAAAATCCCCAGCGTTACTTGCCCATGGTGATTGAGCAAAGTGACTGGTTACAGATGGAATGTCTCCATACTTTGGTGGGTCATACTTATTGGGTGCAAGCGTTGACGTTAACTCCCGATGGTCGTTATGCGGTGAGTGGGAGTAAGGACAGCACGATTAAGATTTGGGATATTTTAACCGGGCGAGAAGTGCGGACGTTGGTGGGTCATGAGTCGGCGGTGTTGTCCATTGCGGTGACACCAGAAGGCGATCGCATTGTCAGCAGTAGCACCGACGACACCATTAAAATCTGGGAGTTTGACAGTGGGGAAGAAATCCGCACCATTAGCAGCGACTCCCACAAAATCTATGCTTTAACCGTGAGTCCTGATGGAAAAACCGTCGTCAGTGCGAGCGCGGAAAATACCATCAAACCCACCTTTGATTTTAGTTTAGAAGAAATGCTC
Source organism: Spirulina subsalsa PCC 9445 (assembly GCF_000314005.1). Taxonomy (NCBI): domain Bacteria; kingdom Bacillati; phylum Cyanobacteriota; class Cyanophyceae; order Spirulinales; family Spirulinaceae; genus Spirulina; species Spirulina subsalsa. The sequence continues at coordinate 4,648,186 of NZ_JH980292.1, forward strand.
AGTCGCCTGCCCATGCAGAGTGTCCCCCTGGTGTTATTTATTCTCACCCTATTACGACGCACCCCCGCCATTAAAATCTGGGATCTTGACAGTGGGGAAGAAAAAGGGAGCTTGATGGGCTATTCTCGGGGGGTGACAGATTTAGTGATTAGTCCGAAAGGCGATCGCGTGGTGAGTGGCAGTCGGGATCAAACCTTGAAAATCTGGGACTTGAAAACCGGGAAATTTCTCAACACCCTCCTGGGTCATACCGACGAAATTCGTTCCGTCTGTATTACCCCGAACGGCGAAAATATTATTAGTGGCAGTCGCGATCGCACGATTAAAATTTGGGATCTCAAAACAGGTCACGTTTTACGCACCCTGCGCGGCCATAATCAATCTGTCACCTCCGTAGCCATTAGTGGAGACGGCAAAACGATTATTAGCGGCAGTCGGGATAACACCGTGAAAATTTGGGACTTCCAAACCGGACAATATATTCATACCCTAATGGGACATACGGATTTAGTCCGCGCTGTAGCCGTCAGTTCTAACGGCAAAACCATTGTCAGTGGCGGTCGAGACAATACAATCAAAGTATGGAAATACATTTCCCATTCCTAGGGGCGGGTTGCCCAATTGCGAGATGAATCTAGTCTGCCATCCTATCCGCTCACCCTGCCCACACACAATCAGGTAAGGCTTTTAAGAGGTAAACATGGCTAATCGAGTTCTCATCGCGGATGATAATAGTGCAATGCGCATTGCAATTCGGGAAATGTTACCGGGGGGGAAATTTGAAGTAGTCGAGGCCGTCGATGGTAAAGCGGCACTAGCCACCATCAAAGAAGAACACGAAAACCTACGCCTGATTATTCTTAAATACGCTTTGCCCCAGATTGAAGGCTGGAAAATCCTGCAAAAAGCCCAAATGCACCCCAAACTCCAAAACATCCCGATGGTGTTAGTGGCTACCGAAAAAGATCCCGTTGCCCAAAAATTAGCCGATGTTTTAGACTACTGCGCCGTTGTTACCCCGCCCTTTGAGCGCAAAACGTTCCAGAAAGCGATTAAATCTGCGATCGCCAACGCCCAACGCCCTCGCACCCCTCAAGACCAACCTAAAGCCCAACCTAAAGCCCAACCTAAAGCCCAAAAAGCCCCCACTCCCCAAGCCAAAGCCAAAGGAAACCCCGATGATGTCGCTACCCTAATCAGCGCCCACCCTGAACCCCATCCCGTCAGTCCCCCACCCTCTCCAGTTGCCCCGGAATCCGAATCCATCCCCATCCCGGACAATGGCGCTCACCCCGTCCATTCTCCCTTAGAATTCCTCCCTCCCGGTACTCCCATCCCCTACGAATTTTTCGACTGTGTACAAACCAACGGCAACCGCCGCCAAGCCTATGGTGTTCAAGATATTGCCATGAGTCCCGATGGCCTCACCTTTTACACCTGCGGCGAAAACAGTTATATCAGCCGTTGGGAACTAGCCACCTTGAGCAAAATTGAGCAATTTAGCCTCTACTCCAAAGGCGCTCACTGTATTACGGTGAGTCCTGATGGTAGTACCGTTATCAGTGGCGCTCACAATAGCAACCTCAAACTCTGGAATATTATGACCGGGGAACTCCTCGACACCCTCAGTGATCAGTCGATGGGGATTAATAGTTTAGCAATTACCCCCGATGGGCAAATTATTATTAGCAGTTCCGCCCACAGTAATATTAAACTCTGGGACTTCACCACGGGGGAATTGTTGGGACCGCTTAATGATCAATCTATGGCGGTGACATCGGTAGTGATTTCTTCTGATGGTTCAACGGTGTTCACTGGATCCCACGACAGTAATATTAAGTTCTGGGACTTTGCGACGGGGGAATTGTTGGGGCCGTTAAATGTTAAATCCTTCCGAGTCACAACCCTTGCTTTAACCCCAGATAATCAATGTATTGTGAGTGGGGATGAACAAGGGATTATTAATATTACTCGTTTGGATACGGGGGAAAATTTACGCACCTTAAAAGCCCACCAAACGGCTGTTAATGGGGTAGCTGTGAGTCCTGATGGTTGGTGGATTGTCAGCGCGAGTGATACGGAAATTAAGCTTTGGGGCATTGCGGAGTAGGGGGAACAGGAAACCAACTCCCTGTAGGTTGGGTGGAACGCAGTGTAACCCAACATTGGGAGGATGTTAGGTTGCGCTTTTCCTGTGCCTAACCTACGCTAATCCCTCACTATCGGGTAATAAGTCGAGACGCAATGGGCTTTTTCGTGACAGGACTCGAAAGGACAACTGAAGTGCTGGTTTGCCCATACTGACTCAGTTTACCGATAATCTGTTCTAGGTGGGCGAGGGAAGAGGCGATCGCACGCACAACAAAGGAAGTGTTTCCCGTGACGTGATGACACTCCAGAATCTCCGGTAACTCCTGCATTAAGGCCGTCACTTGAGGATAATGTTCCGGGGAGGTGGTGAGTTGAATAAAGGCCAAAATCGGCAATCCCACAGCCCCCGGATTCAAGTCCGCCCCATACCCGGCTACAATGCCCGATTCTTCCAGCTTTCGCACTCGTTCGGTGACGGCCGGGGGCGATAGTCCTACTCGTCGCCCCAGTTCGGAAAAGGACAAGCGTGCATCTTTCTGTAAGGCTTCGAGGAGTTGCCAGTCTGTATAATCCAGTTGCATCTTCAATTTAAAAGCAATTTTTATATTATAGCTTAAACTTAGTGCATAAATCAAGAGTTTTGCTTAAATTTTCTCTTTATTTTCGCCTAATATTCCTTTAAATTAAAACTAAGCTTTTAAACCCACTCTCTTCACCATGTTACCTCTATTTTTACAAGGAATGGTCTTTGGATTTGCGATCGCCGCTCCCATCGGGGCCATTGGTTTTCTCTGCATTCAACGCACCCTCAACCATGGTCGTCTGATTGGCTTACTCTCTGGTTTAGGGGCCGCCACAGCCGACGGAATTTATGGCTGTATTGCCAGTTTAGGCCTCGGTTTGATGAATCCCCTCCTAGACCATCAAGGGCTGTTACGTCTCTTAGGGGGGCTGTTTCTAGTTTATTTAGGAGTCCAAACCTTCACCAGCAAACCCCCTTCTCCTGACCCAGAAACCCTCTCCGCGACGGCCTCCATGAATGGCTTCTTTGCCTACAGTTCCACGCTTTTTTTAACCCTGACAAATCCCTTGACAATTTTTTTCTTTTTGAGTATCTTTTCTGGGTTAGGGTTAGGAGAGCATCACCATTTTTTAACCGCTTTTCCTTTAATTTTGGGGGTTTTCACCGGGTCGGCGTTGTGGTGGTTATTGTTAAGTTCTGGGGTTAATCACTTACGCCACAAGGTTCTCTCTAACACCTTCACCGTGGACAAATTAAAATGGATTAATCGCTTGTCGGGGATTATTTTGATTAGTTTTGCTGTGATTCTGTTCTACAGCAATTTTGAATAGTTTGGGGTGGGGGTAATTCATGAGTTCCCCCAATCTGGCGACGTTCAATTTCTGAAGCATCAGCCATCTCCAAAAAAAGTTCGATCGCTTCTATTAAATTCGATCGCGCTTCTTCCACCGTGTCACCTTGACTCGCCAGATCAAGTTCCGGACACAAAGAAAAATATCCATCACCTTCTCTCTCAATAATTGCCGTTAACCGTCGAGTTTTTTGCATTTGATGATAATTCACAATCAGAAATCAAGTTAACTCACACTCAGATAAGCGTTGAGCAAAAACGGGCGCGTGTTTCCACCAAGACATCCCCCCCACCCAACGACGGGAGGGTAAATGACCGGGGGGGGCTTTGAGGTTAAACTGAAAATACTTGAGACTGTGGGGATCATGTAAAACCCAACCGAGGCGATCGCAAAATAAATTACATTGTCCCCCAACCTCCTCATAAATCGCCGCCTGAACCCGAAATCCAAACAGTCCCTGACTCGCTTCATACCAAAACAGATCAATGGCCTGCAAATCCCCACAAGGTAAACGCGCTAAATCACTATTCGATAAATAAGCACCCTCCCGTTTACCCGATAACTCACACAAAATCCGCCAAGTCTCATCATCGGCCGCTTGCCAGCGTTTGCGTTTTAAGAGGTCTTGTAACCCATTGTAATCAATCACAATAGGTTCTCGATCCACCTCTTGCAAGGCCTGAAATAGAGGACTCGGAGTCATACTTTCTTGACGCGGCATTAACTGTAAAGAGTCCTCCTCTTGTTCCTGTGTTTCTTCTCGGGAAATTGCTACGGTGGGCTGATTGGGGTCGGTGACAGGACGGGAAATAAAAGTCGAGGCAGGGGAACCTGTGACGAGAGGAGAGGACGTTAGGGGAGGGGGAGGGGGAGGTTTGCGTGTAGGTCGTCCCAGTAATTTTAACAGAGCCTCAGCCGACTGCACCCGTTGACGAAGGGAGGGCGAAATCATCAGGTTTAACACCTTATTGAGTTTAGGACTAATGGTGGTATCTGGGCTTAAAAACTTGCGCCATTCCCAACGTTCATTTAGCACATCAAACATCGCTTCGGGAGAGACTCCCGTGAGTAGGTGGAGACAAGTCACCCCTAAACTAAATAAATCACTAGCGGGTAACACTTTACCCCGCAATTGTTCAGGAGCCATAAATCCGGGGGTGCCGATAATCGTTGCTCCTCCCATGATGGCCGTTTGGGTCAACATTCGCGCTACCCCAAAGTCAATCAAGACAAAACGGCGATCGCTTTTTCGCCACATAATATTCTCCGGTTTAATATCCCGGTGAATTACATTCCGTTCATGGATATATTGCAAAACAGGCAACAAATCCCGCAAAAGTCGCCAAATCTGAGCCTCTTTATCCCGGACTCGTTGCCATAACTTGGCTGAAATGACCTGTCCCTCAATGAATTCCTGCACCAAATAGAGACGGTTTTCTACCTCAAAATAAGCCAAAAGGGTGGGAATTTGGGGATGCTGACCCAACTCACTCAAACGCACAGCTTCTTGAGCAAATAATTCCTTCGCTTTCTTCAGTACAGCCGGACTCGCCTGTTGTAGATACAATTGTTTAATCGCACAGGGAGGATGTTGAGGTAAATGTTCATCCACCCCCAAAAACGTCCGACCGAAACCCCCTTGACCTAATAATTTAACCGCGTGGTATCGTTCTTTTAGCAGGAGTGCCGCCCCACAAGTCTCACAACTCGGGCTGAGATTGCTATTATGGGGTTTAGAACAGCTTGGATTAAGGCAATAAACCATAATGGGGCTAGGTACAGGCGTTTATTCAAGTATAAATTGAGTAGGGTTGGAAATTGTCCATTGAAATCTTGAGTGATCTTTACATGAATCCCATACATTCTCCCCAGTTGACCCCCTCAGAAAGTACAGCAGAAATTACAATTGATGTTTCGGCTAAAACCTCATCGGATCAGATTATCCGGATGGAAAATGTAACGAAAGTTTACGGCACCGGAGAGGCGGAAGTTCGTGCCTTAGCAGGGGTAAATTTTAGGTTAGAAAACCATGAATATTGTGCCATCATGGGGCCGTCGGGATCGGGAAAATCCACCATGATGAACATGATCGGCTGTTTAGATCGTCCCACCTCTGGACGCTATGATCTTGATGGAATTGATGTCACCACTTTATCAGAATCCCAACTCGCAGAAGTCCGTAACCGCAAAATTGGGTTTGTTTTCCAACAGTATCACTTACTCCCTCAATCCAGCGCCCTCGATAATGTAGTGTTGCCTATGATTTATGCTGGGGTAGAGCATGGGGAACGGTGCGATCGCGCGGCGGCAGCCTTAGAAAAAGTGGGATTAGGCAATCGCCTTCATTATAGACCTAATCAACTTTCTGGTGGTCAACAACAACGAGTTGCGATCGCCCGCGCCATCGTCAACCACCCCATTATACTCCTCGCCGACGAACCCACAGGAGCCCTAGACTCCCGCACCGCCAACGAAATCCTCGATCTCTTCACCGAATTAAATCAAGGGGGAATGACCGTTATTTTAGTCACCCATGAAGCAGATGTAGCCAGTCGCACCCGACGCATTGCTTGGTTTAAAGACGGAACCGTTTTATATTCCCATCTCACCCCCGATCAAATTAAAGAAGTCGCCCTAGAACCCCATTAAATTTATAAAAATTTGTAGCCATTAATACAAAAAATAGAATGAACTTAAGCATTAGTTCTGTTGTCAAATGCCCCTGCATAAAGGCTTAAAAAGGGACAGAATTAAGTTTTTTTGACTTTTTTCCTAATTTGTGAAGCATTGTCACCGATTTTAGAAAATTACCTTAAAATCAGAATAATAGCTGAGGTTAATACGCTTACTTTTTGATAATCAACAACAGGGAGCAGAGAATTAGACTCCCCATAGCCGTGAGTTAAATCGGAACTAAAACTGAGTCACTCCCTCGTTTAAGTTTGACCCTATTTTTCAGAAAATATAGTTTCATTTAAGTATATTTTCGGGCTTGTTTTGTCTATTTCCCACTCTATCTATAACTCCCTACTCAGCCCATAGAAACTCGTCATGACCGACTATCGATTACCTATCTCTAACAGCTTTATGTCTAGCTTTCTCTTCAAATCATCCCCCATTCCCTATCACACCTTACTCGGGGTTATGATTCTTTGTTTAATCCCCTTTGGCTTAGAAGTTCTAGGCTTTGATTTCAGTACCATTCGACCTCTAGTTTCGCTACAAGACTTAGCCAAGCAAAGTCCCACCCAAATGTTGGACAGTATGCACTATTCCCTTGCGGGGAGTTTTGTTCATTCTCTCCTAGAATGGAGTGCATTTTGTACCGCTCTTTTTACCGCTATTCTCGCCTTTGTTCACTTCACCTTTAACCGAGATATTGTTACCCCTATTATCGGTATTGCTCTGTTTTATGCAGGCTGTATGGATGGATTTCATACCCTCGCCGCCGATCGTTTAATTGAAGGCGTTGCTAGTAGTGAAACCCTCATTCCCTTTACTTGGGCAATGTGTCGCCTCTTTAGTGCTGTGATTATGATTGCTGGGGCTAGTATTTTCCTAATCCGTAAACCCATTAAAATATGCAGCAGTCTGAGTTTTATTGCCGTCGCGGCTGTTCTTTCTGGCATTATTGCTTACAGTACAATTTTAATGTGTGTGCGCAGTAATAACCTGCCCATCACCCTATTTCCAGACTCCATTATTACCCGACCTTGGGACGTATTACCCCTAGTATTATTTGCCGGAGCCGGATTTTTTGTTTTTCCCCAATTGTGTTATCGTCATCCCAGTTTATTTTCCCAAGCCTTATTAGTCAGTACCGTTCCTCAAGTTATTACTCAAATTCACATGGCCTTCGGTTCAAGTGAACTTTTTGATAGTAATTTTAACGTGGCTCACTTCCTAAAAATTGTGGCTTATCTCGTTCCCTTTGTGGGGCTATGTTGTAGTTATATTCAAATTAACCGAGAAAAGACTCAAACCGTTACCGAACTGGAAAAAACTAAAAAATCTCTGCTGAATCAAACCGAAGCGCTCGCCCAAACCAACTACTCTCTCCAAACATCAGAATTACTACTGCGTGAACAGAAAGACGAATTAGAAGAAGCCCTGAAAAAACTGCAAAATACCCAGTTTCAGTTAGTCCAAACTGAAAAAATGTCAAGTTTGGGGCAGTTAGTGGCTGGGGTTGCCCATGAGATTAATAATCCGGTTAACTTTATTTATGGCAACTTGATCCATGCTGATGAATATACCAAAAATATTTTACAAATCATGGATTTATATCAGCTTTACTACCCCCATCCTGCCCCAGAAATTCGGGAAACAATGGATGATTTAGATGTTGAATTTGTCCTAGAAGATTTTCCCAAACTCATGGCATCAATGCAAATGGGAGCCAAGCGCATTAAAGAAATTGTGTTAGCCTTGCGCAACTTTTCCCGCATGGATGAAGCGGAATTAAAATCCGTTAATATTCACGATGGGTTAGATAGCACCCTGACTATTCTGTATAACCAAATGAAAGAGAAACCGGAATGTCAAGCCATTGAAGTGATTAAAAACTATCAAAATTTGCCTGATGTGGAATGTTATGCCGGACAGTTAAATCAAGTGTTTATGAACTTAATCAGTAATGCTATTGATGCCTTAGAACCTCTGCGTGAGAAGGAACAATCTCCTCCCTCAACACCCACCCTATGGATTGAAACCGAACATATCGATTCTCAAATTTATATCCGCATTCGCGATAATGGATCGGGGATTCCTGAAGAGATTAAACATCGTCTATTTGACCCCTTTTTCACCACCAAAGGCATCGGTAAAGGCACAGGTTTAGGACTCTCGATTAGTTACCAAATTATTGTAGAACGTCATCAAGGGAATTTATCCTGTAGTTCGGATTGCACTCGCGGCACAGAATTTGTTATTCAAATCCCAGTTTATCAGGGGTGATAGTTACGGGAGTAATAATGACGATATAATAATTCTAACTGTCCTCCTAACTCCTGAATTAAAGCCAATTGCCGTAAATATAACCCGCGAAAACTATTGGCAAAGAGGAGAGTAATAATGGCCACAACTAACCCCATTCCGGTGGAAACTAATGCCTCACTAATTCCTCCCGTCACGGCTTGGGGAGTGCTGCCGCTTAAATCGCCGATTTGTAACCCGGAAAAGGCCTGCATGAGGCCTAAAATCGTCCCCAATAGCCCTAAAAGGGGGGCAACGGTGATAATGGTTTCAAACACCGTGTTAAAGCGTTTCAGGATGGGTAATTCCGCTTGAGTGGCACTTTCGAGGGCGAGGCGAAACTCTTCGGGGGTGGGGTGATCGAGAGAGAGGGCAACCCAAAAAATCCGGGGTAGGGGTAGGGTAAGATTAGCTTGGAGGAGTTGATAAGCGCGATCGCACTCCCGAGGATACAACCGCAAAACCGCCTCAATCACCCCCCGTTGACGACGCTGCACCCGTAACCAAAAGAACACCCGTTCCCCAATTAACACCATAGCCAACAGAGAACACCCCAAAAGCGGCACCGTCACCCAGCCACCAGCTACAACCGGAATAACACTCAACATCACCATGAAATCTAACCTATCCAATTTAAACCATGAAATTCAACCTAGGATGTCAATTAAACTACAACATTGCCAGCGATAGTACCTTAATTTTTAACGTCGCAGTTTGCAATAATCGCTTTCAAAATATCCTGCACGAAGACCTACAGATTACCTCCCAAGTTAAAGTCGATAAATATACCTCTTCCGAACTGGAAAATCGCTATATTCGGGTTAACTCATCCCCCGGAAAATTACAGCTATCCTACCAAGCCACCGTAGAATTGAAACATTTTGAAGAATCCCCCCATAATATCCCCGAAGTCCCCCCCGCCCAACTGCCCTTAAACGTCCTGCCCTATTTATACCCGAGTCGTTACTGTGAGTCAGATCGCCTCATCCGATTTGCTCAAACCGAATTCGGGCATTTAGTGCCAGATTATTCTAGGGTAACGGCAATGTGTAACTGGATCTATGAAAATGTCGCCTATTTGTCAGGGAGTACCAATGCTCATACTTCAGCCTTTAACACGGTGACAGAACGGGCTGGAGTCTGTCGAGATTTCGCCCATTTAGGCATTGCTTTATGTCGGGCTTTAAACATCCCCGCCCGCTTTGTAACGGGATATGCCTATAATTTAAAGCCTCCAGATTTTCATGCTTATTTTGAGGCCTATTTAGGCTGTCGTTGGTATTTATTTGATGCCACTCGTTTAGTTCCCCGCACGGGACTAATTCGCATCGGTACGGGAAGAGATGCGGCAGATGTTGCCTTTGCCACGATTTTCGGTTCCGTTGTAATGGAACAAATGGACTTGTTTGTAGACTGTATCAGTGTTGGTGAGTCTCCCCTCTATACTGATCAGGCGATCGCTTTTTTAGAGTAGGGCGTTAGGGGACAGGGAGCAGGGGAGAGGGAATAGGGAATAATTCTTGATACCTCGACTCCCGACTCCCTAGGGCGCAATGCTTGCGCCCCTACACCGACTCCCCATCTCCTCCTCAGCCTTGGATTCCATAAGCAGCACAAACTGGGTTGCTATCCATCCCCTCCCTGCAAGCGAGGAAGGGGAATTCCGCAACATTTTTGTTAAACTAACTACAACATGACTCTATGAATACCCTGTAAAATGATTCACTACAACGGGGTTTATAACAAACGGACGAGAGCAACCCGTCCATATCGTGGATCCGTTTCAATGGCGATAATCTCCACCTGGGACCAAGAAAAACCGTCCCTTGTTGGAATCGAGAAGGTTGTAGACTCTCCTAAACCGAGAGCGCAACAGTGCTTAAAAATGGCGGGTCTATATTGGCGGGGTAAAAAATTTTCTTCTCCCATTTTCCAAGAAGCCTCATTATAAAAAGCCAATTGCCCCTCATAATTTAGGATTCCGGCGGGATAATGGAATTGTTCACACCAGCGCAAGGCCAAAAACCATTTAGCCTCAGACAGTCTTGAATAGGTCTTATGTGGGTTCGGATGTTGTAACACTCGATATCCAGTTTCACATGAAACGATGGTTCCCCCCAAAAAACCAAAGATAGTTCCGATCGCTTCGCTCATAGCTGATAAACTCCTGTAAGGATTGAGTTAGGTATAAAAACCCACCCAGCCCATTCATCAATCGGTGCTTTGATGTTATCAGCTTAAATCCTTCTCACCCCGACTCACAGAAATAACGGAAAGAGTTAATAAAATCCTCTCCACTCACCCAGAATTTTAGATTCTCTTTAGGAATGGGGTCAAAAATGTGACAGAATGATAGATCCCCGACTTTTAAGATGGCTTAATAATTCTTAAGCATTTCCGAGATTTGTCCATGAACAGACATCACCTAAAAGCAGGATTTTAGGCGATGTCTACTCTTCACAACGGATTAATGGCTATTCAAAAAACAAGAGTCTGGAAGGACAATCACTTAACCCGATTCAAGAAGAGTGAATTAAGTTGTTACTAACTCTTTGTCTTCCACCTCTTGATGTTTAGTATTTTTAAACTGCTCCAGTAACCGATCCGCCCAGTATTTGACATCATAAGTCGTCACGGTTTTATACATCTTGGTCATGACCTTTTCTTGTTCTTCAGGAGACATAGCTAAAGCCCGGTCAATCGCATCATTCATGCGGTCAATGGAATAGGGATTAGTCAAAATGGCTTCGGGTAACTCCACGGCCGCCCCCACAAACTCGGATAAAATCAAGACCCCATCTTTCCCCTCATGAGCCACAATGTATTCTTTAGCCACAAGATTTAAACCATCTCTTAGGGGGGTTGTCCAACAAATATCCGCCGCTTTATAAAGGGCAATCAGTTCATGAAAGGGCAAGGGTTGGGTAAATAATAAAATTGGCGACCAGCCCAATTTTGCATATTTCCCGTTAATTTTCCCCACCAACTGTTCAATCTGACTCTGGGCGGTTTTATAGACCCGCATCCCGGCGGCTGGGGTGACACAACTCACCACAAAGTTCACCTTGCCATGCAACTCAGGACGGCGTTCTAATAAACGCTCGTAAGTTTCCAACATTTCCTGATTGCCTTTTACATAGTCTACCCGTCCAGTGGCGAGGATCAGTTTGCGACCTTGTAATTCTTCTTTGATTTTGGCAACGTGAGCCTTGGTTTCTTCTTTTTGCAGGGTATTTAGGATATGTTGAGGATTAGTTCCAACGGGGAAGGCATCAATATTGACTAATTGATTTTTATGGCGGATTTTAGTGATGACTTCCGGTTCCGCTAAGGCTGTCCCAACAGGGGTTAGATGTTCCGGGACGGGTTCTTGTTGGACAATTTCAATTTTCCGTAAACTACGAGCCACGTTGACGAAGTTTTCTGAGTAACGGGGAATGTGGAAGCCCACAATATCACAACAGAGTAAGCTGTCTACAATGGCTTCTCGCCAAGGCAAGATATTAAAAATATCTACGCTGGGGAAGGGGGTATGGTGGAAGAAGGCAATCCGAGCGTTGGGTTTTTTCTGGCGGATGTAGTAAGGCGCTAACCAGAGATTGTAATCGTGAATCCAGATTAGGGCATCTTCGGCGGCTTCTTCACAGGCCGCCTCTGCGAACATTTGGTTGATTTCTTGGAAGTTCGCCCAGTCGGAACTTTCGTAGGTGAAGTGATAGGGGAAGGAGTGCAAAATAGGCCAAAAGGCTTCTTTTGAGGTGATGTGGTAGAAGTGTTTGACTTGTTCGGCGCTGAGGGGTATACGATAAACGCTGTAATTGCCTTCTCCTTCGATGTTGACTTTGGTTTCAAAGTTGGTTTTTTGTTTGGCTGTGACTTGTTTCCAAGCAATCCAAGTGCCGCGACTGACGCTAGCAAAGAAGCTTTTTAGGGTGGGTAGAATTCCGTTGGGGCTTTTCTTTTGGCGGTAGTGAATGACACCGTTTTCTATGACTTCATCATAGGGTTCGCGGTGGTACAAGATCACAAGATCAGATTTTTGCATGGTTGTTTTGTCTCAGTTATAGGGTTAAAGAATGAATGGGTTGGGAGTTGGCGATCGCACCAATCCCCAAAAACAGCAGGATCAAGGATGAATCCTTGTCTCAAATCCTTGTCTTGTCGGTGGGAATACCTGCTGATGGGTTGGGACTCAAAACCTTTCCCAGAAGTCCGTTTAGCTATGTCATGATTTTCCAATAAACTCGATGGCTAGAGATATCAAACCTCTGGGCAAATAGACACAATACATTGTCTGTACAATATCATACCAGATTTCGCCCATTCCGGATCATCCCCCGTAGATCCCGCCAAAAACAAGGGAGAGCAATGCTCTCCCCCAGCCTTCACTATGAGCGTCACGTTTCGTCCGGAATAGGCTGCTTTGGTACTGTAGAGTTACCCCAGTATGGCCTTTCACGTAAAGTAATCGGGAGCGCGGAAGCCCCCATCTTTTAAGTGGGCGAGGAAGCGCGACTCGGGCGGCTTTAGCCGCCGTGAAAGTATGTTACCTAAAATGTCGGCTTGAAGGCTCTCGGTTTTACCGATGAGATGAAAAGACGACCAATTTAGGGCTACAGAAAGCCCCCGACCGTAGTCGGGGTAAGCTTACGAGAACTTGTTCCACACAGAACAGAATTCCTGTGTTAGAGTGAGCATAAGACCTCCTGTAACAACATCCTCCCCATCAGCGCGATAGATAATAGCTTATGGTATTTACAACTCGCGGGCTAGTTTTTGGCACAACAGCATTAGTAATCACCACCGTGGCCATCATGGGCGCCCTGCCCCAGAGCAAAGCTTTTTTCAATGAAAGTCCTAAAGAGCTAGTTGATGAAGTTTGGCAGATTATTAATCGTCAATATGTCGATGCGACCTTTAATCAAGTCGATTGGCGTGCGGTACGCAATGAGTATTTAGACCGGAATTATAGTAGTTCCGATGAAGCCTACAAAGCGATTCGGGAAATGCTCGAACGCCTTGAAGACCCCTATACTCGTTTTATGAATCCAGAAGAGTTCAAAAATATGCAGATTGACACTTCTGGAGAACTTACTGGGGTAGGTATCCAAATTTCCAAAGACGAGCCATCAGATCGTTTAATTGTCGTGTCTCCCATTGAAGACAGTCCAGCCTATGAAGCGGGGATTCTCTCCAAAGATATCATCATGAGAATTGATGGCAAAGACACCCTCGGCATGGACGTTAATGAGGCAGTGCAACTGATTCGCGGTAAAGTTGGCTCTCAAGTGGTGCTGACGATTCGACGGGGTGAAGAAGAAATAGACTATCCCATTACCCGCGCCAAAATTGAAATTCATCCAGTCCGTGCGAGATTACAACACACAGAATTAGGCAATATTGGCTATATTCGCTTGAATCAATTTAACGCCAATGCAGCCAAAGATATGCGGGAAGCGATTCAAGACTTTGAAGCCAAAAACGTCGCAGGTTATATTCTTGACCTCCGTTCTAACCCCGGTGGGCTGCTTTACGCCAGCATTGAAATTGCTCGAATGTTTATCCCCGAAGGTACGATTGTTTCAACAGTTAATCGGGATGGAGAGATGGATCGGCAGGTGGCTAACAATCGCTCCTTAACAGATAAACCGATGGTGGTTTTAGTGGATGGCGGTTCGGCCAGTGCCAGCGAGATTCTCTCAGGAGCCCTCCAAGATAATGATCGGGCGGTGTTAGTGGGAACTCAAACCTTTGGCAAAGGTTTAGTCCAGTCCGTGCGGAGTGTGGGCAATGGCGCAGGTTTAGCGGTGACTATTGCTAAATATCTCACCCCTAGTGGTCGGGATATTAATAAAGAGGGGATTCCGCCAGATATTGTTTTCGAGATGAGCGAAGAAGAGCGGAAAAACCTACAAACCAATAACGAAAAACTCGGAACTTTAGATGATCCCCAATTTGCTAAGGCTTTAGAAGTCTTGCGGGAAGAAATTGCTGCGAAAACGGGGATTCGTGTAGACGCGACCCCTCATTAGTTCGTGATATATTAGGCAATGATTCAAAAGCATTGGGATTGGAGTTAAACTGAACTCTAGTCCCATTTTGCTATTGTTGATTGATTGTTTAGTGGCTGAATTGGCCTCTTTTTTGATTCCTACAGAGAAAAACAGCATGGAACGAATTACCCCGGAAGAACTAGCAAAATGGCGGAGTCAGTTGGTCAATTATCTACCCGCCCAAAAAGCACTATTAGAACTTGAGGACTGTGAGGGGGATTTAGAAGATGCCGCCATTTCTTTAGCGATTCGGGCGGGACAACAACCCCAACAAGATAATGCCGAATGGTTGGCCTCCCTAGCGAAACGCTGCCGCGCTGCCATTTGTCAGGACAGTATTTTGCGGGAGAATATCGCCACGGGGGAATTAGAAAAAGCGGCCATTGCACTCGCTAATTTAGATTTAATTCCGCCAATTCTCGCAACTCCGGTGTTGTTTTATGTGCTGAAACAAGGTTTAGATCAATTTTGCCAGCCGTTTGATCAAACTCCTGATTAGCTCCCGAGGGACTGTAGAAAGGAACAAGTTAAAAGGGGCAACAAAACTCAGGAACAATTGTGAGCTTTAAGACTTCAAAGGTACTCTGAGGACGTTTGCAAGCGTTGTCCAATAATTAACTTTAAACTTTTTTGATTCAGTCACACCCTACTGGAGTTCTGTTATGTGGAATTGGGCTAAACAATGTTTTTTTTCTGCCTCAACACAACCGTTAGGGGTTCATTCTTCCCCGAGTCGTCATCGAAAAAATCGCAATCATCGCCATTTTTGTGGTCCGGCCATTGTGGAAGAAATGATTCATCCCCATTGCCGCGGCCGGGTGCGTTATCGTGCGGGGTGGTGGTTTGCCCTCTGTGAACAGGAAACGATCATTTCACCGGGGGAAGTGGTGGAAGTGGTGGGGATTCAAAATATTACCTTGTTGGTGAAACCGCGATCGCACGTTTAAAGCTTCTAGAACCTGAACATCCTGTGCTTCTTTACGGCTCAGATTTGCTCCTCATACTCAAAATCCCCTAGAATATCCTCTAGACCATGATAAATAAAGCATTGATAAGTTCAGGTAAAAACGAATATGACAGCGCAAATTCAATTTTCTAGAGGGATTGCAGAAGAGACAGTCCCTGATGTCCGTGTGACGCGCAACCGGAACGGGAACGGCGGCACCGCGACGTTTTATTTTGATGATCCCAATATCTTAAGCGCGGAAAATAGTGACGAGATCACCGGGATGTACTTGGTGGATAGTGAAGGGGAGATTATGACCCGGGAAGTGAAGGGGAAATTTATTAATGGTCAAGCTCGTGCCATTGAAGCCCTGTTAGTGATGCGTTCTGAGGAGGAATGGGAACGTTTCCTGCGTTTTATGCAGCGTTATGCGGAAACCCAAGGTTTAGAATTAACTCGTTCTTAATTGGTTTTTGACTCCTTTCTGATGATCCTAACCCCTCATCCTGATTCTGACCCAAAGGCGTTATCTTGCGCGGTGATTACCGTTAGTGATACGCGAACCGTGGAAACGGATCGGAGTGGTGCGTTGATGCGGCGTTTGTTGAGTGAGGCGGGTCATCAGATTGTTTTCTATCAAGTGCTGCGGGATGAACCCCAAATGATTCAAGCTCAATTGATGGATTGGGGGAAAAATTCCCAGTTACAGGTGATTTTGCTCAATGGGGGGACGGGGATTGCCCCACGAGACAGGACCTATGATGCCATTGTTCCCCTGTTGGAAAAGACGTTACCGGGGTTTGGGGAACTGTTCCGACTGTTGAGTTTTCAGGAAATTGGTTCTCGGGCGATGGCTTCTCGGGCGATCGCAGGAATTTATCAGAATAAGCTGATCTTTTCTGTTCCGGGCTCCACAAATGCGGTGCAATTAGCGATGGAGCGCCTGATTTTGCCGGAATTAAATCATCTCGAATCAGTGATTAGTCAATCCTAAACCAGGAACAGCTAATCGCTTGCCCGTTGAGAACCCCAACGATCTTGGGGCAGGAAGTTGCGATCGCGCGGAATGGCCGCCACAGGTTCAGTCAACGTAAACTGACCCAGAGTAATCCACTGTTTTAGTTCTAGCGCCACTTGTCGGGACAGGCGAAGACTGGCTAGGGGGGCAGTGCGTACCGTTTGCCCATCGATTTTAATTTGACCGCTTTTCAGGGCAGCATAACTGACTAAACCAAAGGTCGGACGGACGCGGCGAGGAATGGAAAAGTCTACCACGGGGGCGACAATATCTTGATCTTGAATAGCTGCATGGGCGACAACTTGTTCATGGAGAACAGGCAGGGGAACCCCTACGCCCAACATGATAGACGCGCCATAGTTTTTGAAGTAACAGCCCCGCACCCATTGGGGGGTCATTTGTTTTGCATCCCCAATCACGGCCAGAGTGGCTGCTGGGCCAATAGGGGTTTCATTGGGGAGGCGCTTCTGTAAGGGGAAGTGTTGGGTGCCTTCCCAAGTGATGTAACCAATGCCGCCCCCTAAAAAGATTTTCGTACCAATGCCGATGACTTCCAGTTGGGGATCATTGAATAGGGGGGAAATAGCACCGGGGTTAGAATAAACCGCATTGCCGAGACAGGGATAGAGGGGGCCAAGGTAAGTGTAGAGAGTGCGATCGCCTCCATTCACCCCAACAATAAAATTTTGATATAGATTACGAGGATTAAATAAGTAAAACTGATTAATTGTCTCTCGGGTGATGGTAGTTTCAAAGGAGGGGAGGGGGTAACAATCGGTTACTTGCCCCAGCGCCCGCAGTTGTACAGGTTTCCCGGCAATCAGATCCTCAATGACATGACCGCCCCCCCGTTCTGGCAGCACCGTATTTAAGCGGCTTTCTTCTGCGTCCCCTAGGCCGCCATATTCGGCCATCACCGTAGCCCCAAGGTATAAATCCACTGCACCCAGTCCCGCATAGGCTGGAACGCCTTCTAGCCAGCACTGACGAATTTTGATCGGGGGGTCCGTATGGCCGAGGTTGAAGATTGCCCCGGTGGACTCCATGGGTTCAAAGGTTCCCGTTGTGATCACATCGACTTCTTGGGTGGTTTGGGTCACGCCCACTTCTTGGACTCGGGCTTTCAGTTCCTCAACGGTCAAAACAACGGCTTTTTGTTGTTGGATTTTTTCGTTAATTTCGGCGACGGTTCTTTGCAAAATGGGGACACTCCTTCTGGGGCAGATAAGAATTCAGCATTTCTGGTTTTATCCGCTCTTTTAACTTTATGATTTTCTAGAAAATCTATGATGATCTAGTAAGGCTGCGGTATTCCTATTCAGTCAACTGATGAAGTATTATTGCCATCAACATCAAGTCTTTAGCTTAACCACATCATCCCAGTTAGAGACGCTATAATAATCATGTCTTCGATTAATTACAGTGCTTGACTGTATTTGTTTATTCAGTTGTGACCACCAGTGCCAATCGTGCCGAGAATGATTCACTCCTAAACGGGCGGTAAAGGTACTGGGTAATCTTTCACTCAATCGCATACCTCGTCTAGCTATAGCTAAAGCTGCGACAACATCACTTGAGAGTCCATACATACGGGCATATTTGACCATACCAATTAGGCTGGTAAAGGCTGGATTAACTTCAATTAGGTAAATCCCTCGGTTAGAGCAGATAGCCTTTAAGGTTTTAAAAAATTGGCTATAAGCCCAACCTGATAGAATTCTTGCATATTTCTTACCTCTTTCTCTGAACTCGGCTTTTTTATTCTGGAAGTCTAGTATTTCATGAACAATAGGACAGGTATAAAAATCTGCCAGTGTAGCCAGTTCCAAGCAAGCTTTGACGATTTGAGCTTGTGC